>JBGPEO010000226.1:0-2527 GCA_041482895.1 Candidatus Dormibacteraceae bacterium | reverse complement strand
CGTGAAGGCTGGACACAACGTCACCATGACCGCCACCAGCGCGGAGAAGGCTGCCGAGGCGGCCAAGGCGACCGGTGCGCACTCAGCCGGCTCCAACCAGGAGGCGGTCAAGGACGCCGACCTGGTGATCGTCGCGGTTCCATATGACAAGCTCGGCGAGGTGTTCCGCGGACTCGGAACCGCGGTCGACGGCAAGGTCGTCGTCGATGCGACCAACCACATCAACACGGAGAACCCCGGCGAGGTGCTCAACGGCATTTCCAACGCCGAGGAGATCCAGACGCGCCACCCCAAGGTGCATGTCGTGAAGGCGTTCAACTACTCCTTTGCCGCCCGGATGGCCGAGCCGTCCGTAGGTGGCACCCGCCTGGACGGCTTCGTCGCCGGCGACGACCAGGCCGCCAAGGACAAGGTCCTCGAGTTCGTCGGGTCGATAGGCTATCGGCCAATCGACGCGGGCCCGCTGGTCATGGCCCGCGCGCTCGAGAGCATGGGACTCTTGATCGTGATGCTTCAGGTCAAGCACAGCTGGCCATGGCAGAACGGCTGGAAGCTCGTCGGACCACCCGAGGACTGAGCATGAGCACCAAACCTTCAACCCAAGCAGTTCCGGGCGTCACGCCGCGCGAACGCAGCCCGCGACCGATCGACGCCGGCGTCGACATCGGACATGTCCACCTCAAGACCGCTGACATCGACCGCATCCACCACTTCTACGTCGACATCCTTGGATTCGACGTGGTGGTACGCATGCCGGACGCGCTGTTCCTGTCGGCCGGCGGATACCATCACCACCTCGGCTTCAACACGTGGGAGTCGAAGGGCGGCACTCCGCCGCCGCCCGGTACCACTGGCCTGTACCACGTCGCCATCCGGTACCCGACCCGCGCCGCCCTCGGCGACGCACTGCGCCGGCTGGTGGCTGCCGACTGGCCTCTCGACGGGGTGAACGACCATGGCACGCACGAGGCGCTCTACCTGCGCGACCCTGACGAGAACGGCCTCGAGCTGGCCTGGGACCGACCCAAGGACCAGTGGCCTCGCGACGCCGAGGGACGCCTCACCTTCAGCGGGCGGAGGCTGGACCTGGAAGGCCTCCTCAGGGAAGGCGCTGAGCCGGAAGCCTGAGCACGACCGGGAACCCGGCCACCGCCACGACAGCCAGCGCTCCGAGCGCGAGGTAGGGGTTGCCGATGAGCGCTTGCACCACCAGCACGAGCAGCAGCCCTCCAAGATTGCCCGCCATCATCAGAAAGCCGACCGCGGCACCCTGACGCTCCGGGCCGGCGTGGACGTCTGACCAGTCCAGCACTACGGGCAGGCTTGCCAGGAGCAGGAATCCCTGTGCAAAGAGCCAGGCGCCGACCCACAGCACGTTGTGGCTCAAGGCGATGGCGACGAACGACACCGCGGAGACGGTGAGCGCGGCCAGCAGCATCTCCCGCCGGCGATTCCGCGCCGCGATGGGCGTCGGCAGGACGGCGGCGCCGATGATGCCGGCGAAGGTCATGACCGCGATGAGGTTGCCGGCCACCTCTCCCTCGCCGAAGTGCGCAAGGATCGGCTGCAGCCACGTGGCGACCGCGTTGTAGGTGCCCATCCCGATGAAGACCAGCGCGGCGAGGACCCACATGAAACGGTCGCCCGCGAGCCAGCGCAGGCTCAGCGAAACCGAAAGGTCGTCCGCGAAGGCGGGCGGGGTCCGGAGCGCGACCAGGACGAGGAGAGCGGCGAGCACGGCGGGCACGGCCTGAACACCGAGCAGCAGCGGCAGGCCGCCGGCGTCGAACAGCGGTCCTGCCATCAGGACCGCGGCGAGGATCCCCAAGAAGAGGGCCGCCGTCCCGAGCGAGATCGCGGTGGCGCGCTCCGCGGGAGCGAAATACCGCGCTGCGACCTTGGTAATGCTGTTCAGCACCAGCGGCTGCCCGGCGGCGATCACCAGCTGCCCGGCCAGCTGCCATCCGAACGACGAGGGCGAAACGAGACGGATGAGGGCGCCACCGCCGGTCAGGAGCGCACCCACGCCGAGCGCCTGGGCGAACCTCATGTCCAGCCAGCGCCCCGTGGGCAGCGCCAGCACGATGTAGACGAACGGAAAGACGGCGGCGAGGTCGCCGACCGTGCCAAGGTCGACCTTCATCACCGCGGCGCTCCGGGTGTCGACGGCCGCGAAGCTCAACCACAGCAGCTGGGTGCAGGCCGCGAGCAGCGCGTAAGCGCCCAGGACGGCCCAACGCCTGGAGGAAATGCGGGGGGCGACGACGGAGCTCCCAGTCATCCGGCGCTCCTGCGATTGAGACGCGCGTAGCTCGAGTGGAGGCGCTTGTAGAAATGCTTGAACTCGGCGTACATCGGCTCGTAGACCGCGCGGGCCTCGGGCTGCGGCTCGAAGCTGTCCGTCACGGGGACCAATCCACCTGCTTCATCGAGCGACATCCGCCCGAGCGAAATCGCTGCAAACAGAGCGGCGCCTCGCAGGTTGGCGTACGTGGGCTCGGCCACCCGTTCGATGCGGCGTCCGAGG
>JBGPEO010000225.1:0-2636 GCA_041482895.1 Candidatus Dormibacteraceae bacterium | reverse complement strand
CGCTTCCGCTGACCGCCCCCCTGGCCGGCGTACTCCTCTTCGCGAGCCTGTATGTGAAACTGCTCTACGACTCCGATGACGACTTCCAGGTTTACCGCGTGTCGACGGCCCTCCTCGCCGCTGGCGCCGGCTTCTACCTGATCCCTCAGATCTTCGCCATCGAGACCACGTCACAGGAGCGGCTGTCGGGCGTCGCCAACTTCCTGACCTCGACCTCGAACACCGCCTGGATGGGCCCGATCCTCATCGTTTCTATGATCGGTTACGGTTTGATCGGTGGGCTGATCTTCCAGCAGGTGGCGATCAGGGGCCGGCGATTTGGGCAAAAGAGCGAGGTAGGCGAAGCGGCCAAAGCCGCCTAGTGTGGTGCACGCGAAGTTCGTGCAAAGAAACGCGCGAGCCATGGCGCTACCGGCCCCGACCAGCTGAACCTCGCGCCTTTTCATGAAGTAATTCGTGTAGTAATTCGTGAGCTTGTAACGGCTCGAAACAGGTCCAACAGGCATGCGCAATGCCGCCAATCGACCTCAAAACCCTCGAAAGCGGTCTCGGTGGACGAGACCGCCTCAGGTTTCGGGACCGTGAAGCCGCGGGTTCAAATCCCGGGCCCCCGACCAAAAATCGTATTCAAACTCGGCGTTTTCGCAGTCTCCGCCTAACCAGCCTGATCACAGCCGGGTCACAGTTTTTCTGGCGACTTTCCGCAAGGCAAGCAGAGAAGTGGTCGCCGCAGCCACCGTTTTGAGCTCGCGCGCGATCTATCGGTGGCCCGCGTGGGGACCTGTAAGAGGGCAAAACTCAATCCAGGCATCGGCCACTTCATGCCGGTGGAGGCGCCGCAGGTATTCGCTTCAGCGATACGGGAAGCGCGAGCCTAAGCGAGCAGTTCGTGGGCGAGGAGATCGACCATCCAGTCGATCCACTCGTCTTGTGTCCACCCGCGCCGCCGTGTGAGGTCGATGTACGCGTCGATGGAGATGAGGGCGCGGACCGCGTCGTGCGCCCGAGTGGGGGTGAGGCCCGGCCTCAGGTGGCCCAGCGCCACCAGCCGATCAACGACGACGGCGAAGAACTGGTCACGACCGCGCTCCCGTTCGGCGGTCGTTGCGGGGTCCGCGGGGAGGGCGCTGCCCACCATCTCCACGAAGGCCGCGATCCTCTCGATCACCGTGGCCGCCTCGCGGACGAAGACGACGACGGCGCGGCGGCCGTCGGGAGCCGCCCGGATCTGTCCAAACCAAGCCGGCTCGCGGCCGTCACCGTCGGGGCCGATGACCGCCAGCTGCTCGACCGCGGCCAGCAGCCTGGCCTTGGTCCGGAAGTCGAGATAGACGGTCTGGACCGCGACCTCGGCTTCGGCCGCGACCTCCTGCATGGTGGTCGCCTCGTAGCCCTCGGTGCTGAACAATCGGTGGGCGGCTTCCACGATGCGGGCATGCGTCCGCTCGGCCCGCTCCCTACGGCTGAGGTGCTCACGCTGGTTGACAACCTTCACGCCGGCAGTCTAACCTAGTGGCTCGCTAGCGTGTCACTAGTTAAATCATAGGGGAGGGTGGCGGCATGTCTTTGGATCGGTCCGTCGGCAGATGAGGATTCTCTTTGCAAGCTTGGCGGCGGATGGCCATTTCAACCCGCTGACCGGGGTGGCGGTTCACCTCCGCGACGCGGGTCACGACGTGCGCTGGTACACGGGCGTCTCTTACGCCGGCAGGCTCCAGAAGCTCGGCCTTCCGCACCTGCCCTTCAATCGCGCGCTCGAGATCAACGCCGAGACGCTGCCTCAGCTCTACCCCGAGCGGGCCCGCCTCCGTGGGCCCGCATTGATCCGCTTCGACTTCGAGCACGTCTTCGTCATCAACGCCGAGGCCTACTTCGAGGACGTCCGCGACATCGACCGCAAGTTCCCGTTCGACGTGATGCTGGCCGACGCCGGCTTCATGGCAGCTCGGCTGGTCCGCCAGGTGATGGGCAAGCACGTGGTCGGGTTCGGGCTGCTCCCGATCCTTGCCACGTCCCCGGACGTGCCGCCCAACTTCTCCGGCCTCCGGCCGGCCCGGACTGCCGCCGGCCGGCTGGTCCACCGCGCGATGGGGGCGGCCATGGATCGCATGGTGCTCGCCCACGGCCGTGGGCTATACAACCAGGTCCTCCGGCGCCACGGCCTGCCGCCCATCACGGGGTCCGTGTTCGACGAGTTCTATGGCTACCACGACGTCCTCTTCCAGAACGGGGTGCCAGGGTTCGAGTATCCACGCCGGCAGCCCTCGCCCAATCTGCACTTTGCGGGCCTGCTCGCACCGCACCGCAATGGCACGACGCCTGTGCCCGTCCAGCTCGACGGGATCGCCCCCGACCGCAAAGTGATCCTGGTCTCCCAGGGGACGATCGACAACCACGACCCCGGCAAACTCATCATCCCCGCCCTGGAGGCGCTGCTCCCCACCGGTGCGCTGGTGATCGTGGGGACCGGCCATAAGAACACTGAGCAGCTCCGCCGGCAGTTCCCAGTGGACAACGCCGTCATCGAGGACTATGTCGATTTCGAGTCCGTCCTCCAGCGCGCCGACGTTTTCGTCTGCAACGGCGGCTACGGCAGCACCATGCTCAGCCTGTCGAAGGGCGTGCCCCTGGTCGCT
>JBGPEO010000224.1:0-2668 GCA_041482895.1 Candidatus Dormibacteraceae bacterium | reverse complement strand
GGCTCTTTACCGACCACGCGCGAGGCTCAGTCCAACCTGAACAGCAAGGGGCGGAACCCGGTCGTGCAGGGGGCCCGCCGCGAAGGCGCCAGGGTCCGGACCCAAAACTGAGTTGCCGATCGAGGTCGTGATGCCCGCGCTCGGCATGGCGCAGGAGACAGGCAAGCTTGTGCGCTGGTTCAAGGGCGAAGGCGACGCCGTCACCAAAGGCGAGCCGCTGATGGAGATCGAGACCGACAAGGCGACGGTCGAGGTCGAGTCGCCCGCGAGCGGGATCCTGGCCGGGCTCACCGCGGCCGGCGACGATGACATCGCGGTCGGCCGCCCGATCGCCATGATCCTGGCCGCCGGGGAGTCGATGCCGGATGCAACGCGAACCTCGAGCGCACCGGTCAAGCCCACTTCACCGGTCGCCGCAGCCGCAAGTCCAACGGCGCCGGTTCAAGCCATCGGCTCCGGCCGGCCTTCGGCCTCACCAAAGGCTCGCCGTCTGGCAGAGGCGCGAGGCGTGGACCTTTCGCGGGTCGTGGGGAGCGGGCCAGGCGGTGCGATCCTGCAAGAAGACGTCCTGCAAGAGGACGTCCTGCAGGCCGCTCGTCCTGTGACCTCATCGGCCACCGAGCCGGCGCTCTGGCGCGCGATGGCCGAGAACGTGACGCGGAGCTGGAAGGAAGCGCCTCACTTCTTCGTCTTCCGAGAGGTTGACGCCGGGTCGATGGTCGAGGAGCGCCGCGGCGCTCGAGAAGCCGTGACCTACACAGACCTCCTGCTGCGGTGCGTCGCCCAGGCGCTGGCCAGGCACCCCCGGATGAACTGCCTTGCTCCGGAGGTGAACATCGGGCTCGCGGTCGCCGTTCCCGACGGCCTGATCGTTCCAGTCATCCACGGTGTCGACCGCATGCCCGTCGAGGAGATCGCGGCGCGGCGCAAAGAGGTGGTGGAGCGCGTGAGGGCCGGCCGCCTGCGAGCGGCCGACCTGTCCGGAGGCACTTTCACGGTCAGCAACCTCGGCATGTACGACATCGACCTCTTCACAGCGATCCTCACCGAGGGTCAGGCAGGCATCCTGGCCGTAGGCCGGATCGCCGATCGAGTGGTGGCACGCCAGGGGTCGGCGGTCGTGAGGCCGACACTCCTCTTGAGCCTGAGTTGCGACCACCGCATGGTCGACGGGGCTCGAGCGGCCGAGTTCATACAGACTCTGGTCGGGCTTCTCGAAGCCCGCCCGATGTGATGTTGAAGTCGACTCTGGCGTCCCCCTCTCCCCGCGGGGGAGAGGGTCGGGGAGAGGGTCAAACAAAGAACCGCTTGAGCGTCCCCCTCTCCCCGCAGGGGAGAGGGTCGGGGAGAGGGTCAAACAAAGAACCGCTTAGAGCGTCCCCCTCTCCCCGCAGGGGAGAGGGTCGGGGAGAGGGTCAAACAAAGAACCCCCTTGGCGTGGCATCGAGGGTCCGCCTGGGACCAAAGCCACGCCGCCACCGCCTTCCCGTGCTCCGTGGAATCGGGCGAAGACAGGACAGACGGGCGCCTCCTGATCGGCCCCAGAGGGCCTGCTTTCAGGCGGCCATTCGCCTCTGAGCGAATCCTTGCCGGCACGGCTAGCTTGTTGTAGGGATCGCCGTTTTTGAAGGAGGTCGAATGATGGGCGTAGGCAAAGTCGGAGATCGGGTGGTGATGGAGTCCGAGCGGATAGAGCGTCCGCCGCGTAAAGGCGAGATCCTCGAGGTGCTGGGTGCGGGCGATGGGATCTATTACCGCGTCCGGTGGGAGGACGGGCACGAGAGCGAGTTCTTCCCCAGCGCAGGCAGCCTCACCATCGTCCACAAAGCGAACAAGGCTTGACTGTCTAAAGGCAGCCATGCCCAGCATGGGGCTGCCGCCGGGAGGCAGCCGGCTTGTTTGTGCGTTGACGGTTGCGATGTGAGCCTGGTCATTGTCTCGGCGCAGTCTTGGGTCGCGGATGACGGTCGTGCTCTGCCAGCTCATCAAGCAGGGTGCGGACTTCTTCGTCGGTCGTCTGGCTGAAGTCCTCGTACCATGCGCCAACTGCGAAGAACTCAGGCGACTCGATGACGCATTCGAGCCTGTCGACGACATGCGAGAGCGATAGGCAGGTCGACGTGGCGCCGACCGGAACGGCTGCCACGATTTCCGCTGGTCCGCGCTGCCGCACTGCAGCTACCGCCGCGCGCATGCTCGACCCCGTAGCGAGGCCGTCGTCAACCACGATCACTGTCAGGCCCCTCGGGTCAAACGGAGGACGGCCCCCCCGATACGACCTCTCACGCCGTTCCAGCTCCCTCAACTCTCGAGTTGCCACTTGATCGATTACCCGAGTCGCTACCGGCATCTCCTCAAGCACCTGCTGGTTGAGGATTCGAACGCCGCCGGAAGCAATCGCCCCCATCGCCAGCTCGGGTGCACCGGGATAGCCGAGCTTGCGGACGACGATCACGTCCAGCGGAGCACGCAGTGCCTTTGCAACCTCGTACGCAACAGGGACGCCACCGCGCGGAATTCCCAGGACGAGCAGGTCGTTTCGTCCCGCCAGGTCTGATAGTCGCAGCGCGAGATGATGACCGGCATCGGCCCGGTTTCGAAATCCAGTAGGCGCCGGTTCAGCACTTTCGGCGGCGAGGCTACCCATTCGATCGCGCGGTTAACGAGC
>JBGPEO010000223.1:0-2711 GCA_041482895.1 Candidatus Dormibacteraceae bacterium | reverse complement strand
TTCTTGATCTCGGTATAGAGATCGAGAGCGTACGGGCCGAGCTCCCGGCCCCACCCGCTCTGCTTGAACCCGCCCCACGGCGCCGCCGGGTCGAACATGTGGTAGCAGTTCACATAGACGGTCCCCGCCTGCAGCGCATGTGCCACGCGGTGGGCTCGCTTGACGTCGCTGGTCCATACACCGGCGGCCAGTCCATACATGGTGTCGTTCGCCTTGGTGATCAGGTCCTCTTCGTCGGAAAACGGGATCGCCGCCAGTACAGGTCCAAAGATCTCCTCTCGAGCGATTCGCATCTTGCCCTCGACGTCGGCAAACACCGTGGGTTCTACGAAAAATCCGGCGCCGTGGCCGCTTGCGCGCTTTCCCCCGGTGACGAGCCGCGCACCCTCCTTGTTGCCGATGCTGATGTAGCCGAGAACGCGATCCATCTGCGTTTGCGAGACGAGCGGGCCCATCTGCGTCATCGAATCGATCCCCGGACCGAGCTGCAGGTTCTCGATGGACCTGGTCAGCTCGTCGACGGTCTGCTCGTAGACCTCTTCCTGGACGTACAGCCGCGAACCCGCCGAGCAGATCTGGCCGCTGTTCAAGAAGATGCCCATGAATGCGCCCGACACGGCGCGGGCAAGGTCAGCGTCGGCGAACACGATGTTGGGTGACTTTCCACCGAGCTCCAGGCTGACGCGCTTGAGGTTGGTCTCGGCCGCAGTTTTGGCAATCAGCTTGCCGACCTCGGTCGAACCCGTGAACGCAATCTTGTCGACATGCGGATGCGCCGCCAGGCGCGCTCCCGCCGTCTCGCCAAAGCCTGGGACGACGTTGATCACACCCGCGGGGATCTCTGCTTCCTGCAGGATCTCGGCCAGCAGGAGCGCGGTCAGCGGCGTCTCTTCCGAGGGCTTGAGCACGACCGTGTTCCCGCAAGCAAGCGCTGGCGCGACCTTCCAGCTCGCCATCAAGAGCGGCTCGTTCCAGGGGATGATCTGACCCACCACGCCCACGGGTTGGCGCAGGGTATAGCTGAGAAACTTCCCCGGCAACGACAGGGACTGGGTTCCACCATCGAGCTTGGTCACCCATCCCGCGTAGTAGCGGAATGTGGCTGCCGCGAGTGGAACCTTGAAGACGAGCGCGTCGTTGATCGGCATGCCGTTGTCGAGGCTCTCCAGCTGGGCGAACTCATTCGCCCGCTCCTCGATCAGATCGCCGGCGCGCCAGAGCGCCTTGGCCCGCTCGGCCGGCGGCAGGTCCCGCCAGACCCCGCTCTCATGCGCCTTCCTGGCCGCGGCAACGGCACGATCGATGTCTTCGGCTCCGCCCTCAGCGACGCGCGCGAGCACCTCGCCCGTGGAAGGATCGATGGTGTCGAACGTCTTGCCCGAGGCCGATTCCACCCATTTCCCGCCAATGAACAGCTTCTTGGGCTGCTCCCTGAGGAAGCGCGCGACCTCGAATCCCTCGGCGACGGCCATGGCAGCATCCTACGCCAGGACCGCCTAGAGCTCCGGCAGATTTTCCACGATCGCTTCTTGCGTGGTGCGGGCGATCACTACGACCGCCTCCTCCTCGGAGTGCGCGTTGGACTCGACGTGGTGGACGAACGGCGGGATGTAGATGTAGTCGCCGAGCTTGGTCCTCACCCGCACCTCCTTCCCGCCCTCGGAGTAGACGAACTCCGGGTGTCCCGCCACCACGTAGATGCCGGTCTCGCTCTCGCCGTGATGATGCGGTCCCGAGGCGACGCCGGGCGCGACGTGCGTGCCAGCCAGATCGCCCGGCTGCCCACAGAGTCGCCCGAAAGCGCCGCCAGGCGAGTCATGCCGGCGGTCTGCGCGGTGCCGGAGCTGCAGTCCTCGGACGGGACGTGGAACAGCCGAGAGGTGCGGCCAGGGATGCTGGCCCGATCTCTCGCCATCATCGAGTTGAGGATACTTGCGAATGATGTCCGAGCGAGCGATCCGTTGGGGCGTGCTGCCCCGTTACTTCGGCTACCGCGGCGACGTCGTCGAGACGCAGCCCCATATAGAGGACGCGATCCTCTCGGCCATGGGCGCGACGAGCGACCACCCGCCGCGGGTCCGGCGCCGTGCTATCCCACCCGCCAGGAGCGAGCCGCCGCCCAGCCGCGCCTGGGGTTGGGCCGCGCAGATCTACGCGGCGCGCTCGCGCGAAAGCTGGGGCATCGGCGACCTGGCGGACCTTCGCCGACTCGGGCGGATGGCCAGGGGCCAGGGCGCGTCCGTGCTGCTCATCAACCCCCTCGGCGCGCAGCCGCCCACCCCGCACCAGGAACCGTGTCCTTATTACGCGTCGTCGCGCCGCTTCTTGAATACGCTGTACCTGAGGATCGAAGAGCTGCCAGGCGCCGAGCTTTGCGCCGCCGAGCTGGAGCCCTTGAGAAATGAGGCGCTCTCCCTCAACTCGCAGCGACTCATCGACCACGACGCGGTCTTCCGCCTCAAGTCCCGCGCGCTCGAAGCCATCTTCAAGGTCGCGCCCAATCCGGCCGGCATGCAGCCCTGGGTCCGCGGGCAGGGCAGGGCGCTCGAGGACTACGCCACCTTCAGCGCCATCACCGAGCGCCTTGGACCGGCGTGGCGCAGCTGGCCGGCCGAGCTCCGACATCCGCGCAGCGAGGGAGTGGCGGCGATACGAGGCCCGCTCGCCGGCCGGGTGGCGTTCCACCAGTGGCTGCAGTTCCACCTCGACCG
>JBGPEO010000222.1:0-2747 GCA_041482895.1 Candidatus Dormibacteraceae bacterium | reverse complement strand
CGTCAACGTGATCGCCAAGCGCATCCGCCGCCTGGGCCCTGCGTCGCTGCGCATCGCGGCGCTGCTCGACAGGCCCGCGCGCCGGGTGGTCGAGGTGAAGATCGATTTCTGCGGTTTTGTCATTCCCGACCGCTTCGTGATCGGCTATGGCCTCGACTACGCCGGCCTCTACCGCGAGCTGCCTCACATCTATTCGCTGACCTAGCGAACACGGCCGCCTCGCCCTATTTCGCCTGGCGCAAGGCAGAGCTGCACTGCCACCTCGACGGCGCCGTGCGGATTTCGACAGCGAAAGAGCTTGTGCTCAATCGCGGTCTCGACCGGCCGCTGAGGATGGTGGCACCGGATGACTGCCCGTCTCAAGCTGCTTACATCGCGTATTTCGACGACGCGATCGCGGTCCTGCAGACGGAGGCCGCTCTGGAGCGAGTCGCGTTAGAGCTCGGCGTCGACTCCGCCGCTGAGAACATCGACTATCTCGAGGTCCGGTGGGCGCCGAGACTGCACCTGCGCAACCGGCTCACTGTGGCGGACGTGATCGGCGCAGTGCTCGCAGGGCTGGCCGCGGCTCCATTGCAAGCCGTCGCGATCGTGTGCGCCATGCGTCAGGACTCACCGGAAGATAATGTCGCGCTCGCGCGCGAGGCCGGCCGTTTCGCCGGCCGTGGGGTGGTGGGCTTCGACCTCGCGGGGGATGAGGTGCGATACCCGGCCGCTCCGCAGCGGCCTGCTTTCGAGGCCGCCCGCGCCGCCGGCTTGAGGCTCACCTGCCACGCGGGAGAGGCCGGCGACCCTTCGAGCGTCGAGGAGGCGCTCGACCTCGGCGTGGAGAGGATCGCGCACGGGGTGATCGGGGCCAGAGACCCACGCATCGTTGAGCGCGTGAGGTCCGAAGGCGTGGTGCTCGACCTGTGCCCGACCGCGAACTGGAAATGCAAAGCGGTACCAAGCCTGGCCGAGCACCCGCTGCCACGCCTGGTTCGCGCCGGGGTCCGCTGCACGATCAGCACCGATTCGCGCACGGTCGCGGACACAACGCTCAGCCACGAATTCGAGCTGGCTGCAGCAATGGGGATGACCGAAGTTGAACTGCGACGGTGCAACGACGTTGCCTACGACGCCGCGTTTGGGAGGGGATGAGCAGGGCGCCGAGAGCGCGGCGCCCTGCTCACGTACCGCTATCTACAGGTGATGCTCAGCCTGGCCACACTGGCCGTCAGCGTCCCATCGGCATTGACCGTGATGTGGAAGGTGTCGGTGACCATGAAGTTCGGCGCGGAACCCGCGCTGATCAGGCCAAACACGTCGGTGGCGGTGAACTCGACAGGGAACGGCGGCCGCACATTGCCGGCGAACCAGTCACCGCCCACGCCGTGGTAGGTCGCGCCGCTTACCGAGCCGACGCCAGTGACCTGAGAGACGTTGTCCATGAACGTCATGTGGAAGCCGCCGCTGCCGTCGCTGGTTGACGAGGCGAGCAGGTGGATGTTGCCGGTCACTGCAATCACGTCGCCATTGCACGGGCTGACGACCGTGATGTTCAACGGAACCCGGACGTTGGTCACGACCGCCGCCGACGCGGCGGCCGGTATGAGCGCGAGCGCCAGCGCCAGCAATGCAGCCTGAAGCAACCTACGCATTTCAGCAACCTCCCCCGAAAACAAACGCGCTGACGGCGAACGCCGTCAACCTATCACTTTCCAGGCGTTAAGTCGTGGTCCCGAAAAGGCGGTCTCCGAAGTCGCCCAGGCCGGGCACGATGTACGCCCTGTCGTTCAGACGCTCGTCCAGCGCCGCAGTGTAAACATCCACCTCCGGGTGGCGGTCCTCGAGCACCTTCACGCCTTCGGGCGCGGCCACGACGCAGATCATCCGGGGGTTGCGCCCGCCCGCTTCCTTGATCAGGTCCAGGGCCTGTGCCGCCGATCCGCCGGTCGCCAGCATCGGGTCCAGCAGCAGCGGCACCTTGCCCACCAGGAGCGGAAGCTTGTTGTAGTAGATGCGCGCGACGGCGGTTTCCTCGTCGCGCTCGAGGCCGATGTAGCCGACGCTCACGCGTGGCAGCAGCTCCAGAACAGGGGCAAGCAGTCCGAGGCCGGCCCGCAGCACGGGGATCGCAACGACCTCCCGCTCGATGGAGATGGCGGCAGCCTCGGCCAGCGGGGTCTGCACCGTTCCGCGCCGCACCTCGAGGTCGGCGGTGGCCTCGTACAGCAGCAGGGTGATCACTTTTCGCGCGAGCACCCGGAACTCTTCGGGAGGGGTCGACCGGTCGCGCAGCCCGCGTAGGCTGTCGGCGACGAGCGGATGGCTACTTATCTTCAGCGGCACGGTCTTGGGCGATAAGGCGACGGACCGCGTCCACCGCCACCTTCAGCATCCGGTCCATGTACGAGGGGTCGACGTGATGGATCTCCCCCGCGCCCAGCTCGTCCACGCAAAGGTTGATCGTGGCCGCGCGCAGCTTCCTCATGCGGGCGACCACGAAGAGCGTCGAGGTTTCCATGTCGTTGCTCAACACGCCGGCGCGTGACCACATCTCGAGCTCGTCCCGGAGATGGGGCCGCGGCATGCTGTCGGGCACGAGGTCGGAATACAGCGCGTCCACGCTGCGGATGATCCCGACGTGATACGGCGCACCCGACTCCTTCGCTGCGTCGACGAGCGCGTTGACCATGTGCAGCGAGGCCACCGCGGGGTACTCGACCGGCACGTAGCCATTCGGCGTGCCCTCGCTGCGCACCGAT
>JBGPEO010000221.1:0-3123 GCA_041482895.1 Candidatus Dormibacteraceae bacterium | reverse complement strand
CGATCAGCTCAACGGTCGCCCTCGTCAGACCCTGGGTTGGCGTTCACCAGCCCAGAGACTGACCGAGTTCATGGAAGAATCGTCAGCGGCGAGTGGTGCAACCACCGCATGAGACCACCGGATGGTTTTCCCTCATCGCGCGTCGGCTTTGCCGAGGCGCTGCTCCCATTCCGGTATATCGATTGGACTTGATCAAGAATCTGAAGCCCAGCCACGCATGGAGACTAAGAACAAAGTCGCGACCGGGCCAAGCCCGGTCGCCCAAGCAACGCCAGCACGGCCCTAGCGCTTCAAGGCGCGGTAGGTTTCGACCTCGCCGACGATTGCGATCACCGATGCGATGCCGAAGGTGATCGCTCCCAGGACCAGGAGCCCGGCGCCGAGCGGAATGAACCACGCTGTCGCGGCCAGGCCGAGGCACAGGATTCCAATCGCGATCACGAGCACGGCGTAGGTCCTGAAGCCACGGCGGCTGGCGGCGAAGCCAGGGGCCAGCTCACCCAGCGGTTGCGACGTCACCCGGCGCATGACGAGGTCGGCCGCGCCGAACAGGTTGGCGAGCAGGACAAGACCCGCCACACAGAGCAGGACGCCGATCGCGAGGACGACACCCACGTCCCCTATTTTCGTCGACCCGAGGGGTGCGACCGGAACTCTTCGACGGATCTGCGACGCCGATGCGGCCCATCTGCGTCGTTGCGGCCTTGCGCTTCTCGCTTACGCATCCACGGGATGCGCGCGCTGCGATGCTCGGCCGCGCCTAGCAGCTGGACCACCTCGCCGCCGCAGCTCTCGCCGACGATTCCGGTCGCACCCCTAGCATTGCAGCGTGCCGACAACACAGGACCGCGTGCGGAACTTCTGCATCATCGCCCACATCGACCACGGGAAATCGACGCTGGCCGACCGCCTGCTCGAGTACACCGGCTCGATCAGCCAGCGCGATATGCAGAACCAGGTGCTCGACTCCATGGACCTCGAGCGCGAGCGCGGAATCACGATCAAGCTGCAGGCGGTCCGCATGACGTACCCGGCCAAAGATGGCAAGAGCTACGAGCTCAATCTGATCGACACGCCGGGCCACGTCGACTTCGCGTACGAGGTTTCGAGGTCGCTTGCCGCCTGCGAGGGCGCCCTGCTGGTAGTTGACGCGGCGCAGGGCATCGAGGCCCAGACGCTCGCGAACCTGTACCAGGCGGTCGAGGCGGGACTGACGCTCATCCCCGTGGTCAACAAGATCGACCTCGACTCGGCGCAGCCGGAGATGGTCGCCGAGGAGATCTCCGACGTCACGGGCATCCCGCGCGACCAGGTGATCTTCGCGTCGGCGAAGCAGGGCATCGGCACCGAGGCGATTCTCGAAGCCGTGGTGGCAAGGGTGCCGCGTCCGCACGGCGATCCGACCAAGCCCCTTCGCGCGCTGATCTTCGACTCTCACTACGACACCTACAAGGGCGTCATCACCTACGTGCGGGTGGTGGACGGCGAGATCATCCCTGGAACCAGGATCCGGATGATGAACACGGGCAAGGTTCACGAGGTCGACGAGGTGGGCTGGTTCGCGCCGCGTCCCCGGCCGGCCGAGAAGCTGACCGCCGGCGAGGTCGGTTACGTGACCGCGGCGATCAAGAACGTGGTCGACGCACGCGTGGGCGACACGATCACGACCGCCGAGAACGGCGCGGCGACTCCGCTGCCGGGCTACCGGCAGGTCAAGCCGATGGTCTTCGCCGGGTTGTTCCCGACCGACTCAGACCAGTTCGGCGACCTGAAGGAGGCGCTCGAGAAATTGCAGCTCAACGACGGGGCTCTTTCGTTCGAACCGGAAAACTCGGCCGCCCTCGGTTTCGGATTCCGGTGTGGATTCCTCGGGTTGCTGCATCTGGAGATCGTCCAGGAGCGCCTCGAGCGCGAGTTCGAGCTCGAGCTGATCACCACGGCCCCGACCGTCGAGTACGAGGTCACGCTGAAACGTGGCGGGGTAATCACCATCGACAACCCGGCGATGCTGCCGGACCCAACCATGATCGATTCCGTCTCCGAGCCCTACGTGAAGTTGTCGATCATCGTGCCGTCCGCTTTCGTCGGCCCGATGATGGAGCTCTGCCAGGAGCGGCGCGGCACTTTCAAACACCTCGAGCACAGGCCGGGTGACCGCGTCGTGCTTGAGTACGAGATCCCGCTGGGCGAGATCATCCACGACTTCTATGACCAACTGAAGTCGCGTTCCAAGGGATACGCGTCGATGGATTACGAGATGATCGGGTTCCGCGAAGGCGACCTCGTCAAGCTCGACGTGCTCGTCGCCGGCGAACCGGTGGACGCGCTGTCGCTCATATCCCATCGCAGCAAGGCACAGATACAAGGCCGCAAACTTGTCGAGAAGCTCAAGACGATCATCCCGCGGCAGATGTTCATGGTGCCGCTGCAGGCCGCGATCGGCGGCAAGGTGATCGCCCGAGAGTCGATTCCGGCGATGAGGAAAGACGTTCTCGCGAAGTGCTACGGCGGCGACATCACCCGCAAACGCAAGTTGTTGGAAAAGCAGAAGGAAGGCAAGAAACGGATGAAACGGGTCGGTTCGATCGAGATTCCGCAGGAGGCCTTCATGGCGGTGCTGAAGCTTGATTAGGGCCATGCGCTTGATTTCGTGGGCTGCCGTGCTTGCGGTGATCGCGAGCGCCTGCACCCTGCGCCCTTCGTCGGCGGGGGGCAACGTGCACTCGGCCGCCGATCTCTATGCCGCAAACCCCACGCTCGCCGACGTTCGCTCGCTCCTCGGAGACAGCAACTGGTGGCCAGGCCCTCCATCGTTCGGAGTGCGGCCGCTCGATTCGGCCACGATGCCGTTCAGCGAGAAGTTCCACGTCACCACGCGATTCGCGCACCTGGGCACAGCGGAGACGCTCGACATCGAGTACACCCTGTGGGACTCGACCTCGTCGGCCACCGCACAGATGACCAACGCTCAGTCCGCCTTCGGCACGTCGGCCAGCGGCGCGAAGGTGGGGGACCAGGCGCTTTACTACGGGTCGCAAGCGTCCTCCGGGGCTGCGCCCTATGACACCGTGACGTTCGTCCGGGTCGGCCAGATCGTCACGATCATCACGCTCGGCTTGAAGG
>JBGPEO010000220.1:0-3150 GCA_041482895.1 Candidatus Dormibacteraceae bacterium | reverse complement strand
CCGAGCAGTTCTCGCCTGTGAAGTAGAGGATGTACGGCTCGACGGCGCCGGTCACGGCCGGGGCGGTCAATCCGAGCGCGCGAGCACGTGCGTGGCGCGACCGCCAGAGTTCCAGGCCGGCGGCAGCGAGCACCACAGCACCCGCCGCCGCCAGAGCCCAGAGTTGCGTCGCCATCAGACGGTACCGGTCGTCCCGGCGGCTTTGATGAGGCCTGCCCGGCCCAGCTGGTAATAGATCTGGCAGCCGACGCAGTAGCCGAATGCCAGGTTGATGAAGGCAAGGACCGCGACCAGAAGCGCGATCGCCAATCCCACCACCGCAAGGGGCAGCAGGAAGACGGACGAAACCGCAAGGAACACACCACCCAGGCCCTGGGCGAAGTTGTGCGGTTCGGGCCGGTCTTGGACGGGTCTTGGCTTGACGATCCCGCTCGGCTTGAGCACTTTGAAGTAGAGCTGCTTGAAGAGCGCGAGCTGCGGAGCGAAGGTGCCAAGCAGCAGCACAACCGCGAGCAGCGGAATCAGGACGAGCGCCGCTTTGAAGAACGCAGAGCCGATGAAGGCGACGAGCACGGTCGCCACGATCCCGGTCTGGTTGACCTTGAGCGCCGAATGATCGACCAGCTGCGCAGCCATTCCTACTTCTCGATCGGGGCCTTGATCGAGCTGCCCCACTCCGTCCACGAGCCGTCGTAGTTGCGGACGTCCGGGTAGCCGAGAAGCTCCTTCAAAACGAACCACGTGTGAGCGGAGCGCTCGCCGATGCGGCAGTAGGCGATCACCTCTCTGTTGGATGTGATGCCCTTGTCGCCGTAAATCGCTTTCAGCTCTTCGATGCTCTTGAAGCTGCCGTCTTCCGCGTTGACCGCGGTGCCCCACGGGATGCTGACCGCGGTCGGGATGTGGCCGCCGCGCTGCGCCCCTTCCTGGGGAAGGTTCTCCGGTGCGAGCAGCTCACCCGAGTATTCCTTGGGCGAGCGCACGTCGACCAGGCCGGCCTTGCCTAGCTTGGACTGCACGTGGTCGCGGTACGCGCGGATGTCCTCTTTCGGTGAGCCGTGGAAGTTGTAGTCGGTGTTGGGAAAGCTCGGGACGTCCGTGCTGTAGTCGCGTCCTTCCTTCTCCCACTTGACGCGGCCGCCGTCGATGAGCTGGACCTTGTCATGGCCGTAGTACTTCAGCGCCCAGTACGCGTACGCGGCGAACCAGTTGTTGTTGTCCCCGTACAGGAGGATGTTCGTGTCGGGTGTGATGCCGCTCTGTCCGAGCAGGTTGGCGAGCGCCTCCTTGCTGGCGATGTCGCGGTTGACCTGGTCCTGGAGATGCTTCCGCCAGTTCCACCCGACCGCGCCGTCGATGTGTCCCTTGTCGTAGGCGGACGGGTCGACGTCCACCTCTATGATCCGAAGTCCCTTGTCCTTTCCATGCTCGGCCACCCACTCCGTGGAGACCAAAGCCTTGGTTGTCGTCGATGAGCTCAATTCCAAACCTCCCAAAAAATGCAAATAACAAACGCACCGGTGAGAGTCGAACGGCGGTCGAATGGGCGCGCCCTACGGGCGCGAGCAGACGGCCGGGCTAGCTACAGAAGCAGGCCGGTATGTGAACCAGGCGCTGGGCAGGCCACGTGAGGTCCCGCATAGACACGTCATCTTATGACAACAGGTGACGGCCAGGCCCGATTCCCGGGATGATTGAACGCTAATGCGAATCGATCTCATTAAGTACCAGGCCCTCGGCAACGATTACCTCGTCCTGGATCTCCCCGCTCCACTCGACGAGGTGGTCGAAATCCTGCCCGAGATCTGCGATCGCCACCACGGCCTCGGCTCCGACGGCCTGCTGGCCTTCGATCCAAAGGCAATGACCGTGCGGATCTTCAATCCCGACCGGTCGGAGGCGCAGAAGAGCGGCAACGGCCTGCGCATCGCCGCCGCCCATGCCGTCCTCGAGCACGGGTCGGGCGAGCGGTTCGAGCTCAGGACGCCCGGAGGCCCCAACCCCGTCCGCATCCTCTCCCGGAGCGGCGCGGAGGTCAAAAGCGAAGTGGATATCGGGCTGCCGTCGTTTCGCGCGGCCGACCTCCCGGCCAGGTTCGAGGGCGAGCCGGACCGCGTCCGGCTGGATACAGCGGCCGGCACCGTGGAGGCGATGCTCGTGTCGGTCGGCAACCCGCACTGCGTCGTGTTCGGCCAGACCGTCACGAAGGAGCGCTGCCTGGAGCTCGGCCCCCACCTGGAAACGCACGCCGCCTTCCCGGAACGGACCAACGTCCAGCTGTTCGAAGCGCTCGATCGCGGCCGCGTGCGCATCGAGATCTGGGAGCGCGGCGCCGGGTACACCCTGGCCTCGGGCACGAGCGCCAGCGCCGTGGCCGCGGCCTGCATGCGCGCGGGGCTCGTGGACGACCGCGTCACCGTCGAGATGCCGGGCGGCAACCTCGAGATCCGCCGCGAGAAGGACGGCAACCTGGTCCAGTCGGGTCCGGCGCGCCGCGTCTACCGGGCCACCGTCGACCTCGCCGATTTTGCCCAGGACTGAGATCGGGTCTGCGTGGGCGAAGAACCGACGGACACCGTCCAGCTGATCGGCGCAAAGGTCACATTCGTCCCCATGGACGAGGGCACGTCCTACTCGCTCACAGAATGGGACGTCGAGCCAGGCACGCAGGGACCTCCGGTTCACATCCACCACGAGCACGACGAAGGCTTCTATGTCATGTCCGGGCATTTCGGCTTCGTGCTCGACGGCGTCACCACGTACGGGAAACCGGGCGCGCACGTCCTGGTGCCGAAGGGTCACGCCCACAGCTTCTGGAACGCCGGCGCGCGGCCGGGCAGGTGCCTGATCATCATCTCGCCACCAGGTCTCGAGCAATACTTCCGAGCCCTCGCCGCCGGTCTCGGCGACGTCGAAACGCAAGAAGGATCGATCGCCGTGCGAAAAAAGCTCGGGGAGAAGTACGACACCGAGGTAGTAGGACCGCCAGTCCCCTCTCCCCGTCGGGGAGCGATCAGTAGGTCCCATCCTTATCGCCGCTCTGCGCGCAGGGCTAGGGTGAGGGGCTTAAACTTCGACCAGCGAGGACTCTGACCGCCTCCGGCAGCTCCGTCAGGTTGGCCACGACTGCATCCGCCAGCGACGGGTCGT
>JBGPEO010000219.1:0-3214 GCA_041482895.1 Candidatus Dormibacteraceae bacterium | reverse complement strand
TGCCTGCGGCGGCTCCCGCGACGGCGCCGTCATGGTCTGGACAGTTGCCTGGCACTCCCATGCAGTTCAGCGTCCCCACCGTCGAACCAACCGGATACTCGACCAGCCACAGCGGAGCCACCGCGTGGGTGCTCGTGTGCGTCGGGAAAGGAGCCTTCTCGGGCGTGAGCAAGTAAATGATGTTTCCGGTGATGTCGTCGTAGGCCGGCTCGACCAGGGTCTTGCCGAGCTGCGTCTCACCGGTTGGAATCCCGCTCGCCGCCACGGGCGCTGCACCTAATACGGCGGCCAGTCCGAATGCGAAAGCGACTACGAGCTGAGTTCGACGAATCAGTTTCAAATCTGCACCCCTCTTAAGGTCCCACTCCAGCCAGGCTGACACTACCTACGAGCCATGTGGCGTCCCCCGGCGCGACCGGGCAACTATATCAACGACCTGAAAGGCCGTCTATAGGACTTATCGCCTATCAGCGCGAGCCCGGCGACTCCCCCGCCACCAGCTCTCGCAGGTGCTCCGCGACGTCCCACGTCCAGAACTCGACCACGTGACCGCCTGGGTCTGTCACGTACGCCGCCCGGCCGCGACCGTGAGGCCCGTACCCGCCGTGGTCATGGTCGAGCACGGTATAGCCGTGGTCGCGAAGCCGATCGATCACTGCCGCATACGAATCGGCCGGCAGCCCCATTGCATAGTGCACGTGGACCCCGCCGCGACCGCCGCCCAATCCGATCTGCGCCCGCCACAGGCCGATCCGAGTCCGATCGCCGGCCATCACCCACACCGTCTCGTCGGCCCAGCGCTCGACCACCGGGAACCCCAGGACTTCGGCGTAGAAAGTCTCAGCCGCCGCCAGGTCGCCCTGCTCCAGCGTGATCTCGCTCACACCGCTGACCGGAACCACGCGTTCGCCTGCCATCACGCCTCCTCGCGTCTCCGCGACTGCCTTCATCCCCGTCTCATCGCTCGCGCGATCTCTCTCTTCGCGTCCCGCTCGGCGATCGCCTCCCGCTTGTCGTACTGCTTCTTGCCTCTCGCCAGTCCGACCTCGACCTTCGCGTGATTGCGCGAGAAGTACACCCTCAGGGGAATCAGCGTGTACCCCTTCTGGCGCACCTTTCCGATCAGGCTCGAAATCTCCTTTCTGTGGAGCAGCAGCTTCCGTGGGCGCATCGGTTCGTGGTTCATGAGATTGGCCTGGGTGTACGGGGAGATGTTCACGTTCTCCAACCACGCCTCGTTGCCATCTATGCGCACGAAACCGTCCCGCAAGTTGGTCCGGCCCCCACGCACGGACTTCACCTCCGAGCCGGTGAGCATGAGGCCGGCCTCGAGCTTCTCGTCGATGAAGTAGTCGTGGTACGCGCGGCGGTTGACCGCCATGTCGCGCTGCTTCTCGTCTTTATCAATGCGCCCTGCGCGCGCCCGGCCTTCAATGCGCCCTCCGCGCGCCTGGCCTTCAATGCGCCCTCCGCGCGCGCGGCCTTCAGGCATCGGCCAACACCTGCTTGGCCGGCGCAGGCTTCTTGCCTGGCAGCTGGACCAGGTCCGGTACGTACCGATCGCCCTCGACGTGACCGCTCAACACCTTCACGCGTCCCTTCTTGGTGGGAAGCGTGACACCGGGCCACGGCTGAAGGGCGCGCACGCGCCGATCGATTTCAGAGGCGCCGATACTCCACTCAAGCTGTCCATCTTCGCGGCTCAATCGCCGCGCGACGGTGGCAAGGGCGTGGTCCTGTTCGACTGCCTTGATCTCGTCGAGTCGGGCCAGCGTTTCGACCAACAGCTGCGCGCCCATCTCAGCCAGTCGAGACGTGAGGGCGGCCGCGTCCTCACCCGCCGCAATCGCGGTGGCACGCTTTGCAAGAATCGGGCCGTGGTCAAGCTGCTCGTCCATGCGCATGATCGTGACGCCTGTCTCGGTATCGCCGGCGAGAATCGCGCCGGCCACCGGGGCCGCGCCTCGATGCCGGGGCAGGAGGGAGGCATGGAGGTTGATCGCACCGTGCTTTGGGATCTCCAGCACCGACGGCGGGATGATCTGCCCGTACGCAACGACGACCAGCAGGTCTGGCTCGAGCCGCCGCAGCCGCTCCACCGCCTCCGGGTCGCGGATCCGCTCGGGCTGGTACACCTCCAGGCCAAGCTGCTGCGCGGCCACCTTCGCCGGCGGCGGCGTCAGCTTCATGCCCCTGCGGGCAGGCCGGTCCGGCTGCGTGATCACCAGCTGGACGTCATGGCCCGCATCAACGAGAGCCTTGAGAGACGGCACGGCGAACCCGGCCGTGCCCGAGAAGACGATCTTCAGGAAGGCGGTTACCCTGCCGCCGCCGCGACGGCCTCTGCTTCGTACCTCTCCTCACCCACGAGCTCCTCGATGCGGCGCAGCGTGTCGAGGCTCGTCAACCGGTCGGTGAAGAGGACGCCGTCGAGGTGGTCGAGCTCGTGCTGAAAGGCGCGAGCGGTGAACCCGGTGGATTTGATGCGCACCTCTTTGCCGTGGCGGTTGAGAGCCTTGACCACAACCGACTCGTGGCGCTCGACCTCGCCCACCCAACCCGGCTTGCTCAAGCATCCCTCGTCGCCGACCTGGCTGCCGGCCGCCTTGACGATGACCGGGTTGACCAGGCCCCAGATCTGGTTCTCATCGCCTTTCACCACGCAAACACGCAGCGCCACCCCGATCTGGTTGGCCGCGAGCCCGGCGCCGGGGGCGTCGAGCATGGTCTCGGCCAGGTCGTCGAGAAGCCGCTGGATGGACGTGTCGACGCGCGGCACTTTCCGCGCTTTTTGGCGCAGAACAGGGTGCTCGACAGTCAGGATCGGCCGGATCACGAGTGGGATTCTACCCAGCGAGGGGTTCGCCTACGCCAGCCAGCGAGAATTGCGCATGACAAACCGGCCTTCCAGCTCGTCGTAACCGCGGTACGCCTGGATGCGGGTTGGGCGCAGGCGGTAGAAGGCCCATCCCTCCCCCACAGTGCGAGGGTCCCAGCCGACGGCAACGGTGAAACCGTCGGCAAGCTCCGACCCTTCGCTCGCAGGCACCACCGCCACGACATTGGCGTCGATCATGATCACGTCCGCTGGAGTCCCGGCCGCGAGCCTCACTTCTGAACCAACGACAAGATTCGCGGCGGTCCGGCTGTCGGCCCTGGTCGCCACAACCAGGCCGGTTCCGTCCCACCACGCCGAGACCGCGATCAGATGAGG
>JBGPEO010000218.1:0-3310 GCA_041482895.1 Candidatus Dormibacteraceae bacterium | reverse complement strand
GATCGGCGACAAGCTGGGCACGGCGGACCTGAGCTCGGGCAAGGTCGCCCAGACGGACACGCTTCCGGCCGTCCCGTCTGAGGGTTTCTTCAGCAGCGACGGCATGCAGTTCGCCTATCGCGTCGGTGACGACACCAACGTGGGCATGAGCACGCACCTCTACCGTCGCGGAGATCACCGAGACCTCACGCTCTACTCGCAAGCCCCGATCGGAGGGCACGGAAGTCCGCCGTACGGTCCGCTGGACCAGCTGGCGTTCTCACCCGACAACAAGGAGCTGCTCGATTTCTACGAGTTCAGGCCCGCCTCCGGTACGCCACCGAGGTTCATGGTCTTCAGGACGGCTGACGGATCGGTCGCCTACCAGCTGGAAACTGCCGCGTTCGGCGCCTGGGCTACGACCGGAAGCACGGTGTACTTTTTCGTTCAGGGCGAGCAGGGCTTCGTCGGGGAGCTGGATAGCGTCGGGCCCTCGGGCCAGGCGCAAACCGTGGTCACAAGCATCAACGGCTTCTTCTGGCCGCGAGCGACTCCGGACGGCGCGGCGATCGTCTACGACGCGTACGACAGCGCCGGCCTGCCGCATTTGATGCGCCTGGACCTCGCTTCGAAAGGAGTGGTGCAGCTGTCGACGTCAATGAGCTCGAAGCCCGTGTTCGTAACGAAAAGCACGATATGGGCGGATGAGGAGAAACCCTGCGATTGCGGTCCGGGCGGGGCCAGCGCTCCGGATGGATCGATCCTCGCGCACAACCTCAGCGGCGGGGCCGGCACACTGGTCGACACGAGCCACACCGCGCCCGGAGTCGGCGCTCCGCAGCCCTCGACCACCGGCATCGCGGACGTCTGGTTCTGACCGCCTGAAGGGCCGCCACTAAACTTCTCGGGCGGGACAGGTGGCCGAGTCCGGTCGAAGGCGCAGCACTGGAAATGCTGTACAGCCGCAAGGCTGTCCTGGGTTCAAATCCCAGCCTGTCCGCCACTTTTAGAACCTCCCGCTCCGCCACCGCCTTCGAGTGGCTGGGCGCGACCGCGGGACTGGACGGTGCCTTATCCGGCCACCACGGTGATGGGGCAGCGCAGCCGGGGCGCTTGTCCGAGCCGCCCGTCACAGGTGAGAAGCGCGCAACCTAGTTCTTCTGCCAAAGCCACGTAAGAGGCGTCGTATGAGGACAGGTTCTCTCTCAGCTGCCAGATGCGTTCGATGATTCCGATCACGGGGTAGCGGGTCAAGCCCAACCGGCGCCATACCTCAAGGGCCTGCCATGCGTCGGAAGCTGAGAGATGACGACCGTTGACCTGGCGGCGGAGGGCGCTGGCCACCTCGGAGTCAACGAGGTGGGGGGCGTGGAGTTGGTCTGAGGCCAGCGCGATCCGGGCCGGCCCGGCGTTGAGCAGAGCGGCCACAGCTGCCGAGGCGTCGACGACGATCACCGGTTCGCGCGCTCGGCCTCGAGGTCGGCAACGATGCTGGCAGCGTCTATGTCGAGGTCAGGTAGCGCGGCCAGCAAAGCAGGATTGTCTGCGCGCTTCGAGACCTCAGTCAACTCCCGAACCGCAACTGCGTTGACCGAGGCCCCTTCGCGAGCTGCGAGGCGCCGCAGGCGTTCGACCACGGCCTCAGGGACGTTACGGAGGTAGAGGGTTGCCATGTCGCACAATGCTAGCAGGTTGCTGGCAGCACGGCGGCGCGAGTTCGAAAAGTGTCCACGACACCCCGCCAGATCACCCGACGTGTCGTCTGAGTTTCCTCCAACCCCTTAGGCCAGTCCAGGTGTATCGTAGTGTAGAGATGCGCACCAATGTGGAACTCGACGATCGTCTCGTGAGTGAGGTGATGCGCCGTTATCGCCTCAAGACCAAGAGGGAGGCAGTTGATCTCGCTCTGAGAAGGCTGGTTGGCGAACCTCTCGATGCTCCTCAGGCGCTCGCGCTCGAAGGATCCGGTTGGGACGCCGACCTGGCGGAGTTGCGGCAATCGCGGCGCACGGCGAGCTGATCCTGGTCGATTCGTCGGCCTGGGTGGAATTCCTGCGTGGAACTGGCAGTCCCGTGAACACCCGCGTGCGCTTGCTGCTGGAGAGCCGCGCATCGCTCGCGACCACCGAGCCGATCGTGACGGAGGTGCTTGCCGGAGCTCGCGATGACAGGCACCTGACGATGCTCCGACGCCTTGTGCTCGGGTGCCGAATGATCCCGCTTCGAGGCCTCTCGGACTACGAAGAGGCAGCTGCCGTCTACCGCACGTGCCGGCGGGCGGGCCTAACGGTCCGGCGACTCGTGGACTGCCTGATCGCGACCGTCGCCATCAACGCCGATGTGTCGCTGCTCCACGCTGACAGCGACTTCGATCTAATCGCCTCTCGGACTGCCCTCCGGCTCGCCGACCCCCGTGCGTGATCGTGGCACGGGTGCCAGTTCGAAAGTAGGACGATCTGTCCTACAATTGCCCAATGAAGCAGATCGGCATCCGGGAACTGAATCAGCACGCCTCGCGCGTGATCGACCGTGTCCGCAACGGAGAGGTGATTGAAGTGACGGATCGCGGTAAGCCAGTGGCAAGGGTCGTTCCCATCACGGACAGTCCCGGGCTACTCGGGCGTCTCGTGCAGGAAGGCCACGCGACTCCGCCCGAGGCGAGGGGGAAGATTCCCTTGCCACCGGCGGTAGGCGACGCCACGCGTTCCGCCTCGGACCAGGTAATCGACGATCGACTCCACGAGCGCTGGTGATCTACCTCGACTCGGCTGCCCTGGTCAAGCTGGTTCGACTGGAACGCTTCTCACAAGAGCTCGTCAACTGGCTCAACGAACGACCCGGCCTCCCGCTGGTGAGCTCAGCCCTTGCAGAGGTAGAAGTCCCGCGGGCGATCCGAAAGGCTGCGCCGGATGCGTTGCCTGCCGTGCCGGCAACCCTTGCGCGTCTTTACCGATTGGAGATAGACGCCACGGTACGCAGCGCGGCAGCGGCTCTGGTCGATCCCAACCTGCGCACGCTCGACGCAATCCATGTCGCCACCGCGCTTGGTCTCGGCACTGAGCTGCAGGCGTTCGTCAGCTATGACCAGCGTCTCCTCCAGGCGGCTGGGGATCTGGGTCTGGCGGTCGCGAGTCCGGGCGCCTGATGGCGGCTACTGAGTCACTCGCGAGTTGATCTCGTGTGCCGCCAGCGCTACAAACGAATGATTGTCACGGCCTCGAACACACTGAAGTCGTTGTCCTGAGTCCAAACTTCGCCGCCGTGCGTGAGCGCTGTCGCTGCGATCCACGTGTCGTGGACGCGCGGCTTGCGACCGGCATGAAGCGCTGAG
>JBGPEO010000217.1:0-3334 GCA_041482895.1 Candidatus Dormibacteraceae bacterium | reverse complement strand
CCGTGATCCCCGAGATCGCCAAGCGGCTCGACGCGGCATCCTCGAGCAACCCGCTGATCCTCCTCGGCATCGTGCTGATGGGAGTCGGCTTTGCGTTCAAGGTCTCCGCCGCGCCGTTCCACATGTGGACGCCGGACGTGTACCAGGGCGCGCCGCTCCCGGTCACCGCCTTCATGTCCGTCGGAACCAAGGCGGCCGCGTTCGCCATGATCATCCGCGTCTTCGCCGGCGGTCTCCCCCACCTGGCGCCGGAATGGCAGGCGCTGCTCGCATTCGTCGCGGCGACGAGCATGGTCGTAGGCAACCTGATGGCGATCGCGCAGACGAGCCTGAAACGGCTGCTGGCGTACTCAGGGGTGGCGCAGGCGGGCTACATTCTCATCGGCGCGATCGCGGGCGGCCAGAGCGGGCTCTCCGCGGTCCTCTACTACCTGTTCGTCTACATGTTCATGAACTTCGGCGCGTTCGCGGTCATCACTCTGCTGGCCGGGCCGGACGGCGATCGCGATCGGTTCTCGGACCTGGAAGGGCTCGCCAGGCGCAACCCGGTGATGGCGGTCCTGATGTCGGTCTTCATGCTGTCACTCGCCGGGTTTCCCCCGTCGGTCGGGTTTTTCGGAAAGCTGTTCCTGTTCACCGCCGGCGTGAGCGCGGGTTACACGTGGCTCGTTGTGCTCGCGGTGGTGATGAGCGTGGTGTCGGTCTTCTACTACGTCCGCGTGCTGCTGCCGGTGTGGTCCGCCTCGCCCCGCACCGACCGGGTGCCGGCGTCGATCAGCAGCCAGGGCGTGCTGTGGCTGAGCGGCATCGCATCGGTCGCGCTGGGCGTCTACCCCACGACTGTATTGCTGTTGGGGCAGCTGGGCGCGAACCCGATTTCAGGGCCTTAGTCAGGGCTCGGAGCGCCCCCCACCCCGACCCTCCTCCTGCGGGGGAGGGAAAGTTTCGCCCCGATTCTAGGTAGGAATCGACGCGCCCTCCGCGAAAGGTCGTGGATACGGCGCGGGGCTGAAATCGACGAACGCCGGCTGGGTGACGGCCCCGAAGAACAGGTTCTCCAGGTCGCCTTGCGCGAGAGCGCTGGCGTTGAGGACCGCCGGCTGCAGCGCCGCGCCGTCCCATCGACCGGTGTCGAGCCGCTTCAGCAACACCTGGAGCGCGGCGACTGTCTCCGCCTCAGTGAACGCGCAATGCCCCGCGCGGTGGACGAAAGTCTGCCGCAATAGAGCGCCGTTTCCGGCATCGCTCACAGCGTTCGCGTAGGCGCCTTCGTTGGGCGGAATCACAAGGCCATCACCGGTCGTGTGCATCGTCAGGACGGGGGTGTTCAACTGCCCGTCAAAGCTGACATTTCGATCGAGATATGCGGCCGCTGCAGGATCCGCCGCAACACGCGCGCCGCTGTTGAGAGCACGCAGGTCTGACTGCAGGTCGAGTCCAGACGCGCCGTACAGCGCGGTGACCTCGTCTCGATCCGGAGAGATGGAGAGCTGGTGGGCGTAGTCGACGCCTGTGTTCCACGATGGATTACCGCCCGCACGCTGCTCGAGGTCCGCTCGATTGCGGAAGGCGAACGCGAAGTCGACGCGCGACTCCCACATCGCTTGCGCCGCCTCGCGCGCGGCGAAGTCGTTCGCCGCCGGCTCGGGCGATCGAGGATCGAACCAACCAGGCAGGTCGATCAGCGCGGCCACGAGCGCGATGCGTGCGCGCCCCGCCGGTGTCGCGGCGGCCTGGTTGAAGACGTCCAGAGCCAGCTGAAGGTTGGCGGCCGGGTCGGCGATGTGGGTCAGCTGCAGGTGTGAGCTGGGAGCGAGCAGGGTGCGGAATGCGTATGCGGCGTCGAGCTCGAGGTTCCAGGTGGCAATTCCGCCGGACAGCACCCCGCACATCGGCATCGCCGCCGCGAACCGATCAGGGTAGAGCTGGACGAGGCCCGCCGTGACCATGCCTCCGAGCGAGGTGCCCCAGGCGATGACCCGTTTGGGCTTGCCCACCTGCTGCTCGAAGTGATCGAGCAGCGCGATCTGGTCGGTGAACGCGCCCGGCAGCGCCCAGCCGGTGGAGCTGTAGGACGAGCCGGCGGCGGCAAAGTGATGGCCCAGCAGCCACGCCGTCGCGTCGACGCTGGGGGCCGCGGTGGCGAATTTGGGACCGCCTGGAGGCACGTAACCGTGGCTGTACAGAAACAGCGTCCCGTTCCATCCGGACGGCACCTCGATGTCGTAGACAGCCGAGCCGATGCTGCCGGTGAACGTCTTGGGACCCGTGTCATGCGGGGTCGGACTCGCCTGCGTGCAGCCGGCGACGATCGCCACGACCAGGGCCAGGGCAACGCTCAGATTCCGGACCGCGACTGCCCCCCATCCACGGAGATGCACGCGCCGTTGACCAGGCTGGCTTGCATCGAGCAGAGGAATGCCACCATGCTGGCCACCTCGTCCACGGTGCCGAAGCGGCCCAGGGGCATGTCGTGGCGGATGAAGTCTGCGATTCCTTCAGGGTCCGCCTTCTGCCGGCGGTCCCAACCACCGCCAGACCACAGGATCGAGCCCGGAGCGACCGCGTTCACGGTCACGCCCTTCGAGGCCACCTCTCGCGCCAGCGATTTCACGAAGCTGATCTCCGCCGCCTTCGCCGCGTTGTAGGCGGGCGCCCCGCCGGTCTCACGTCCCCACACCGAGGTGATGGCGACGATGCGGCCCCATCCGCGCTCGAGCATTCCCGGCAGCACCGCCTGAGTCAAACGCACGCTGACCGCGACATTGCCTGCGAACGCGGTCTCAAACTCCTTGGGGCCCGTATCGCTCCACGAGCTGCCCGCGCGAAGGCCGAGGTTGTTGACCAGGATGTCGATCGGCCCGAGCCCGCTCACTGTCTGCTCGACCGCGCGCCGAGGTCCGTCTTCGGCCATCAGGTCGACCGCGATGCCCAGCCCGCCGAGGGACTCCGCTGTGCGCTTGACGTCGCTTTCGGTGCGCGCGGCGATCGCAACACGCACGCCTTCGGCAGCAAGCGCCTGCGCGATAGCGAGCCCGATCCCGCGCGTGCTCGCAGTGACGAGCGCGACCTTGCCCGCAATCCCGAGGTCCATCCAGGCATCCTAGTGGGGTGCTGCCGCCGGGAGCCATCAACGAGGGACCGCCGGTCACGCCCCGTCCGTCGGCGACCGTCTTGCTGGTGCGCGGCCGCGATCCCTGGGAGCTGTTGCTGGTGCACCGCCCTGGGGGGTCCGATTTCGCCGCCGGCGCGTACGTGTTTCCGGGCGGCACGGTGCACGCCGGCGACATGGGCTGGGGAGACGAGATCCGGATGGCGGCGGTACGAGAGGTGT
>JBGPEO010000216.1:0-3341 GCA_041482895.1 Candidatus Dormibacteraceae bacterium | reverse complement strand
TCCACGGCCTCCAGGTGACCTGGTAGAAGATCTTCGACACGCGGAGGCGGGCCGACACGCGGCGCGGAAGGATGATCGTCTCGAAGGCATCCCTCAGCACGATCGCGACGAGAAGGATTCCGACGATTGCGGCGACTATCTGCATTGCTTCCGCATCAAACCCTGACAGCGAGCAAAGAATTCATCAAGGCCTCCTTACGCGCGCGTCCTTGACTCCTCCCCCGAACGGGGGGATTGGTAGAATGCCGTCGGCCGTCGCCCCCCACGTTATGAAAATGGCCAGGCTCGTTCCCGGTTTGCTTCTCATCGCACTGTGCGTCGTCGCGTGTGGGGGGAGCTCCGGCCCTGGGGTCACGATCGGCAAGAAGATCGCATTTCTTCTGCCCGACTCCCAGGCCGTCCGTTACGAGAGTCAGGACGCACCCCTGTTCGCAGCCAAGGTGAAGTCCCTTTGCTCGGACTGCACGATCGACTATCGAAATGCCCACGGGGACTCGTCTGTCCAGCTCACCCAGGCCGAGGCGGCGCTCGGCGGGGGAGCAAACGTCCTGGTGCTCGATCCGGTGGACCCCGCCGCGGCATCGCCCATCGTCGCCAGGGCCAAGGCGCGGCAGGTTCCGGTCATCGCGTACGACCGGCTCGTCCTGAACGCGCCGGGTGTCTCTTACTTCGTGTCCTTTGACGAGGCGGCGGTCGGGCCCCTCGAGGCCGACGCACTGCTCACGGCGTTGAAAGGCAAGGTCAATCCCACGGTGGTGATGATCAACGGAGACCCAGGTGACCCTATCGCCAGGCTGCTGAAGGCTGGCGTGCAGAACGCGCTGCAGGGCAAGGTCACCGTCGCCAAGACGTACGACACACTTCTGCAGGGACCCGACAACGCTCAAACGGAGATGGCCGACGCGCTGACAGCGCTTCACAACTCGGTGGACGCGGTCTACGCCGCCGACGACGCGAGCGCCGGAGGGGCCATTGCAGCCCTGACCGTGGCAGGGGTCAAGCCGGTCCCTCCGGTCACGGGCGCGGGCGCCGAGCTGAAAGCGGTGCAGCGCGTCCTGGCCGGCCAGCAGTACATGACCGTTTACAAATCGATCCGAGCCGAGGCGGAGACAGCGGCGCAGCTGGCCTATGACCTCGTCTATGGCGTCGCGGTTCCCGCTTCGATGGCCAACGGCAAGACGGTCGACAACGGCAGCACGACTGTTCCGGCAGTCCTCGTGAGCCCGGTGGCGGTGACAAGGCCCACCGTCGTCTCGACTGTGATCGCCGACGGGTTCTGGGCCAAGGCTGACCTCTGCGTCGACCAGTACGCGGCCGCCTGCGGCGCGGTGGGGATCTCCTAGAGAGTTAGCTGCCGTTAACCCTGGCGGTTCGCTCGCTCGAGCCCTGGAGCGCCAGCGCCAGAGATCCCAGCAGCTCAGCCCGTTCCACCAGCACGGCGGGCCGAACGTCGAGTGTCTCGGCCGCGGCCTGCAGGACATGGCGGCGAATGGATTCCCGCATCGGGTGGAGCAGGACCTCGCCGGTCCGGCTGAGCAGACCGCCGATGACGACCCGTTCGGGATTGATGAGGTTGCAGAGGCCCGCGATGGCGACGCCGATCTCGTGACCGGCGTCGGCGATCGCCCGCTGGCAGCGGACGTCCCCCGCCACCGCCAGCTCGACGATGCGCGCGAGCGAGGGGACCTCTCCGTCCAGGGGACCCACCAGCCGGATGATGGCCGGACCAGAGGCCACCGTTTCCAGGCATCCTCGGTTCCCGCAGTAGCAGAGGGCGCCCGCTTCATCCAGGGTCGTGTGCCCGATCTCTCCGGCGGTGCCTGAGGCTCCGCGCACCAGCTTGCCGTCGATCACGATCCCGGCCCCGATGCCCGTTGCAGCCTTTACGTAGACGAAGTTCGAGGACTCGCGACCCGCGCCCCAGGTCAGCTCGGCCAGCGCCCCCAGGTTGGCGTCGTTCTCGATCTCGACCGGCACGCCCAGCCGTTCCTGCATCTCGGTGCGGATCTGGAGGCCAGTCCAGCCCGGGAGAATCGTGGCCGACCCCGCCGCCCCTCGCGCCCGATCGACCGGTCCCGGGATTCCGATCCCGGCGCCGATCAGCGACTTCGGCTCCATCCTGGCTTCGGCCAGCATCTCATCCACCATCCGCACCGCGGCATCGAGGGCGGCCCTGGCGTCGTTGCTCACATCGAGATCGCATCTGCGCTCCGCCAGCACGTTGTGTCCGATGTCGGCGACGGCGACGCCCACGTGGCTGTGCCCGAAGTCGATGCCCACCACCGCGAGCGAAGAATCCCGCAGCATGAGCAACACGGCGGGCCGCCCGCCACGCGAATCGGGAACGCCTGCCTCGACCTCCCGCACGACGCCCGCGTCCTTCATCTCCGAGACGAGCGTGTGCACAGTGGTGCGCGACAGGCCTGTCAACCTCGCGATGTCGGCCTGGCTGATGCGCCCTCGCTCGCGAAGCGCTCCCACCACGCGCTCGCGGTTGCGGCCTCGGAGCCAGCCGAGCGTCCCCTCCCCGTTCTTCGCCACCCCTGTTTCGGAATCATGGCCGCCAGGCGGGGTTTGTCAAGAGTTTGAACAAATTGTGCGGGTGGGACGATCGCACTCTTGACAAACATGTGGGCGTAAGACATGCTCTAAACGGCGGGCGGTCCCGCCGTGGGGTTTCTGAGTAAGGCCTGTTCGCCGGCGCACTCTCGCCCCGGAGCTTCCGGGAAGAAGGCAACAGGTGACTTAGATAGGAGAGAAAACCTATGAGGTTCGCCAAACTTATCCCGGCGCTCGGCGTCGTCGGGATCGTCGCGATGGCCTGCGGCGGCGGCGGAGGTACGGCGACTGCGTCGCCGGCAGTCGTCCCGTCAGACCTGAGCATCGCCTCGTTCACTCAAGACTTCTCGTACATGCCCAAGCTGAAGGACCTTGTCGGCGCCGGCAAGGGCATGGTCGGAGTACTCCTTCCCGACACGACTACGTCCGCCCGTTACGTCGCTTTTGACGCGCCATACCTGAAGCAGGCGTTCGACGCGGCCGGGTACAGCTCCTCCCAGTACAAGATCGACAACGCGCAGGGCGTTGAGGCACAGGAGCTGTCAATCGCCCAGGCGGACATCACGGCAGGGGCGACCGTCCTGATCATGGACCCGCTGAACAGCAGCGTCGGATCCCAGATCCAGGCCTACGCCCAGTCACACGGCGTGAAGATCATCAGCTACGACCGCGCAACGTTCACGGGAACTAGCACCTACTACGTGAGCTTCGACAACGTCCAGGTGGGCAAGCTCATCGGCCAGGGCTTCATGGACTGCGTCACCGCGTGGGGCGTGAAGAAC
>JBGPEO010000215.1:0-3392 GCA_041482895.1 Candidatus Dormibacteraceae bacterium | reverse complement strand
CGCGCGCGACCGCACTGTCCGGCAGACGTGGTCGGGACGCAACGACGTCGCGTGGGAGCGGAGCTGGGCGGCGCTGAAGAGCCAGGGCTACCTGGTGCGGATCGCTGTGCGCGTTTCCACTGAAGAGCCCGACACCGTGCACCTCCTGATCGGCAACACGGTCGTGTTCAAGGAGGTGCCGGACTGGATCAGCCGCCGGCGCGAGGGTGAGCCGCCCGACCACGCCGACCGCGCGCGATTTGGCAAGAAGCTGTTCGGCGCCATCCTCGAGCACGTGGACGAGCCGCAGCCGGTGCCTTCGAACGTCCCGGCCGCCAGCCATGAGATAGAGCCTCCCCCGCCGCCCGAGATCAACCGGACGCTGATCGAGGGCATGATCCTGCGCCTGGCGTCGACCTCGACTCGCGTCACCGGGTACGAGATGGCCGAGCAGCTCGCGCTTCCGTTCTCCGCGGTGGAACCCAGCTTGAAGTCGCTGACCGGTTCGAACTTCCTGGACGCGCTCGGCCTGGCTTCCGAGCAGGGTCCCTGGCTCGGCCGCCCGCTCCCCGAGCGGATGGCTTACGCCATCACGAAGCAGGGACGCACGCGCAGCGAGCAGATCGGCGACTCGAGCACCCGCTACACGGGTCCGGCCCCGGTCTCCATGCAGGAGTACCGCGTGGTGCTCGCGGAGGCTGCCAAGCCCGGCACCCTCGACCTGGTCAAGGTCAACCTGGCGCTAAGCGGCATCGAGCTCGCGCCAGGCGTGACCGAAGCGGTCCGGGCAGCCGTCAACTCGCGGTCCTCGATCTTCATCTACGGCGCGCCGGGCAACGGCAAGACCACGCTGGCGCGGCGCATACCAAGCCTGCTTGGCGGCCCGATCGTGATCCCGATGGCCCTCGACATCGGGGGCGGCGAGGTCATGACGATATTCGACGGATCGGTGCACCGCCTCGAGACGCACCAGCCCGCCGACCGGCGCTGGCGGCGCGTGGCGCGGCCTCTGGTCCAGGTGGGCGGTGAGTTTCAGCTCGAGATGTTCGAACCGACCTGGGAGGAGGGCAGCCGGACCTACGGCGCGCCGCTCCAGGTGAAGGCAAACGGTGGAGTGCTGCTGATCGACGACCTCGGCCGGCAGCGCGTCTCCCCCAAGCAGATCCTCGACCGGCTGCTCGTGCCGCTTGAGCAGGACACCGACTTCATGAACCTGTCGTCGACGGGCCGGAAGGTGGAGATACCGTTCCAGGCGCAGCTCGCGCTGTCCACGAACCTGCGCCCAGCGGAGCTGCTCGACGAGGCGTACCTTCGCCGGCTTTCCTACAAGGTCCTCATGCCCGACCCGACCTGGGAGATGTGGTGCCGGATCTTCGAGCGCGAACGCGAGCGCCTGGCCATCCCTCCAGAGACCAGCGCCCTCGAGATGATCTCGACTCTCTACAGCGGCCGTCCGCTGCGCGGCAACCATCCGCGCGACCTGCTGGAGCGGTTGGTTGACGTGTCTTCGGCGCGCGGCGTGCAGCCCAAGCTGACACCAGAGCTCGTCGAGGCCGCCTGGCACACTCTTTTCATCACTAGCTGACACGGTCCGGCACCCCCAGCGCGCGCGTGATGTCGGTCGTCGAGAGCGTGCCGACCAGCTCTCCGTCATCGATCACGAGCATCTGACCTTCGCCCGGCGACGAGAAACGGTCCAGCACCTTGGTCAACTCTTCGCCGGACGAGGCCTTCGGGACCGTGTCCATCCCGGTGCCGAAGTCGCGCACCCGCCGCACCTGTCGTTCTTCCTGCGGCACGTTGGCCAGCTTCGCCAGCGTGACGATTCCGTCGAGCGCTCCGTCGAACGTCTTGAGCGGGTAGGCGTGCGCAGGCTGACCTGGGACGTACGACCGCATGAACTCGTCGACGGTGATCCAGCCCGGCGCCACGGTCGGATCGCGAGACATCAGGTCGCCGACGCGCAGGCCGGTCAGGGCGCGGCGCATGAGCACCTGCGCCTCTTCCGACCTGGCGGCCGTCATGAGAAACCAGCCGAGGAAGATCGGCCAGAGCCCGCTCAGCGCGCTCTGGACAAGAAGCTGCAGGAGCCCGACCCCAATCATCAGGAAAGCGCACATCCGCCCGAGCCATGCGGCTCCGGAGGTGGCGCGATACCGATCGCCTCGCCGCTGCCAGAGCCATGCGCGCAGCAAGCGGCCGCCGTCGAGCGGAAAGGCAGGAATGAGGTTGAAGAGCAGCAGGACGGCGTTGGATCCGGCCAGCCACGCACAGCCGCCTTCGACAAGGGGCGGGCCGCCTGTGGCGTCGAGGATGAAGGTGGCGGCGCCGAACAGGATGGCGAGCGCAAGGCTGACGAGGGGGCCGGCGATCGCGATCCTGGCCTCCACTCCGGGCGTCGCCGCATCGCCTCTCAGACGCGCGACGCCGCCGAAGATCCAGATGGTGATGCCGTCGACGTTCACGCCGAGCCGTCTCGCGACGAGCGCGTGGCCCATCTCGTGGCTCAGCAGCGACACGTAGAAGAGCAGGCCGGCGACCGAGGACACGATCCAGTAAGCGGACTGCGGTTGATCTGGCACGACCGAGGGAAGCACCTGGCCCGCGAGGGTCCAGACGATGAGGGCGAACACGATCGCGAGGCTCCAATGCAGCCCCACCTCGATGCCCGCGATCCGCCCAATGCGGACGCTTGCGTCCACGAGGCGAATGTTAGAAGGGCGGCCTTGTGGCCTGGGTATACTTCTGGATCGGGTTGGAGTGCGCGCTTTACCCCACGAGCTCTGAGGCTGCGCCGCGAGTTCGCGGGGACCCCTGGGTGCGCGCGCCCGGCACGCGGCGGTGGCGGAATGGCAGACGCGCTAGTTTCAGGAGCTAGTGTCCGCAAGGACGTGGAGGTTCAACTCCTCTCCGCCGCACCAACAAGATCAGTCCCAAAATCTCGTGCCGGTGCTAGGCTGGGCTGCACTTCGATGTTCGACCCCTTGCCGCCGCTTGCAATCGCAACAGCAGGATTGGGCGTCGTAGCGCTCGTGGCAGGACGTCCGGTCCGCGGCTGGCCTAAGTGGCACCTGAGCAGCCGCGCGTTCCGCTTGGCCGGTGCCTTTTGCCTCGCGGATAGCGCGCTCGTGTTCGTGCTGGCAGTGACGCACAACGACGGAAGTGCATTTGTTGCGTACGCCCTGGGGGCTCTGTCACTGGCAGCGACCATTCAGGTCGTTCAGCGGCGAAGAGCAAGCATCTAGCTGCGAGCGCTGGGGCTCAGCGGCTCAGGATTTTCTCCGGTTGCGACTTGCGCATCTTCGACCGCCCTTTCATGCCGCGCTCCCTGGCCTTGTTGTGGAGCTGGTCGTAAGTGCGCCTGATCCCCTTGAAGGATCGCAGGCCGCCTCGGCGCCCGGATGAGATGCCGT
>JBGPEO010000214.1:0-3414 GCA_041482895.1 Candidatus Dormibacteraceae bacterium | reverse complement strand
CTGCCGCGCCCACTGCTTCGACCTCTCCGGCAAACTCGCGGCCGAGGATCCGCTGCCTCGGCCGGCGGACGCCCGAGATCAAGCGGCTGAGAAGCGTCATCGCCCGGCCGCTGCTTCGGTTGGCTTCACGAGTGTGGACGTCCGCGCGGGTGACCGTCGTGGCGTGGACCTTGACCAGGACCTCGTCCTCTTTGGGCACCGGTCGCTCGACCTCTTCGATTCGGAGAACGTCCGGAGGCCCGTAATGGTCGTAGACAACTGCTTTCATGAATCCCCCTTCCTTCTCTCACTTGACTGCGAGCGCCGGATCGGCCCGCCGTGCTTCCACATCCGCCCGGCTCGAAATAGCTCAGCCGGCTTGCCGCCGGCCTCCCCGGGCCGCGCCCGGCGCCCCGTGGGGATCACCCATCCGTCCTCCGCGACGACGCTGCGCCGGAAGTTCGCGCTGTCGAGCTGCACGCCCCAAACCGCTTCGTACACGGCCCGCAGCTCGGCCAGGGTGAACGTTGGTCCGACGAACGCAGTTGCGATGCCTGTGAGCTCGAGGTCGACACGGACTCGCTCGATCGCGTCGACCACGATCCGCGCGTGATCGAACGCGAGCCGCACCTTCCCGCTCAGCGCCTCGGACACCGGCATCAGAGAGGCCTCCGAAGCGTCTGTGCCCGCGGCGACCGCGCCCACGTCGCGAAGCACCGCGAGGTAGGCGACCGTCACCACATTCATTCGGGGGTCACGTCCGGGGTCGCCATAGGCGCCGAACTGAGTCAGCAAGCTCGCGCTGTCGACGCCCGTCTCCTCCGCAAGCTCTCGCTTCGCGGCCTCGTCCAGCGTCTCGGTGGGGCGCTTGAAGCCGCCCGGGATCGCCCACATCCCCTGAAACGGAGCCACGCCACGACGGACGAGCAGCACGTGGAGCCGGTTGTCGGACATGGTCAGGATCACCATGTCGACAGTCACCGCGAACGCCGGAAACTGCGAAGGGTCGTAGCCGGCCGGCACTCTCGGATCGCGGGTTTTGGTCGTCACGACTGTTACCTTATCAGAAGTTATTGTCGTGATGACTAAAACATTTGAAGAGCCCCGTCAGTGCCATGATCAGAAGCGTGGCGAGGCTCGTCTACACGGCGATTACGTCGCTCGACGGCTATGTGGCGGACGCGGATGGGAACTTCGACTGGGCCCAGCCCAGCGAAGAGGTCCACGCCTTCGTCAACGACCAGGAGCGCTCGATCGGGACCTATTTATACGGGCGCCGGCTGTACCAGGTGATGGTGGCCTGGGAGACGATGGACCTGGCCGGCCAGCCGGCCGTCATGCAGGACTACGCGGCGATCTGGCGGTCGGCCGACAAGATCGTCTACTCGAGGACGCTCGACAGAGCATCCAGCGCCCGCACGCGGATAGAGCGCGATTTCGACCCGGAAGCGATACGGCGGATGAAAGCCGAGGCGGCGAGTGACATCAACGTCGGCGGTGCGACCCTCGCCGCCTCGGCGATCAAGGCCGGTTTGGTCGACGAGTACCACCTGTTCCTTCATCCCATCGTGGTGGGGGGCGGTACGCAGGCCTTGCCCGACCACGTCCGCGTGAAGCTCGAGCTGCTGGACGAGCGTCGATTTGGGGGAGGCGTGGTCCACCTCCACTACCGGGCCTGAACTTCTGAAATCCCGGGCTTGACAGGCGCAGCGCCTCAGTGTATTCTTCCGATTAGGTAATTAGCCAATGAGCAGAATAAGTCCGTCCGACCAGCTCAGCGTCACCTTCGGCGCCCTCGCCGACCCCACCCGGCGGGCGATCCTCGCCCGGCTCGCCATGGGTGAGGCTTCGGTCACTGAGCTGGCGCAGCCGTTCGACCTCAGCCTTCCAGGTGTCTCGAAACACCTGAAGGTGCTGCAGCGGGCGGGGTTGATCACGCAGAGCCGCAACGCGCAGTGGCGGCCGTGCCGCCTCGAGGCGCCGCGCTTGAAGGAGGTTTCCGATTGGGTAGGGGAATACCGGCGGTTCTGGGACGAAAGCTTCGAGCGTCTCGATGAATACTTGGAGCAATTGAAAAAGGAAAAGAAGTCGGATGGCTGAGAAGAAGACTGGAGGCAGCACCATGGCGAAAACCGAATATGTGATCGAGCCGGGAAGCTACGAGATCGTGATGACCCGCGTGTTCGATGCACCGCGTGAGCTGGTGTTCAAGGCGTACACGGATCCGAAGCTGTTCGCTCAGTGGTGGGGTCCGCGCGAGTACACGAACCGGATCGACAAGTTCGAAGCGCGTCGGGGCGGCGAGTGGAGGATCGTCCAGAGCGACGGCAGCGGCCACGAGTTCGCCTTCCGCGGCGTCCACCACGACGTGGTCGCTCCCGAACGCACCGTCGCGACCTTCGAGTTCGAAGCCGTGCCGGGCCACGTGCTCATGCAGACGGCAACCTTCGAACCGCTCGGCGACAAGACCAGGGTCGTCCAGCAGGCTGTCTTCCAGTCGGTCGCGGACCGTGACGGCATGATCGCCTCGGGCATGAAGCGAGGCTCCGACGACTCGATGGACCGCCTGGCGGAGCTCCTGGAAAAGATGAAGGCCGGCCGAGCGTAACGACCACTCCAGGAAAGGCCGGGCGGCTCAGCCCGGCCTTTTCTCTTTATCCGGTCAGCTCGCGACGACGACGGTGATCGTGAAGTTGCGGTCCGGGCAGCTCTGCTTGGACATCGCCTCACAGGTCGTCGCCCCATTAGCGTTGAGCACGGCCTGGCCGGCGCCGGCGGCATTGAAGGTCGCCGTGTAGGTGTCGCTGCCGCCGGGTCCGCTCCGAACCTGTTGCGTCCGGTCGGTAGTGACTACCGAAAGCACCGCGGGATCGGTGGTTGTGACGTCCCACACCAACGATGAGCCTGGGACTGGGAAGCTGTCTACGAGCTGCACGCGAACCTCGTCTCCGACCCGCGCGTGGATCGTCGTCCCGGCGTCCTTTTCGCCCAGCGTGATGGTGCGGCCGGAGGAGACGGCGGCCCCTCCACAGGACAAGATCGCCAGGGCGAGTGGCGCGGCCAGCAATCGCATCAATCGAGATTCCTCTCCCTGCGGTCGAGGTTGCGACCCAACCACTGATAAGACGCTCCGGCCGGGCGCCACGTAACGCAGCCGCCTGCCACCTAGACTCGATCGTGAGTTGAAAGCGCCCCTCGTCACGCCCGAACCGCCGTTCGCCCCTGAGCGCCCGCGCATCCTGGAAGCGCACGGCGACCGGCGCGTGGACCTCTACTACTGGCTGCGCGAGCGGAACAACCCCGAGGTCATCTCGTACCTGGACGCCGAGAACTCGTACGCGGACGCCATCATGGCGCCGACCCTCCCGCTTCAGGAGCGCCTCTACCGCGAGATCGTGGGCCGGGTGCAGCAGACCGACACCTCGGCGCCGGCTT
>JBGPEO010000213.1:0-3495 GCA_041482895.1 Candidatus Dormibacteraceae bacterium | reverse complement strand
TGTCGCGTGGGCCGAGCTCCATCTTGTTCGGCACGTAATCCTTGAGGAACCGCTCGCCGTTCTTGTTGGTGAGGTAGCCGCCCTCGCCTCGGACCGCCTCGGTGATGAGGATTCCGGTGAACGGAAGGCCGGTCGGATGGAACTGGACCATCTCCATGTCCTTCAGGCCGACGCCGGCGCGGTATGCGAGCGCCATCCCGTCGCCGGTGCAGATGTTGCCGTTGGTCGTGAAGGCGTAGAGGCGGCCCAGGCCGCCGGTGGCGAGGATCACTGCTTTCGCGGTGATCGCATCGAACCGGCCGGTGCGCTGGTCGAGCGCGACCACGCCCACGCATCGCGAATCCTCGATGAGGAGCTTGGTCACGAACGCCTCGTCGTGGCGGTGGATCTGCCCGTACTTGAGCGAGGTCTGGAAGACGGTGTGGAGCATGTGGAAGCCGCTCTTGTCGGCCGCAAAGCACGTGCGCCAGGTGGTCATGCCTCCGAAGGGGCGGACGGAGATCTTGCCGTCCGGCTCGCGGCTCCATGGGCATCCCCAGTGCTCCATCTGGATCACCTCGATCGGCGCCTCTCTTACAAAGGCCTCGACAACGTCCTGATCCGCGAGGTAGTCCGAGCCCTTGATGGTGTCGAAGGCGTGGGTCTCGTACGAGTCCTCGGGCCGCAGCACGGCCGCGGCTCCGCCCTCGGCGGAGACGGTGTGGCTGCGCATCGGGTAGACCTTGGAGACCATCCCCACCTTGATCCGGGGGTTCGCCTCCACGGCGGCTATCGCGGCCCTGATGCCGGCGAGCCCTCCGCCGATCACCAGGACGTCGTAGCTCTCCACTTGCCCGTTGATTCTATTTGGACGCGAGAATTGACCTCGGATGGCCGAGATTTTCTGGACTCCGCCGAAAGACGCTTATCTGGGTTCGCTGCCCGACAAGACCGACGTGCTGGTCATCGGCGGCGGGATCGCGGGCACGAGCCTCATGCACCACCTCGGGAAGCGGCGCATCAGCGCCGTGCTCGTCGAGGCGCGGCATCTGGCGTTCGGCGCTTCTGGGCGCAATGCCGGATTCCTGCTCGCGGGCGTCGCGGACTGCTACGTGGAGGCGGTGCGGATCTTCGGGCGCTCGAAAGCGCGCGAGGTGTGGCACATCACCGACGAGAACCACGACCGGATGATCGAGGCGGTCGCGGGCACCGACGTGGGCCACCGCCGGCTCGGAAGCGCGACGTTCGCCTCGGGAGAAGAAGAACAGGCGCGGCTCGAGGAGTCCGCCCAGCTGCTTCGCGACGACGGATTTGAGGCGCTTTGGGATGGCACCCGACTGCTCAACCCACGCGACGGCGAGGTGAACCCGGCGGCGTTGGTGGGTGCGCTCGCGGGGCGGCTTCGCGAGGGCGCGATTCGCGAGGGCGTCGAGGTGACCGCGATCGTGCCGGCCGGCGAGGAGATCACGGTGCGAGCGGGCGAGAGCGAGTGCCGGGCGGGCGTCGTCATCCTGGCGACCAACGGGTACACGTCGCAGCTGCTGCCGCAGGTCAAGATCCAGCCGACACGCGCACAGATGCTCGCCTCCGCGCCCCTGTCGAGATCGGTGTGCGACATGCCGACTTACTCGCATTTTGGCTATCGCTACTGGCGGCAACTGCCGAGTGGTGAGGTGCTCATCGGTGGCTGGCGCGACACGTCGCTGGAGACGGAGAGAACGTTTGACGACCAGCCCACGCCAGAGATCCAGGAGCACCTCGAACGCAAGCTGGCGGAGATGGATGGGAAGGTGGAGGTCACGAATCGCTGGGCGGGGACTATGGGGTTCACGGAGTCGGGGCTGCCGCTGGTCGGGCCGGTGGATGGGATGCGAAACGTCTACACGTGCGCGGGGTTCAACGGCCACGGGATGGGCTTCGCTTTCATGAGCGCAAAGCAGCTAGTGGAGTCGATTTAGCCGCGACCCACGTCGCCACCTCCACACGGGAGCGCACGCCGAGCTTCGTGCGTATGTGGTCGAGATGCGCTTCAACCGTGCGCCTCGAGAGCCGAAGCCGATTGGCGATCTCACCGTTCGTCAAACCGCCGGCGACGAGCCCGGCGACCTGGTTCTCGCGGCCGCTGAGCGTTGACGTGGGAACCGTCCCCGAGCGTGGCGCAGGCTGGTCGAGGGGCGCCAGGGCGTACGCGCCTGCCTCGTCGGGAGACAGCCTCCCGCCTTCCAGCCACGCCGAATTCGCAGCCTTGCCTAGCGCTCTCTCGGCTCGGGGGACCCAACGTTCCCGGCTTGCCGCGACCATCTTGGTCGGCGCCGAGCCTGCGCGCCGGCGGATCGCGTCGGAGGCGCCCTTCAGTCGCATCGCGCGCTCCGGCGCTCCGAGCTCGAAGGCATATTCAGCTGAGGCATCGAGCGATCCCGCCATGTCGATCACGTCGTGCGCCCGAAGTCGAATGCGCAGACCCTTGTCGACCAGCGGTCGGGCCTCCGCCGGACGGTGCAGCATGAGCAGCACCCAGCCGAGCACGTTATGGACGGTGGGTCGGCTTCCGGCCACGCCCTCGGCTTCATACAGCGCCAGGCTCTGGGACAGGTGCTCCAGGGCGTTGTCCAGATCCATCGCGAGGGCCTCGAAGCTTCCGAGATGCATCAGAGCCTCGGCTTCCATCTGCCGAGCGCCAAGTCGCTTTGCGATCGAGAGCTGCTCCTCGATTGCGCTGCGCGCGGAGGCTGTGCCGATTCGAACAAATGAGAGGGCGCCAATCGTCCAGCCCAGGTTCATGTCATCGCCCAGCTCGCGGCGAATCCTGACCGCCTCGGAGGCGAAACTGTCGGCGGCGTCGAAGTCACTCTGCCTCCAGGCGAGAAACGCCATCGTCAAGTTGGCCTGGGCGAGCGCAGCGGGACCTTCGCCCCCGCGATCGAGCGCGGGCCCCAGCCACATCCTGCCTTCGCCGATGAATCCCGCCCGCATGCACAGCCAGCCGTAAGCCGCGGCCAGGCGCAGGTGGAGGTCTCGATCAGAGCCTCTGGACCAGCTGAGGGCCTCTCGAAAGTTGTCAACCTCCTGCTGCATCCGGAGCAGCCATTCAGTGCTGTCCCACCCCTCGACTGAGGGGCCGCTGAGCGAGTCCATGTACTCCGCGTGACGCCAGGTGTACATGTCCAGCTGCCCCTCTTCGCGAAGCTGCTCAAGGCCATATGCGCGAAGGGTCTCGAGCATCCGGTACCTGCGTGGTTCTGCGACCAGGTCGACCGCCACGACAAGCGACTTGTCGATGAGGCGGCTCAACAGGTCGAGCACCTGGGTGGCTAGCACCGAACCGCCAACGCACACGGCGTGAGCACCTGATGCGTCGAATCCACCCCCAAAGACTGAGAGCCTGTCGAACAGCTGCCGTTCGGCTGTGGTCAGCAGGTCGTAGCTCCAGTCGACCGCGGCGCGGAGGGTTCGCTGCCGTTGAGGCGCCGTGCGAAGGCCCCCGGTCAGAAACCGGAACCGGTCATCGAGCTGCTC
>JBGPEO010000212.1:0-3520 GCA_041482895.1 Candidatus Dormibacteraceae bacterium | reverse complement strand
GCCGCGCATCGTGGCGCTTTACGACGCGGTCGCGCAGCTCGCGCCGTCGCCGGTGGTCGAGCTGAACCGGGCGGTCGCCGTGGGAATGGCGTTCGGTCCCGCTGCCGGCCTCGACCTCGTGGACGCCCTTGTCCCAGAGCCCTCGCTACAGGCCTACCACCTGCTGCCGGCCGTCCGCGGCGACCTCCTGAGAAAGCTTGGCCGGTCCGAGGAGGCGCGCGCCGAGTTCGAGCGCGCCGCGTCGCTGACGGAGAACGTGCGGGAGCGCGAGCTCCTGCGGAGACGAGCCGCGGAGTGCGCCGCGGAGTGGATGGCACGCTAGGGCCTGGCGTTGCTGATTTCGTTCCCTTCGGGACTTCGCGCCGAGCAAAAAGAGTAGGCAGTGCATGGCCTATAACGAGGCGCTTGCCAACCGGATCCGCGCCCTGCCAAGTACCGCAGGCGGGCGGCTAAACGCCTCCGGAAGCCTGATCAAGCCGGTCGCGATGGGTCCTAATTAGGTCGAGGAGGCCTCCGCCGAGTTCGGCTCGGGAGTTCAAATAGTGTCCCCTCCCCCCGACCAAAATCTGAGTCCTGGTCCGAGCCTCAGGACTTCTAGGCTACGGGAACTCCGGGTGTCGCTCCGCCGAGTCCGGTCTTCTCGTCGGTCAGGACCTTGCCATCTTTCAGCCGGATCTGCCGCGTCGCCTGCTTCGCTATGTCCAGGTCGTGCGTGACGATCACGATCGTCACCTGGTCCTCCCGGTTGAGACGCTTCAACAGGTCGACAAGCTGCTGCGCGGTCTCGGTGTCGACCGCGCCCGTCGGCTCGTCGAGCAGAATGAGAGAAGGGCTGTTCTCCATCGAGCGCGCGATCGCGACGCGCTGCGCCTGGCCTCCGGACAGCTCCGCCGACCGGTGCCACGCCCGGTCACTGAGGCCAACCCGGTCGATCAGGTCGACCGCCCTGGCCCGGCCGTTCTTTCCTTCCTTTACATAGCGGAGGGGCAACATCACGTTCTCCAAGACGTTCAGGCCCGAGAGCAGGTTGTATTCCTGGAACACGAACCCGATGCGGCGTGCTCGCATATGTGCCAGCTCGCGGTCGCCGAGCTTGCCCGTGTCGATGTCGTCGATGAACAGGCTCCCCGAGGTTGGTCGGAGGAGGAGGCCCATGAGGTCGAGCATCGTCGTCTTGCCGCTGCCAGAGCGGCCGACTACCGCGACGAACTCGCCCTTGTCGATATCCAGCGTCACGCCGTCGAGCGCCCGGATGACCTCGTTGCCACGCTGATACTGCTTGGCGAGGTCGACTAAACGAACGTTCGCCATCTTTCTATTCGTTCCTCAAGGCGATGACCGGGTCGAGGCGTGCTGCGCGCCATGCCGGTAGCACGCCGGCTACCGCCCCCAGCGCTGTGGCGAAGCCGATCGCGAGGATGGTGAGGCTGGGCGTGATGAGAAACAGTGTCGACTGGCCGGGTGGCGTCGATGCGTTGGCGAGGATGGTGATCAACGCGCCGAGACCGTAGCCCACCACGCCGCCGATGACGCCAATCAGTGTCGCCTCGGCAAGGAACTCTCCCATGATGTTGAACGTCGTCGCCCCCACTGCCTTCTTGAGGCCAATCTCGCGCACGCGCTCCGCCACCGCCATGAACATTGTGTTGACGACCGAGAGGCCGCCGATGATCAAGGCCAGGAGCGCGGCCACCGTGGTGATGGCAGTGAAGATCGCGCCACCCTGCTTGAAGCTGTTGACCAGATCGCTGGGTTTCGATGCCTTGACCCCGCTGACCTGGCTGTTGATTCGGTCTGCGATCTTGTCGAGCTCGCTGATCGATGTCCCGGCCTTGGCGTAAACGTCGATGCCCTCGGCGATCGTCGTTACGTCGATCACGTCACGCACCGCGATGGGCAGGCTGTCCTTCAGCAGCATCTGGCCGTCGGTGATGTTGACGTACGCAAATGAGTCCGGCGCGGTTCGCGTCACGTTGAGGATACCGACGACCTTGAACGTGTGGTTCACGAAGTCCGGCGGGGCATCGCCCGGCTTAACAGGAAGGTCGATGGTATCGCCGATCTTCTTGTTGAACTCCTTGTCGATCGTCGACCCGAGCACGACTTCACCACTGGAGTCCGCGTCGATGGCGTGGCCCTGCGCGTAGGTCGTCTTCAGTTGGCTCCATGCCGCTTCGGTGGGATCGCTGGCGACGATCGTGTCAGGGATGCCGAAGCTGACGACATTCACGGCCCCGGGCTTGGCCGAGAAACCATAGGTCGGAAAGGCGGCAGCGACACCCGGTAGCTTCCGGATCTCATCGATCTTGGTCAGCGGCAGGAGCGAGGCGGCCTGTCCCACCGGGGGTCCGACCTGCACGTTCGACCCAAAGTACTGGACGCCTCCGTCGAGCAGCGCGTTGAAGTTTTCGGCCAGGGCGCCCATGGTGGTGAGCGCCAGGACGCCTATGACGATGCCTGAGATGGTCAGGAAGCTCCGGAGCTTGTGGCGATAGAAGTTGCGGACGATCTCCATTGCGTTTCTTTACCTTAGGCCCACGCAGCTCCGAGGGGCCAGGCGCGGCCCGGTCCCTCAGATCGACGTGCTTCTATCTAGCTCGCCTTGTCGGCGAACTCGTTGGTGTAGGTCTCGCTCAGGTTGGCTGACTTGCCCTTGTAGCTCGCGACGAACTGCTGCTGGATCTTCTGGACGGTCTCCGGGCCGCCCGCCGGCATCTTGCAGTCGGTGCCGAAGATTCCCAGCTGGCTCTGCAGGTCCGCGACGTAAGACGCCTTGTCGCCGGCAAAGTAGTCCGTCGGCATCTTGTCGGCAATCTCGGCCGCGGTGTGCGAGTGCATGAATTTGAGCGTCTTGACGTAAGCGTTCACCAACCGCTGCGCGACGTCCTTGTTGCTGTTGACCCAGTCGTTCTTGGCGAAGATGCCGATGAACGGGTAGTCGCCGCCAAGGGCCGCGCGTGTGTCGGCTGGCGTGAGGAGGCTGACGAGGATCTTGCCCTTGCCGCTGTTGACCAACCGGGAGATGGTCGGGAAGGTGGTCATCCCGGCGGCGATCTTGTGCTGCTGGATGGCGGCGATGAAGGTGTCGCCCGCGCCGACGGCGACGTACTGGGACTTGGTCGGGTCGAGCCCGGCGGTGCCGAGGATGGCCTGGGTCAAAACCTGCGTCCCGGAACCGAGGTCCGTGACGCCCAGGTTTTTGCCTCCGAGGTCCTTCGGCGTTGAGATATTGGTCAGCGAGGAGTCGACAACCTCCGCCTCACCCGGCGCGATGCCGAACTGGCAGATGGTCTCGATCTTCTTGCCCAGGGTGTTGAGCACCATCGGGTGAACGTAGGCACCGGAGCCTGCATCGACGTTGCCCGCGACAACCTCTTCCTCAGAGGCCTGGCCCGAGCCTTCGTCGATAAGAGTGACGTCCAGGTTCTCGGCTTTGAAGTAGCCGAGCTGTTGGGCCAACATGTTCGGGAGATAGATTTGCTTGTTGAGGCCGCCGACCATGATCTTCAGCGAGACCGTG
>JBGPEO010000211.1:0-3596 GCA_041482895.1 Candidatus Dormibacteraceae bacterium | reverse complement strand
GCCGTACGTCCGTTCGATAATGCGCATCGCGGAAGCCAGCTGCAGAGCCTCGTCGTAGCTGGCCAGCGCGCGGTCGGCTTGAGCCCGGCCGACGCCCCGCCTGGCCAGCTCCGCCGAGAGCGCCCGTGGGCCGCGCGATGCGGAGCGGACGCGGACGAACCCTTCGGCAAAGGAGAGGTCGTTCAAGTAGCCAAGCTCGTCCAGCCGAGCCAGGGCCGCGACGACCTCCTCCGACGTGTAACCCCTCCGCGCAAGCTTTCGCTGCAGCTCGACCCGAGAATGCGCTCGCCCGCCCAGGAGGCGCAAGCCAGTGCCCAGCGCACTGTTCTGCGGCCGGCGAATGCCGGCTGGTGTAGTCCGGCTAGAGCTCCTCGTCCGCACCCGCGGAGGCCCTCGCGACGCCGGCGGCCTTCAGCACGGCAGACGCGGTCCCGCCGGCGGCCTTTGCTCTGACCTTCGCTTCGATCTCCGCGGAAAGCGTCGGGTTCTCGCGCAGGTAGTTGCGAACGTTCTCACGGCCCTGGCCGAGCCGCTGGTCACCGTACGACATCCAGGTGCCGCTCTTCTCCAGGACGCTGTACTCGATCGCGGCGTCGATCAGCGAGCCTTCGCGTGAGATGCCCTCGTTGAAGAGGATGTCGAACTCGGCCGACCGGAACGGCGGGGCGACCTTGTTCTTCACCACCTTGACCTTTACCCGAGCCCCTACCGAATCGAGACCGGACTTGATCACCTCGACCTTTCGGATGTCGAGGCGTACCGATGAGTAGAACTTGAGGGCGCGTCCCCCTGGCTGGGTCTCCGGGTTTCCGAACATGATCCCGACCTTCTCCCGGAGCTGGTTCAGGAAGATGACCGAGCAGTTGGATTTGGAGATTGCTGCTGTCAGCTTTCGTAGCGCCTGCGACATGAGCCGAGCCTGAAGCCCCATGTGGGAGTCGCCCATCTCGCCTTCTATCTCGGCCTTCGGCACCAGCGCCGCGACCGAGTCGATCACGATGACGTCGACGGCGCCGGAGCGGACCAGCACCTCGACGATCTCGAGCGCCTGCTCGCCAGTGTCAGGCTGGCTGATGAGGAGGTCGTCGATCTTCACCCCGATGCGCGACGCATAGAGGGGATCCAGGGCATGCTCGGCGTCCACAAACGCTGCCACCCCGCCCTGTTTCTGGGCCTCGGCGATGACGTGGAGCGCGAGCGTCGTCTTCCCTGCCGATTCGGGTCCGTACAGCTCGGTCACGCGCCCGCGCGGTATCCCTCCCACACCAAGCGCGAGGTCCAGCAGCAAGGCGCCGGTTGGGATGACCGTGATCTCACCGCGCAGCGCGGCCTGCTCACCCAACTTCATGATCGAGCCCTTTCCATAGCTCTTCACGATCTGGGCGATCGCCGAGTCGAGGGACTTCTCTTTTTCTTTTTCCACTGATGCCTCCTAGTTCGTTGCGGCGATGGTTCTACGTCGCGAGCTGAATTTCAACGTCGGTCGTTAACAAGGCCGTCCGCGGATTGTAGCGAACAAGTGTTCGTCGGTCAAGTCTTTACCACCGGGACCAGCTTCCGAGTTTCATCGACGAGCAGTTGGATCGCCTTCGCGGCCGCCGCTCGGCGATTGGACCATCTGTCGCCGTCCAGGACATAGTCGTAACAGCGGGTTCCGCCGGGGGAGGCGATGCCGATGTAAGTCAATCCGATCGGCTTGCTCGTCGCGTCCGCATCGGGTCCAGCGATGCACGTGATCGAGGCCGCCAGGTCCGAACCAAGCCGCGAGCGCACGCCGTCGGCCATTGCTGTTGCCACCTCGCAGCTGACCGCTCCATAGCGCGACAGCAGCGCCGGAGAGACCCCAAGCTGGTCTGTCTTGACCTCGTTCGAGTACGCGATCACGCCGCCGATGAAGTATGCGGAGCTGCCCGGTTGATCCGTGAAGACCGAACCCAGCAGCCCGCCGGTGCAGGATTCTGCCACCGATACCGTGAGCCCACCCTCGCGGAGTAGATTGCCCAGCTCAGCGCCAAGCCCGCGGAGTGGCGAGTCCGGTCCCGGGGCGCTGCCCCCAAAACCGAGCAGAGACCGGAACCTCAAGAGGTAGTCGATGCCGCTCACGATCGTGAAGATCACAGCCACGGCGACGACCACCGCGGTGATCGGAACCAGGATGGGATACGGCCTCTGCAGGATGAGCAAAGTAACGGCCGACATCTGCATCGCCGTCTTGGTTTTACCCAGTGGCGCTGCCGCGATGGCTCGTCCCTTGCTGGCACCGATGGAGCGGAGCAGCGTGATGAGAAGCTCCCGCGAGAAGATCACCACCACGACCCAGGCCGCGACCAGCTCTTCCTGCACCAGCACGATCAGCACCGACAGAACGAACAGCTTGTCAGCCAAGGGATCCAGGAACTTTCCGAGGTCGCTCACCTTGCCACGCCTGCGCGCGATCTGGCCATCCAGGGTGTCGGTCAGCGAAAAGACGATGAAAAGCGCGGCGGCGAGCTGGTCGTGCCCCGGAAACCGCACCAGCAGGAGAACCATCAACAGTGGAATCGCTGCCAGCCGGCTGAGGGTCAGCGCGTTGGGGATGTTCATAGGTCTAGATCAAGTTTGCGACGAGAAGTCTCGCGTTGCCACGCCCGTTCCGAGCGCGCCGATCGAGCGACCGTCGATCGTGATGAAGGTCGCAGCCGCCTTGCCGCTCGTGATCTTGATGTCGACTCCGCTGAAGTAGACGAGCGACCCGGCAGGGAGTGTCTTTCCTCCATCCGCATAGGCAGGCCGGCCGTCGACGAACGCGTTGATCCACACCTCTTCCGTCACCCGCACACCGACGACGATTGGGCGAGCCTGTGGTGACGGGGTGGGGACCGGGGCGCCCGGCGGTGCGGCCGCCACCTGAGCAGTCGGAGAAGGCGTGACCGGCTTCTGATCCGCCTGCACCTGCCGCCACGCATAACCGGCGAAGACGCTTGCGAGCAAGACGAGACCGGCGGCGGCGAGGGCGGGAGCTGTGATTGCCACGCGCGGTCGCGCCGCAGCGGTTGCGATGCTGAGGAGGCGTCGCGGATCGCGAGGCGCCGGCTTCAACATCGCCACCAGCGGTTCGGGATCGAGGCCGAGGAATCGCGCGTAGGTCCGCAGGTGGCCTTTCGCGTAGACCGGCGCGGCAAGGCGCTCCAGCTCATTCGACTCGAGCGCGCTCAGGTAGTGGGCTCGGATCCGGGTCGCCGTGGCCGCCTGCTCGATGGTGAGGCCACGCTCGCCGCGCTTGGCAGCAAGGGTCTCACCCAGGGTCACGGTCGGGGGCCCCGGCGAGAGATTCGGTGACCAGGTGGTCCAGCTGCTAGGCGCAGCCGAGCACCGGAGCGCACGCATGGGCCACTGCGTAAGCGAGGAGCGGAGGCTGCAACGACGCAGATGGGCCGCATGGGCGCCGAAGATCCGCTGGGGATCCCCGACCGGGGCCCTTGGGTCACGGTCGCGTCTCTCTCCTCATTCGATGCCCAGCCGCTCCAGGAGCTCGTCCACGTCGGGAAGGGTCATGAGCACCTCGCGCGATTTGGATCCCTGGTAGCTGCCGACCACGTGATGCTCGGCGAGCTGGT
>JBGPEO010000210.1:0-3618 GCA_041482895.1 Candidatus Dormibacteraceae bacterium | reverse complement strand
CGGCAGTTCCCAGTGGACAACGCCGTCATCGAGGACTATGTCGATTTCGAGTCCGTCCTCCAGCGCGCCGACGTTTTCGTCTGCAACGGCGGCTACGGCAGCACCATGCTCAGCCTGTCGAAGGGCGTGCCCCTGGTCGCTGCCGGTGTGATGGAGGGCAAGAACGACATCAACGCCCACGTGGAGCACTTCGGGGTCGGCATCAACCTCCGCAGGGAAACACCCAGCCCGGAGCAGATCCGCGCCGCGGTCGAGCGTGTGCTCTCCGAGCCCTCCTTCCGGCGCCGCGCGGGGGCGATTCGCGACGAGTTGGCCACGTACCGGCCGCTCGAGATCATCGACCAGTACCTGGCAACGGCGGTGGAGCGATCGGCGCCGGCTCAAAGCGCATGACCTCCGTGGTCACACTCCGCGTCGCCTCGGCCCTGCTGTGGACCTCCGCGGTCGGTCTCGGGCTGTGCTGCCTGATCGCTGCGCACGTCCGGCCTCAGGCGAAGGCGACCGTCTTGGCCCCGGCGACAACTTCCTCCACAACTTTGGCGGCCCCGACAATGTGCACGCCTTCCGCCAACTGGTCTTCGGTGATGCCCCGCGGTTTGGCACAGGCGCCGCAGAGCCACACCTTGCCCTGGTTGGCGATGAACTCAGCCATGAGATCGCGGAGCTTCGGCAGCCCGGTCGCCTCCACGCCTTCGCTGCCGCCTTTGCATCCCAGGCGAACCGCTTCGATCGTGCAGAGGACGACGGCCTGCTGCCCCGCCGTAGCAGCGATGTTGGCGGCAACGAAGGGCAGCGTTGCCCGCTCCGGATCCTCACGGCCCCAGGTGCAGGTAAAGATGAGTTTCTCGTTCATTTCTGTCTCTCCACAGTGATGGTGAGGCGCCCGTCGTCGTGCGCCTCGGTTGACGTGATCCGCTGCCCGAGCAGCCTTGCCAGCGAAGGCAGATCCTCTTTAGCGGCAGGATCGCTGACGACGACCTCGAGCGACCCGCCTATCGGCACATTGGCCATCCGGCGCCGGAACTCCTGAGCCAGGCCATCGGCGCAGCCCATGGCGCCGGCCTCGAAGACCTGCATCCGGCCTGTAGCGACGCCCGGCTCTAGTTGGAAGCCGGAACAGAGGAGGTCGATCTGCTCGATGCCGTGCGGACCGAGGTCCAGGTAGACAACCTGCTCGATTACCTCGTGCGTGCTGCCATCCCGCACGATGCTGAACCGCCAGCTGACGCGCTGTCGCAGCCCGACCGTCTCCTCACTCGAGGACGTGAGGTCGAAGACGGACGCCGACCCGAACCAGCTCTTGATACGCACGACGATGGCGTCTCTGTCCGCATACTCCTCCAGCCCATGCGGAAGTAGGAAGCGAGCGTGGGCGTCGCTCGCCAGGGTGCCGGTCAGGCGCTCGAAATCGCGAGCGGCCAGCAGCTCCAGGAACTTCTGCGCGCTTGTGACGATCATCGTTTCCCCCTTCTCCATCGCTCGGGGATGATCGTAAGAAGGGCCGATCCGGCCGTCGTCAGGGGTTCACCCTACAAATCGAAAGGCTCGAGCGTCTCCAGCAAGCCGTGCTGCATAGCAAAGAGGGTGACGGTCGAGCGGGTCGACGCGCCGGTCTTTGAGTAGATGCGCTCGATATGGGTTCCAGCCGTCTTGGCGGTGATACCCAGCGCCTGGGCGACCTGTCGATTGGACGCGCCGCGGGCAATGAGGATGAGCACCTCAAGCTCTCTTGGAGTGAGTCCGGCCGGTCCGGTTTGTCGCTTTCCCAAACTCTGTCCCGCACCGGCCAGGACGGCGTCAACTGCGCCGGCATCGAGACGGCCGGCGCGAACCTCACCCCGAAGCTCGGCCGTGGCCTGCTTGGCGGTCATCGCTGGTCGGTGCGAGCGCGGTTCGGTCATAGCGCGATAGGCGCAGGCGGCGGCGAGCAACCGTCCAGAGGCGGGGATCGCCGGCCCAGCAAGGCCACGGTGATAACCGGAGCCGTCGCAGCGTTCGTGGGTCAACGAGGCGATGGCGCCGAGCCGGGCCAGGACCGGCGGGCGGGCCAGCATCCGCTCCGTGTAGTAGGCGTGCATCCGCATCCGCTCTGACTCCGACGCCGACAACGGACCCGCCTTGTCGAGGATCGAGGCCGGGACGCCGTGCAAGCCGATGTCGTGAAGCAGTCCAGCCCGGCGCACAGCCACGATCTCCGCAGGCGGGCGGCCGGCGTGCGCCGCCGCTCGAGCCGCGAGGTCGGCCACGCCGCGCGAGTGCCCAGATCGCGACGGCGACCGCAGGTCGGTGAAGTCGGCGATAGCTTCCAGAGCCTCGTCAAGTTCACGCTCGCTGAGGTGGCGCTGCAGTCCGGGTTCCTCCGCGATGAGAGCGTTCCAATCAGCCTCGGCTGCAGGATCGCCAAGCACGTCCGAGGCCACGGCGCAAAACGCATCGACAAGCGCGGGATCAAACTGTCTGCCGCGCCGGTCACGGGCCATCTCCAAGGCGGCGTCGGTTCCCTCGGCACGGTGGAACACCTCGACGGTGTCCGCAAGATGGAACAGGCGCATTGGGAGGGCGATGGACTCGCCACCGACACCGCCAGGGACGCCCTTGCCGTCCCATCGCGCGAAGAAGTGCTGCAGCGGCTCGCCCACTTCGGTACCAAGACCGATTCGCTCGGCCATCCGCGCCGTCGTCAGGCAGTGGGACATCAGGCCTCGCTCAATCGCCGCGCCCCCCGCGACGACCATGTTGGCGGCCAGTCGTAGACGGTGCATCGCCGGTTTGCCCGCACCGACGTGGCGGAGCATGAACCCGAGCATGGGAAGGCCGGCCAGGTCCACAAGGTAGCTATCGCCCCGGTAGGCGATGTCGTCACCGAACCAGGTCGCAACTTCGGGTGTGTCGGCAACGCAGCCGACCCAGCCGAGGGTGGCCATGTAATAAAGCGAGCCACGCTGCTCGGGATCGAGACCGACATGTTCGCCGAGACGAGCGGCTATGAGCCACGAGCGCAGGACGTGCTCCATCGGCTGGCCCAAGCCGAGGTCCATGGCCAGCGAGAACGCGGCCAGAAGCTCTGCCAGCCGGAGGCCGGAATCTCGTTCGCCCGCTTCCACGGCCAAAAGTTTAAGGTCGAGTTGGTGCGGTTGGCTTCCCGGCGATTTGTGGGGTGAATCCCCGATGACCGCGACAGCCACTGTCCGCATACTGGTGCCGATGGCTGACATTCTCAACTTGGTCGACATTGATGAGCTTCGCCACCAGGTGCGTCAAAAGTATCGGGACGTCGCTGCCGATCCGAGTGGCACTCAGCATGTCCATCACTTCCACACCGGCCGAACGCACGCGGTGCGGCTCGGCTACCCATCGCATCCGTTGAGCGAACTTCCGGACGAAGCATGCGAGGCATTTGCGGGCATGGGCAATCCCTTTTTTTGGGGCGGCCCCAAACCCGGCGAGAAAGTTGTTGACCTTGGATCCGGGGGTGGCATGGATTCTCTCCTCGCAGCGCTCTGGGTAGGCAGCGAAGGACGCGTGATCGGAGTCGACATGACTCCCGAGATGCTCGAGCGCAGCCGTTCGATCGCCGAGAAGATGGGGTTGAAGAATGTCGAGTTCCGCGAAGGGCTG
>JBGPEO010000209.1:0-3681 GCA_041482895.1 Candidatus Dormibacteraceae bacterium | reverse complement strand
GGCCACCTGGACTCCGAATCTCTCGCCGCTGCCACCAGCCGTGTGGTGCCCACGCGGCCGGCGATCGTCGGCGGATCTTCGGGGCCCATGCGGCCCGTCTGCGTCGTTGGCGGGGGCGCGGGCTCGGTTACGCATCTACGCGATGCGCGCCCTCGCGTGCTCGACGGCGCCTAGCATCCGGGCCACCTGGACTCCGAATCTCTCGCCGCTGCCACCAGCCGCGTGGTGCCCATTTGGTCGATGATAGCCGCGGTGGGATACGAGCACATCCTCGTCGAGGTCGAGGCCCCGATCGCGACCGTCACGCTGAACCGGCCAAAGGTGTTGAACGCCCTCAGCCCGGAGTTGATCCGCGAGGTGAACGTGGCCCTCGGCGAGCTGGACGCAGACGAAACCGTCCGTGCGGTTGTTCTCACCGGCGGACCAAAGGTCTTCGCCGCCGGTGCTGACATCGGCGACATGGCCGATCGCACCGCCGTCGACCAGCTTCGGCGCGACCAGACTGGCCGCTGGGCCGGGATCGCCGCCTTCAGCAAGCCGCTTGTCGCCGCGATCAACGGCTACGCACTCGGAGGCGGCTGTGAGCTGGCCCTCATGTGCGACCTGATCATCGCGGGCGATACAGCCCGGCTGGGCCAGCCGGAGATCAACCTCGGCATCATCCCGGGCGCGGGCGGCACGCAGCGCTGGCCACGCACTGTGGGGAAGTACGTGGCCATGGAAGTGATGCTCACGGGTGCACCCGTCACCGCCCGGCGTGCCTACGAGTTTGGATTGGTGAACAAGGTCGTGCCGGCCGCTATGACGATCGAGATCGCGAAGCGGACCGCTCGCGAGCTGGCCGAGAAGCCGCCGCTCGCGCTCCGGATGGCGAAGGAGGCGGTGCTCAAGGCGTTCGAGTCGCCACTTTCCGAAGGCCTGGCAGGCGAGCGCAAAAGCTTCTACTTTCTGTTTTCGACCGAGGATCAGAAAGAAGGCATGCACGCCTTCCTGGAGAAACGGAAGGGCGTATTCAAAGGAAGGTGAAGAGGATTTGCTGGATTTGATGCAGCGAGGTCAGCAACCGGGGTCCCCGCTAAATCGAAGATTTCGTGGGGTGGTCACAGGTAGGTAAGAGATATAGATGGCAACGACTGAAGTCGAACAGCACGTGACGATCCGCACCCACGCCGGCGTGGGCGTGATCCAGCTGAACCGTCCGGAAAAGATGAACGCGATCGGCGCGCTGACGCGCAAGCAGCTAGGCGACGCGATCAAACAGGTCGAACGCGACGACGCGGTGAGGGTCGTGGTCTTGACGGGCTCCGGCCGCGCATTCTGCTCGGGCGCCGACGTCACCGAGATGGCGCAGGAGGGCGGCATGCGCACGCCCGAGGACGTCGGCAACGTGCTGCGCAACGAGTACATGCCGATGCTCACGCGCCTGCGCACCATGCCCAAGCCGGTGATCGCGGCCATGAACGGTCCCGCGGTGGGAATCGGCGCGAGCTACGCGCTTGCGTGCGACATCCGGATCGCGACACCCGAGGCTTACATCCTCGAGGCCTTCGTAAACATTGGGCTCGCGCCGGACGGCGGAGTGAGCTGGCTGCTGCCGCGCCTGGCCGGCACGGGAATCGCTTACGAGATGTTCTTCACCGGCAAGCCGCTGCAGGCCGCCGATGCCTACCGGTTGGGAGTGATCAACCGCCTCGTGCCGGCGGACAGGTTGGAGGCTGAGGTCCGCGAGCTCGCTGGTCAACTCGCGACGCAACCACGGGGGGCGATGGCGGGCGCCAAGCGGGCGGTCACGCACGCGCTGGAGTCGAGCTACGAGGAAGCGCTGGAATTCGAGTCTTACCTGCAGGAGGCGCAGGCCGCGAGCTCCGAGTTCACCGAAGGGGTCCAGGCCTTCCTCGCGAAACGCGCCAAAAAGTGACAGAGCTGCGGGAAGCAGTAATCGTGGCGACCGCGCGCACACCTATGGGGCGCTATGGCGGCCAGCTCAAGGACGTGCGCCCGGATGACCTCGCGGCGATCGTGCTCAAGGAGGTCTGCGAGCGGGCGCAGCTCAACCCCGGCGAGGTGAGCGACGTCATCCTCGGCTGCGCCAACCAGGCGGGCGAGGACAACCGCAATGTGGCGCGCATGGCCCTGCTGCTGGCCGGTTTTCCGTTCGAGGTCCCGGGTCAGACGGTCAACCGCCTCTGCGGGTCCGGGATGCAGGCGACCATCGCGGCCGCGCGCGAGATCCAGACCGGAGCCGCGGACGTGATGATCGCCGGCGGGGTCGAGAGCATGACCCGCTCGCCGTGGGTGATGCCCAAGCCGGACGGAGCCTATCCACGCGGCCCGCAGACCGCGTACGACACCGCACTCGGCTGGCGGCTCGTCAACCCGAAGATGGCCGAGCTGTACGGAACGCTGCAGATGGGGGAGACCGCCGAGCGCGTGGCGCAGAAGTACGAGGTGTCGCGCGAGGACCAGGACGCGTTCGCTCTGCGCAGCCACCAGCGCGCGCTGGCGGCGCAGCAGTCAGGCAGGCTGGCCGAGGAGATCGTGCCGGTGCTGGTCCCGCAGCGCAAGGGTGAGCCGATCCGGCTGAGCGCGGACGAAGGCCCGCGTACCGACACCTCGCTCGAGGCCCTCGCCAAGCTGCGACCGGCATTTTCCGAAAAGGGGTCCGTGACGGCCGGCAACTCGTCTTCGCTCAACGACGGGGCGACGGCTCTGGTCCTGATGTCCGCGGCGAAGGCCAAGCAGCGCGGGTTGAAGCCGCTGGCGCGCCTGGTCTCCGCCGCCCCCGCCGGAGTGCACCCGGACTACATGGGGATCGGCCCGGTGCCTTCCTCTCTAAAAGCGCTGGAGCAGGCGGGCCTTCAGCCTTCGGACATGGGCGTCGTGGAGCTCAACGAAGCCTTCGCCTCCCAGTCGCTCGCGTGCGTGCGCCTGCTTGGGCTCGACGAGGACAAGGTGAATGTGAACGGGGGCGCGATCGCGCTCGGGCATCCGCTTGGAAGCAGCGGCGCCCGGCTCGTGAGCACCCTGGTCCGCGAGATGGCGCATCGGGACGCCGAGTACGGCCTCGCCACGATGTGCATCGGAGTGGGGCAGGGCATCGCCTCGATCTGGCAATTGGTCTAGTGTCCCGGCCCGGAGGATCCTTGCATCCTTGCGGCCTAGGCGGCCGGGCGCCGTTCTCACCCCACGAAATCTGGCGATTCCGTGGGGACCCCGAGAAGGGCGCTGAAGCATGCGTCGACTCCTGCGCGCGCTCGGTCACGCATCTACGCGATGCGCTCCGTCGCGTGCTCGTCGTCTTTTTTGCTCCGGCCGCCGATGCCGCAAATCTGCGGCGGACCTCCGGTCCGGGACACTAGCGATCGGCGAACGCGATCCCCAGGAGGTGCGAGCGATGTTCGATCGCATCGCCCACCGCTACGACCTGGTCAACACCGTGCTCTCCGGAGGCATCGACGGAGGCTGGCGGCGGCATGCCGCGCGGGCCACGGGCCTCAAGCCGGGCGGCTCGGCGCTGGACGTCGCCTGCGGCTCGGGCAAGCTGACCGCCGTGCTCGCTCGTATCGCAGGTCCTCAGGGACGTGTGGTCGGCCTGGACTTCAGCCCCCAGATGCTCGAGATCGCGCGACGCGACCATCCGGGAATCGAGTTCCTGGAAGGCGATGCGCTCAAGCTGCCTTT
>JBGPEO010000208.1:0-3725 GCA_041482895.1 Candidatus Dormibacteraceae bacterium | reverse complement strand
GCTGGAAAGGCGCGGCACACATCACCGGAGGCGGGCTCTACGGAAACGTCCCTCGCTGCCTGCCGGACGGGCTGGGCGCGCGCCTCGACCGAAAAGCGTGGAAGGTGCCGCCGATCTTCGAGCTCATCCGCAAGCGGGGGCGCATCGCCGACGACGAGATGTACGGCACGTTCAACATGGGTCTTGGCATGATCGTCGTCGTGGACCCGGGAGATGTCCCATCGGCGGCGGCGGTGGTCGGCGAGGTGGTCCGCCACGCCGGCCCAGATCGCGTGGTCATCCGCTGACCCTCAGGATCGGCGTCTGCATCTCGGGTAAGGGGTCGAATCTGCGGAACCTCGTGGAGCGCGGATTCAACGTGGTGGCGGTCGCGACCAACCGGCCATCGTGTGGAGGCGCGGCATTCGCTCGCTAGCAGGGCATCCCGCTCGGGGAGCTGTCGCAGAAGTCATTCGCTTCCGCGGAGGAACGCGACGCGGCGATGCGCGATTTCTTCCAAGGGCACGGAGTCGAGCTCGTCGTGGACGCCGGCTACGACCGTGTCCACTCGCGGTCGTTGCTCGAAGCCTTTGGCAACCGGATCATCAACGTACATCCGTCGCTGCTGCCAGAGTTCGGAGGCGGCATGGACGCCGTGGAACGCGCGCTCGAAAGCGGGGTCACGGAAACCGGGGCGACGGTGCACGTCGTGACCGCAGACCTCGATGCGGGGCCGATCCTGGTCCAGGAGGCCGTGCCGATTCACGAAGGGGATACCGTGGAAGCCCTGAGGCAGCGAGTGCATGAAGCCGAGTACCGAATCCTCCCGCAGGCGATCCAGTTGATGGAGGCGAGGGTTGGCCGGGCGCGCGCAGGGCGCAATGATTAAGAAATCAGCTCTTCTCTCGGTTAGCGACAAGACCGGGCTTGCCGCGTTCGCGCGTGGCCTGCAACGACTGGGCTACGAGCTCTTCGCCACCGGCAGCACCCTCCAGGCGATCCAGGACGCCGCGCTAGATGCCCGGCCGGTGAGCGACCTGACCGGCTTCCCCGAGATGATGGATGGGCGCATCAAGACCCTCCATCCGGGCGTGCACGCCGGGATCCTGGCGCGTCGCGACCGGCCGGAGCACATCGAGTCGCTGCGTCAGCACAACCTTCGCGAGATCGACCTCGTGTGTTGCAACCTCTACCCGTTTGTCGAGACGGTCACGCGACCCGAGGTCAGCTTCGAAGAGGCGATCGAGCAGATCGACATCGGCGGGCCGGCCATGATTCGCGCCGCGGCGAAGAACCACGAGTCGGTGCTCGTGGTCGTGAGGCCCGAGCGCTATTCAGACCTGCTCGCCGCACTCAATGAGGGAACCGTCGACGCTGCGATGCGGCGGCGCCTGGCGGCGGAAGCGTTCGCGCATACATCCGCCTACGACTCATGGATCGCCGCGTACATGCGGGGCGTCGCGCCCGACGGCTTTCCGCCCGAGATCTCGTTCGCGGGACTCCTCACCCAGCCGCTGAAGTACGGCGAGAACGAACACCAGAAGGCCGGCTTCTACCGGTTCGGACCAAACCCAGGGGGCATCGGCGGCGCCGTGCAGGTGCAGGGCAAAGAGCTTGGATTCAACAACATCCAGGACGCGTCGGCCGCGTATCAGCTGGTGCGTGATTTCGAGCGGCCGGCGGCCGCGATCGTGAAGCACATGAACCCATGCGGGCTTGCGGTCGCGGACGATATCGCCAAGGCGTACCGGCTCGCCTACGAATGCGACACTGTCTCCGCGTTTGGCGGAATCGTGTCGGTCAACCGGCCCCTCGACCGCTCGACCGCCGAGCAGATCGTGCAGATCGTCACCCACGTCGTGATCGCGCCCGAGGTGCTCGACGAGGCCAGGGACGTGCTTGCCCGGCGGAAGGGGATGATCGTCCTGGCGGCGACACCACCACACGCAAATCCATTCGACTTCGATGTGCGATCGGTCCCTGGAGGCTTTCTCGTGCAGGAGTGGGACCGGGCCGGGTTCGACCGCGCGAGCAGTGCCGTGGTGACCCGCCGCGCACCAACCGAGGATGAATGGGAGCAGCTCGGATGGGCGTGGATCGCGGTCAAGCACGTGAAGTCGAATGCCATCGTGCTTTTCAAGGAAGGAGCCGCGGTGGGTGTTGGAGCGGGCCAGATGTCGCGCGTCGAGGCGGTGCAGATCGCCGTCCGGCGTGCCGGAGAGCGGGCGCGCGGATCGGTCATGGCGTCCGACGCATTCTTCCCCTTTCCGGATGGCCTAGAGGAAGGCATACGCGCAGGCGTGACCGCGGTCATCCAGCCCGGGGGGTCGATGAAGGACGCCGACGTCGTCGCCGCGGCCGACGCGGCCGGGATCGCCATGGTCGTCACCGGCCGGCGCCACTTCAAGCACTGATGGGCTCGCGTTTCGGCGAGGAAGATCGCCAGCTCTCCTATGGCACCTACCTCAAGCTCCACTTTGGGTTCTGTTTTTGATTGAGAAGCCGCTTTGACCAAAGAGCACGATGGATTCGAGGGCGAACGTCCGGAACACCACATGAAGAAGACACATGTCGAGCACTCCAAGGTGACCTGCGGCACGTGCCGGATGTTCGACGGCATGGCGTGGTGCCGGCACTGGAACTTCCACACCACGGCGGAATCGCCGCCCTGCCGCTTCTACAAAACCAAGGGGAGCTAAGAGGACGCCGCGCGAGTGCGGCGCCCTCCCGATTGCCGGCGTTCAGGCCGCCTGCGCCGTCTCCAGATCGTCAGACGCGAACTCCTGCTGCGCGCGAGCGGCGCGCGGCGCCCGCAGCACCACCACGACGATGAGCAGGCCCGTCGCGACGCAGGCCGCCGCGATCCCAAAACCCAGCTGATACCCGGCGGTCAGCGCTCCGGCCAGCGATTGGCCCTGCGCAATCAGCGCCTGTGTGTGGTCGGTGGAGATGGTTCCGAGCGCGGCCAGGCCGAACGCCCCACCCACCTGCATCGTGACATTCCCCACGCCGGATGCGACCCCGGCGTCCGTGGCCGGAATGTCGGACATCATGATCGTGGTCAAGGGCATGAACGTCATGCCCGCTCCGATTCCAAACAGCACGTAGGCGCCGAAGATCCCGGGGAAGTAGGCGGCGTTCTGATCGGTGGTCGCCATCAGCAGCAGCGCCACCGTGATCGTCGCGAGGCCAGGGATGAGCAGGGCCCGGGGACCGAAGCTTCGCGTCAACCGGGCCGAGATCCCTAGGGAAAGCAAGGCGAGCGTGAGCGTCGAAGGCAGGAAGGCCAGGCCGGTGTTGAAGGCGCTGTATCCCTTGACGAGTGCCACCAGGCCGGGCACCTCGCCGCGCTCGACGTAGCCGTCAAGGACGCCGTGCATGCGGCGCAGCCGCTCGGCGGACAGTCCCCCAGTGCTCGCGGCCGCGGCCCTGGTCGCGATGTCTAGTTCAGGCGCTCCACGATCATCGCCATACCTCCACCCCACGAAATCTTCGATTTCGCGGGGACCCCGGAGTAGTGGTTTGTGAGCAGCACTTAGTTCAGGCGCTCCACGATCATCGCCATTCCTTGCCCGCCGCCGACGCACATCGTCTCCAGCCCGTAGGTCTTGTCCTTCTCGCGCAGCCCGTTGAGGAGCGTGCACAGGATGCGAGCTCCGGTCATCCCAAACGGGTGACCCAGCGCGATCGCGCCGCCGTGCGGGTTCAGCTTGTCGCTGAACGGGTCGACGCCGATGCCGCGCGCG
>JBGPEO010000207.1:0-3753 GCA_041482895.1 Candidatus Dormibacteraceae bacterium | reverse complement strand
TGTACTTCACGAGCGCGAGGTCTGGCTCGATGCCGGTGGTGTCGCAGTCCATCATCAGACCGATCGTTCCGGTCGGGGCGAGCACCGTGGCCTGGGCGTTGCGGTAGCCGTGAGCGCGGCCGAGCTTGACCGCCTCGTCCCAGGTCTCGCGAGCGGCATCGACCACTTCAGCGGATTCGGGCGACGTGCTCAGCTGGTGTGCCGCCTGGCGGTGCTTTTCCATCACGCGCAGCATCGGCTCGCGGTTCTTCGCGTACTCGGTGAACGGACCCTTGACCTGCGCCATGCGCGCCGACTGGGCAAACGCCCGGCCGGTCATGATCGCAGTGAGCGCGCCAGCGAAACGGCCGCCTTCCTCTGAGTCGTAGGCGAGGCCCATCGACATCAGAAGCGCGCCGAGGTTGGCGTAGCCGAGGCCCAGGGGACGAAGCGCCTCTGAGTTCTTGGCGATCGCGGGGGTGGGGTAGGAGGCGTTGGAGACGATGATCTCCTGCCCGGTGAAGCAGACGTCGATCGCGTGCCGGTATCGCTCGACGTCGAACTTGCCGTCCTCGTTCTGGAACTTCATGAGGTTCAGAGACAGGAGGTTGCAGGCGGTGTCGTCCAGGAACACGAACTCCGAGCACGGGTTGGTCGCGTTGATGCGGCCCGTGTTGGGGACCACGTTCCAGTCCTGGATGGTGGTGTCGAACTGAAGGCCCGGGTCGCCGCAGATCCATGTGGCTTCGGCGATCTCGCGCCACAGGTCGCGGGCCTTGTAGCTGTCGATGACGCGTCCGTCGACGACCGCCTTCGTCTCCCACTTCTTGTCGTTGTCGACCGCTCGCATGAAATCGTCGCTGACGCGGACGGAGTTGTTGGCGTTCTGAAACTGGACCGAGTCGTACGCCCCACCCGACACGTTGAAGCCGACGTTGTAGCCGGCGTCGATCAGGGCCCACGCCTTCTTCTCTTCCTCCGCCTTGCAGCGGATGAACTCGAGGATGTCGGGGTGGTCGGCGTTGAGGATGACCATCTTGGCCGCGCGACGGGTCGTCCCGCCCGACTTGATCGAACCGGCGAACGAGTCGTAGCCCTTCATGAAGGACACGGGGCCGGAGGCGGTGCCGCCGCCGGACAGCTGCTCCTTGGAGGAACGCAGCACCGAGAGGTTGGTGCCGGTGCCGCTGCCGAACTTGAACAGCATGCCCTCTGTCTTGACCAGCTCGAGGATCGACTCCATCGAGTCCTCCACCGAGTTGATGAAGCAGGCGGAACCCTGCTGGGCGCGGTTGGGCACGCCGATGTTGAACCAGACCGGGCTGTTGAAAGAGGCGTGCTGTGTGACCAGGAGGAAACGGAGCTCCTGAGACCAGTTCTCCGCATCTTCCTCGCTTGCGAAATAGCCGCCCTCTCGACCCCAGCCCGCAAGCGTCTCGACCACGCGGTCGATGAGCTGGCGGACGCTGGTCTCGCGCTCAGGGGTGCCTATGCCGCCCCGGAAGTACTTCTGGGCGACGACGTTGATCGCCAGCTGCGACCAGGAACGGGGGACCTCGACATCCTTCTGCTCGAAGATGACCTGGCCCTTCTCGCCGATGATCGCGGCGGTTCGCCGCTCCCACTCCACGAGGTCGAAGGCGTGGCTGCCTGGAGGCGTGAAATGGCGGCCGAAGCGCAAGCCCTTCACGGTTCCTGCCTTCGAGTGGCTCCCATTGGCTTTGTTCCCCGAGCGGGCTCCGGTGAGGTCGGCAACGTTTTTGGCCATTTCTTTAGAGAACGCCTCCTTTGATCATCCCCGGTGAGGGTGTTTTCCAATCGGACGCGCCCGGCGCGCGCCCGGCGTCGCGTCGTTGCTGGGACGTGGGGTGGATCGGTGTGCTTATTCGTTTGGGGATGGAAGAGGCCCCAGAGCATGCCCGCCACTTATGCCCCAGGGCCTCGATGTAACGACCTGAATCATACGAGCGGCTTTTTGGCTTGTCAAGCCCCAAACACAAGATATTCGGTCTGAACGTGCCATTACCCCCAACATGTGGGTGGATTACCTGTGGATATCTCTGGGTCCAAGTTGGGCACAGGCTGCGGAAGGACTGTGGGAAAGTGTGCAAAACGGGCCTAGTGAACTGATTCGACTAAAGCGAGCTGGGTACTGTCTGTGGAAAGGTTTTCCTCGGCCTTTTCGGTCATCTGGACGCTTTGAGCGGAGGCCCGGATCCGGGCCGAGACCTGCTTGCCCTCGCCATAGGCGTTCTGGAGCATCGTGACCGCCCGCTGGAGCTTGTTCTCGAGCACGCTCTCCAGGGTGTCGAGGTGGCGTTCCACGTCGATGAGCGCCGACTGGAGCTTCTCCATGTCGACGGTGCGCGCGAACTGCAGGTGCAGCTGGTACAGCGTGAGCAGGTAGGGAAGGGCCATCGCGTAGCCGACCACCATCACGTGACGCTTGTGGGCGCCCACGATGGCGCCGCGGCAGACGTCGTAGGCGGCGTCGGGGATGACGGCGAGCGCAAACGGGGAGGTCGTGGCCGGGTCGATGTACTGGCTCACCTCACGGACCCGCCGCTCCACCTCGCGCTCGACCTGGCCGGTGAGCTGGGCCCGGCGCGTCGCGTCCAGCGCCGGATCGGCAAGCTGCTCGAGCGCTCCGCTCGAGACCCACTTCGAGTCCATCGGCAGGAGCTTGCCGCCGGGCAGCCGCAGCGCGAGCTCGACCACCTTGCCCCCGACCCAGACGTTGCGCTGGAGCATCTCGGGCGGAAGGTGACGGAGCGCCTCTTCGAGGATGTTTTCGCCCGCCGCGCCACGGGTGGAGCTGCCGGCGATCACGTTCTCGAGCCGTCTCAGGCTCGCCCGCGCCTCGTCCTCGACCGGCTGGCGGGCGGAAAGGGCCGAGCGCAGCCCCTCGACGACCGATTGGGTCTGCGACAGGCGCTCGCGGAGCTCGGCGGCCTGCGTGCCCTGGGTCTGGCCGCCGGCCTCCAGCCGGAGCTTGAGGTCGGCCACGTCGCGCGACTGGGCGTCCGCGCGGCGGACCAGGTTCCACACGAGGAACGCCACGCCGGCCATTCCGGCCAGGAGGCATACCAGCAGGAGGGCGAACAAGAGTTCGAGCACCGACATCTTGCGCATTGTAGTCTCGAAAGCGGGTATAGACAAGGGTGTTAACCTGACCAAAATGGCTGCCGAAGTACCCGATTCCGCTCATGAGCACGCGCCTGACCGGATCCCGCTGGAAGAGGTCTACATGCGCATGGCCGAAGAGCTGGCCAAGCGATCGACGTGCGCCCGGCTCCAGGTCGGCAGCGTGATCACGACCTCCGACCTGACACAGGTCCTCGGCATCGGCTACAACGGCAACGCGAGAGGGCTGCCCAACCGCTGCGATTCATCCGAACCGGGCAGCTGCGGCTGTCTTCACAGTGAGCAAAACGCCTTGATCAAAGCCGGCGCCCAGCTGCCCGGCAAGGTGATGTTCGTAAGCGCGTCGCCGTGCGTGATGTGCGCCAAGATGATCATCAACGCCAACGTCGGGCGCGTCTACTACCGCGAGGCGTATCGAGACCCGGCTGGGCTGAACGTGCTCCGCCAGGCAGGGGTCGAGGTCGTTCACTACAACCGCTGGCGGGACAACTGGCGCTAGTCGCCGCGGGATTCCGCACGTTTGGCGCCAGCCGAGCCTCTGCGACGCGCGAATTCCGATCGTTTGGCGCCAGCGGGGCGAATCAACGCGCGATCTCCCACCCGTTCTCGGTCTGAACCATAGTCGGCTGG
>JBGPEO010000206.1:0-3780 GCA_041482895.1 Candidatus Dormibacteraceae bacterium | reverse complement strand
CCGCAGCATGCCTCTTATGCAGAGAACAGGAGACAGCAGCCGGCCGTCGGCTACTTTCTTGAGATCCTTCGCCACGTGGAAATTGTCCGGCGCCAGGAGCGGCAGCCGGCTGGCCCGCAGCAGGTCCTTCGCCTTCCGGTGAACGATCGGGGCCGAGCGTAGGCGCCGGGCGAGAGTTTTCGCAGCAGCTGGCGAGGTGTTCAAGCTCAGGTAGTCCTCGGCGGCGGGGTAGTCATGGTCGTCAGGTTTCTCCTTCAGCGCTGCCTGCTCGCAGGGGCTGGAGGCATAGGGCGAGGGTACTACTACGTTGAGGTGGTGATCCATCCGGCCGGGCTCGGCGGGAATGCGGTCGACGGCAATCAGTACTCGAGCTCGGCGCCCCAGGTTTTGCCCCTGCCCTTGGGAGTGGTGTCCAAGATGCTCCACATCGGCCACATGAAGTCCACGTGGCGCATGTCCTCGTTCGGATCCGGTGTTGCGAACCACAGCTCGCTGCTCCAGAAGTGCCGGATCTTCTTCCCACGTCGCACGAAAACGTGAGCCAGGGGAAACTGCTGGCCGTCGGGCCCCTCGGCGCGATAGTCCGCATTGAAGGAGTTGTTCGCGGACGAGAGCAGCAGCGCATTTCGCCAGCCGCGCTTGCGCGCGTGGGTGCGGAACTTGTCGATCGGAGCTTTCGCGACCACGACAAAGTTGATCCGCTGAGTGACATGCAGCGCCGCCCCGTCGACTGCGTCGATGATGGACGTGCAGGATGGGCAGGGCTTCATGCTGTCGACCGATTCCGGGAACATGAAGTTGTACACGAACAGTGTGTCCTTGCCCGGCTGGAAGAGCTGGGACAGGCGAACCTTCTTGATCTCTTTCTCGCCGGGCGCTAAAGCATCGAAAACGTAATCCTTTGGAACCTCGCCTCCGAGGGGCAGCTTCCTGCGCTGGGCGGCGACGGACTCGATCTGCCGGCGGAGCTCGACCTCGGACTTGAGCAGGCGGTTGCGCGCGCGGCGATAGTCCGTGCTCTCGCCAGGAAACCTCGTTTTGCGACGGCCTTTGGCGGCTGCCAACTGGTTCCTCCTCTGAGTTGTATCGGGCGTCGTCGAGGCTGACTATAAAGAGGACGCGCGCGCGTTGGCCTACGGCTTGCGCGACCCGCGTGGGCTCTCATGACCTCCGGGACGCTGCGAGAACGCGGCGTAGAGACCGAGGTCGTATGAGATCTTTAACCCGCCGGCGAGCAGGAACGGCAAGCCCGCGGCGGCAGCCTGTATCGCCAGGCCCGCGATCAACGGCCCGACCGCCTGCATCACTCCTCGGACCGTGCCCATGAGAGCCAGCGCCCCGGCCCTCTCCGCCGGCGGGACGATCGATGCGACGTATGCCTGACGAGCGGGGACGTCCATCTGCGCGATCGCAAAGCGAATGGTCAGGAGGACCAGCGCCACCGGGAGACTGGGGCTGAAGGGCACCATCATGAGCAGCACGTTGCTGGGCAGGTGGGTGAAAACCATCGTTCGCACCAGGCCGATCCGGTCCGCCAGCCGGCCCGCAACTTCGTAGGAACCTGCCTGCACAAACGCGATCAGCGCAAATGAGGGGCCGAGCACGGCGCTGCCGGCGCCGAACCGGATGTGCAGCCAGTAGGCGATCACCGTCTGAAGCACCAGCCCGCCGCCGAGCGCATCGAGGCCGAACAGTGCGGCGAGGCCGGCGAGGGGTTTCGCCGAAGCGCGGCTGATGATCGGTCCAGGTGAGGTTGGGCCGGCCTGAGGCGATAAGAACAGGCTGATCCCCGCGGTCAGCACTCCCAGGACTGCAAAGGTGCCGAACATGATCTCGACTCGGGCAGGGCTCGTGCCCAGCGAGGCCGCGAGCCCGCCGGCCGCCACCGCGAGACCCCCTGTAAGCGAGTAGCGACCGAAGGCTCGGTTGCGGCGCTGGTCTGGCACGGACTCGACCAGTGCCGCCTGTTCGATCGCGAGGAATGGGCCGAGGTCGGCGCCCGATGCACCCAGCATCCCCGTGGCGCCAGCGAGGACGAGCAGAGCAGGATCGGTCGCCTGGGCAAGGTCCACCCCGGTGATCGCCATGAGGAGACCGGTGGCGACCAGGACCGGGCGGCGGCCCAGCGCTGACGCGAGCGCGGCGAGCGGCAAACCGGACAGGGCGGCAGCCAGCACGCCGATCGACAGCGCGGCACCCAGCGGCCCGGCGCCCAGGCCGCGCTCCTCGAACCGCAAGCCCATCAGGACCGGGACGAAGCCGAAACCGAAGCTCCGCAGCAGCCTGATCAGGAGCAGGAGTCTGTAGTTGCGCGTCATCGTGGTCGAGGTCGGCGGCGCTCCGCGCGCTAATCCACTGAAGCGGGCTCTTCTCGCGAGGGTTCCGCGGAGCCTCTATCAACGACCGCGGCGCGAACCGCGGCCCACAGCGAGATTGCCAGGGCGACGACCACTCCGGCTACGAGCACGAGGCCGGCGTTGGTTTGCTGCCCGGTGGTGCGGCTCACGAACAGGTAGACGGCGATGAGCGCCACGACGGCAAATAGAGCGAGCGGACCGTCCGTGACGAACAGTCCCCAGACCTCGAGCGCTGCCGCCCGCACCATGCGAACGGCTCGCGAGTCGACGATGGCGGCTGGGCTCCAGACGAGCAGACGGACGAAGAGGAACGATGCGAGCGCGTAACCCGCGATCAGGGCAAGCAAGGCCCAATCGCCGTTCCACCAATTCACACCAAGGCCTTCGCCTGCGAAGAAAGTCCCGAAGGCGGTCAGCATCACGCCGACGGCGTACTTCACCAGGTTCTCCGGCACGCGCGTCAGCGGATGCCTCAGCACGAAGCCGGACGCCGCGACCACGAGCAGCGAAGCGATGGCGCCGGCCGCGGCCGCCGGAAGGCTCTTGAGCCCGCCGAGGGCGACCACGATGAAGACGACCTCCAGCCCCTCGAGGAATACGCCTCCGAACGCGGTACCGAAAGCGTGGCCGTGCGTCATGACCTCCTCGCGCGCCTGGTCATATTCCTCGGCCTCGTTGCGCTGAGCTTTCAGGCCTGCCGAGCGGAGGATCGCTTTGTACAGCCAGCCGAGACCGAACAGCAGCAAACCGACGCCCACCATCGTGCGGGCCACAGAGATCGAGATGTACGCGGTGATCGTGAAGTTGAAGATCACGATCAGGGCGAGCAGAACGCCCAGGGCGGCGATCGTGGCCAGGATGGCGGTGCGCCAGCTCTTGAAGATGCCGACGGCGAGGACGATGGTCAACGCCTCGACCCATTCGACGCCTGCGGCCAGGAAGGTCGCGAGGGCGACGAGAAGGCTGCTCATCGACGGTTAAGCGTACCTGCCATGCCGATCTCGGCTACTCGATCGGAACTTCGCGTGAGGTTGTCGGCCGAACGATGAAAGGACTTCGCTCGGCAGGTATCGTCGAGAGCGCTCCAGGACTGACGCGGGTTCTGGATCCGGTGCGGATGGCCGCGATCGTGCGCGCCTTCGTGCACTAGCCGGATCGGGCACCGGTCCAGCGGTCAGCAGCCCAACTTGTCCGCCAGGTCCATGAAGTCGGTGGCCTGTACGTCGGCGAGGGGATCGGGCAGGAGATCGGCCCCTCCACCAGGTCCCTTCTCGAGCGCTCGTTCGACGAATGCCGCGCGCATTCCCACGGCCTGGGCGGCTCGCAGGTCTCCCTTGTGCGCGGCGACCATCATCACCTGATGTGGCTCCAGGCCAAGCGCGGAGGCCGCACCCAGGTATACCTCGGGATCGGGCTTGTAGTG
>JBGPEO010000205.1:0-3782 GCA_041482895.1 Candidatus Dormibacteraceae bacterium | reverse complement strand
ATCGCGATCGCCGACCTCCGGGCCGCGGTCTCGATGGCGAAGCCTGGCCAGGCTTTCTCCTTAAGGCTCGAGCCAGTCGAGGTCTTCGCGCCGACGGCGGCGATCCTCTATCAGTTCAGTGAGGTGGCGCTCGACGGCCGCTCCGCGAGAGTCGCGGATTTCTACCAACCGCCTTTCACGCATCGCTAGCGCGACGCGGCTGCGGCTCGGATCAGCTGAGCTGTCGGGCGACGCTCGCGATCGACTTGTCCAGCGCCAGCACGATGTGATCGATCTGCTCTTCGCTGATCACAAACGGCGGAGAGATCGCGAGCACGTCGCCCTGAAGCGGGCGCACGATGACTCCTCGCTCGAGCGCCTCCAGCCAGACGCGTCGGGCCGCACCGGTGGAAGCGTCGAAGAGCTCCTTCGTGCCTCGGTCGCGCACCAGCTCGATCCCGGCGACGAGGCCCAGGCCCCGAATGTCGCCCACGATCTCGTGCGTTCGCAGCTCCTGCAGCCGCTTCAGCAGATACGCACCGCGGTCGGCTGCTCGCTCGACAAGATGCTCCTCTTCGAGGATCTGCAGGTTTCGCAGTCCGACAGCGCACGCGGTCGGGTGGCCGCTGTACGTGAATCCGTGCGCGAACGGTCCCTTCACCGATTTCAGCGTTTCGTGGACGGAGCGGGTGAGCATGACGCCTGACAGCGGAAGGTAACCGCTGGTCACACCCTTGGCGAAGATCATCAGGTCCGCCTGGACGTTCCAGTGCTCCATGGCAAACCACCGCCCCGTCCGCCCAAAGCCGGTGATCACCTCGTCGGCGATGAGCAGCAGCCCATACCGGTCGCAAAGGCGGCGCAGCAGCGGGAAGTAGTCGGCCGGCGGCACGATCACGCCGCCGGCGCCCTGCACGGGCTCCGCGACGACGGCGGCGACAGTCTCCGCGCCCGCCTTCAACACCACGTCCTCCAGCGCCTGGACGTAGGCGGCGCCTGGCGAGCCTTCGCCCGAAAATCGGTAGGGGTCGGGCGACGGGCCGTGGAGAAAACCCGGCGCGAGGGGCGCGAAGCCCTTCCAGAAGTTTGGCATGCCCGTGGCGCTGGTCGCGCCGTAGGTCAGGCCGTGATAATCGCGGACTCGGGAGACGATGTTGACGCGCTCCGGCTCGCCGCGCAGGGTCCAATAAAGGCGCGCGATCTTGTAGGCGGTGTCATTGGCTTCGGCGCCCCCAGACGCGAAATAGGTCACCTCGAGCTCGCCGGGCGCCAGCTCGGCCAGTTTGGCCGCCAGCTCGATCGCCGGTGCGGTGCCGAACCCGCCGTATGCCGAGCTGAACGCCAGCGTTTTCATCTGCGCGGCAGCCGCCTCGGCGAGCTCCGTCCGCCCGTAGCCGACGTTCACGTTCCACAGTGACGCCATGCCATCGATGTACTCGCGCCCATCGACGTCGGTCAGGGTCGCGCCGTTGCCGCCGGTGAATAAGAGCTGAGGGACAGTCCCTAGCGGCGCGCCAAGGTCGCCCTGCGGGTGAAGCCAGTGAGTCCGGTCGAGCTCGTAAAGCCGACTCGACTCCTCAGACGAGAGGCGCTTGCCTGCCACGTGGCAAAGGATAGGCGTTGCGGCATTGGTGCTTGCGACCACCAGAGGCTCGCTGGCGGCAGGGGGGGTGCCGCCGCGAGCACTGGAGGGTATGGAGCGCGTCGCTCCGATTTTGGAGTGTGCTATTTGTACTAGCCCCAGCGGGGGTTGTCGCCCTGTCGGGATATGGCTTCCGAGCCCTGCAAACGCGGGGTGTCAGCGCCTGGAGCCAGGGTGAGCCGGTACTCGCTGCTCGACCCAGTCGCGCAGGGCGTTGGGGTTCAGCGCACCAGTCACCCTGTCGCGTTCTTTTGCGCCTTCCATCAGGACCAGGGTGGGAATACCACGGATTCCGAACTTCTCCTGAAGGTCCGGCGCCAGGTCTGTGTTGACCTTCACCACCTTCAGCTGGCCTGCCCTCTCTTGGGACAGCCGGTCTACGGTCGGGGCGACGATCCGGCACGGGGCGCACCATGGAGCCCAGAAGTCGATCAGCACCGGGATCGGGCTCTGCTCCACCACCGCGCCGAAATCCGCCGCGCCGGCTTCGGTCAGCCATGGCAGCGGCCGGCCGCACCTGGGGCAATGAGGCACCCCCTGAGCGGCTGAGCGGACGCGCGTCTTTTGACCGCAGTTGGGGCAGGTGACCACGTTGGAATCCGTCATCTCTCTCCCTATAACCTCCCCGCTCAAGGCGCTGATCAAACTCGGCCGCCGGGCGCATACCCTATTGAGATGGCCATCCCCACGGCAGGCTTTGGGCGCACCGGACACAAGAGCAGCCGAACCGTATTCGGCGCGGCGGCGCTCTCGCGCGTGAGCCAGGAGGTCGCGGATCGCACGCTCGAGGTGCTGCTTCGGCACGGCGTCAACCACATAGACGTCGCGGCCAGCTACGGTGACGCCGAGCTGCGCATCCGGCCATGGCTCAAGCGCCACCCGGGCCGCTTCTTCCTCGCCACCAAAACCGATGCGCGAACCGCCAGGGAGGCGCGTGACGACTTGCACCGGTCGCTGGAACGGCTTGGCGTCGACCACGTCGACCTGTGGCAGTTGCACAACCTCGCCGATCCCATCGAGTGGGACATCGCCCTCAGCCCCGGAGGAGTCATCGAGGCGGCGGTCGAGGCGCGCGCACAGGGCCTGGTTCGCTTCATCGGAGTGACCGGCCACGGAGCCCAGATCGCTGCCAACCACAGGCGCAGCCTCGAGCGCTTCGACTTCGACTCAGTGCTGCTGCCGTACAACTTCGTGACGATGCGCCTGCCTTATTACGCAGAGAATTTCGAGGCCCTCGCCAAGACGTGCGCCGAGCGGAATGTCGCGGTTCAGACGATCAAGTCCATCGCGCTGCGGCCGTGGCGGGGGAGAGACCACACGCGCACCACTTGGTACGAGCCTCTCCAGAACCAGGACGACATCGACGTGGCCGTCTGGTGGGTGCTTGGCCGTCCCGGCATGTTCCTCAACACGGCGGGCGACGTCGACCTTCTGCCCCTGGTGCTCGATGCGGCGGAGCGCTTTGAGAAGCGACCGGGCGACGCCCAGATGGCCGCGATGCTGGAGCGTGAGAAGACGGAGCCGCTTTTCGTATAAGCGCTATTCGTCCGCGGTCCACTCGGTCGCGGACTCTAGCGGCACAGGCCACGATGTGCTGCAACTTGACGACGGCTCGTATTACCTGATCGTCATCCGTTACGTGCATGGTGGAAACCTCACCATCAAGGCAACGGGCGGCTGCGAGTTCCTCTACCTCGTCCCGCCGGACCGCGCCGTGGCCTGGGCGCTGACGACCCCTGGCTTCGACGCGCTGCTGGCCGGACTCCTCGGCGAGTAGGTTCGGGGGATCCGGCCACGGCGGCATCTGATATACCTCGTGCGATGGAGACGAGTCGATGAACGACATCCCGCCAACCGGAGCACCCGAGGCCGACGAGCCGCTTCCCGGCGAGCGTCAAACCCGACTGAGCGGCGCCTGGACGGCCATCGTCATCGGCCTGGTCGCGATGGTGGTGATCCTCGTTTTCATCCTCCAGAACCAGCAGACGGTCGAGGTCACGTTCCTGTTCTTCAAGGGCCATCTCCCGCTTGCTGTGGCTCTGCTGTTCGCGTTGATTCTCGGCGCGGTCATCGTGGTCGCGTTCGGCGCGGCGCGCATCCTTCAGCTCCGGATGGTCGCCGGACGGGCGCGGAGAAAAGGCGCGAACCACCCTTCAAAACT
>JBGPEO010000204.1:0-3848 GCA_041482895.1 Candidatus Dormibacteraceae bacterium | reverse complement strand
AGGGTTCTCGAGACGGCCGAAGTTCCGCGGGTTCGTATAGTGGTCGAGGATGTACTCGCGGTAGAACTGATCATCGGCAGCGGTGCCTGCTCTGTTCATGACTGGGAAGGAGCCTTCGGGGGTGAACAGAACTGGTCGTCGACTGCTGGTCCCGTGCTCATAGATGCCCGCCCCGCTTGGGGGGAGGGCCGGTGGTTGGGGTGGTGGTGGCTCTTCACTGTCATTTGAAAATCCTCTGGGCCTCTTTGATGGAACTGACCAGGCGGTCGACTTCATCCTTCTGCGTGTAGACGTAGAAAGAGGCGCGGGCGGTCGCTGCGACTCCGAGCCGGGTCATGAGCGGCATCGCGCAGTGGTGCCCGGCCCGCAGGCACACCTGGTCGCGGTCGGCGATGGTGGCCAGGTCGTGGGGGTGGATCCCTTCGACGGAGAAGGAGATGACTCCGGCGCGGCGCGATGGCGGCGGCCCGTACAACGTCAGGCCTTCGACGTCGCTGAGAGCTTCGTAGGCGTATTCGGTGATCTCGCGTTCGTGGGCGCGAACTGCGTCCATCCCGAGCGCGCTGAGGTAATCGACCGCCGCTCCCAGCCCGATGACCTCGGCGATCGCCTGGGTGCCGGCTTCGAACTTCCACGGCAGCTCGTGATAGGTCGTGCCCTCGACGCGAACGGTCTTGATCATGTCCCCGCCGGACATGAACGGGTCCATCGCCTCGAGCAGCTCGCGGCGGCCGTACAGGATTCCGGCGCCGGTCGGCCCCAGCATCTTGTGCCCGCTGAACGCATAGAAATCGCAGCCCAGCGCGCGGACGTCGACGCCCTGGTGCGGGGCGCCCTGAGCACCGTCCACCAGCACCGTCGCGCCGGCGGCCTTGGCCGCCGCAACCATCTACGCAACCGGGTTGATCGTGCCGAGGGCGTTGCTGACCTGGCCGAAGGCGACCAGCTTCGGCGAGCGCTCGAGGAGCTTGTGGAATTGGTCCAGGCGCAGCTCGCCGCGCTCGTCGATGTCGACGTACTCGATCGTTGCGCCTTTCTCGGCGGCGAGGATCTGCCACGGGACGATGTTCGAGTGGTGCTCGATGATCGTGAGGACGATCAGGTCGCCCTGTTTGATGTGCTTGCGGCCCCACGAGTAGGCGACCAGGTTGATCGCCTCGGTCGTGCCTCGCGTGTAGACGATCTCCTTGGTGGTGCTTGCGTTGATGAACTCGCGAACCTTCTCACGCGTCGCCTCGTAGCGCACCGTCGCCTCTTCAGCGATGTGGTAGGCCGCGCGGTGGATGTTCGAGTTGAACTTCTCGAAGTACTCCATCATCGCGCCGGTCACCTGGCGCGGCCGCTGCGACGTATTGGCAGAGTCCAGGTAGGCGATCCCGGTCTTGAAGATCGGGAAGTCCTTCCGAATCGTCGCGACGTCGAGTGATCTATTAGGTGCGCCCTGCGCGCGCGCGGCCATCAATCGGGGACCTCGATGTAGACCTCGTCGCCCTCCACGGAAACCGGGTAAGTCTTGGCGGGGATCACGGCCGGAAGGCCGGTCACCTTCCCGGTCACCAGGTTGAAGCGAGAACCGTGCTGCGGGCACTCGACATCCATGCCCCAGAGCTCGCCATCGCTGAGGTTGAACTCCTCGTGCGTGCAGATGTCGTTGAGCGCGTAGAACTTGCCGTCCTCGGCGTGCGCGAGACAGACCGGGGTGTTTCCGGCGTCCACCCGCTTGATGCTGTCGTCGGGGATTTCCCCGACCGAAGCGACTCGGAACCTAGCCAAGGCGCGACTCCAGGTCCGCCTCGATGAGGTTCCGCGCGTGCGCGAAAGGAATCCGGTCCAGCACGTCGCCGAAGAATCCCTGCACGATCATCCGCTTGGCGGTCGGCTCGGGGATGCCGCGCGACTGCAGGTAAAACATGCTCTGCGGGTCGACCGGCCCCACAGTGGCGCCGTGCGTGCAGCGGACGTCGTTGTTGTCGATCTCGAGCATCGGGATCGAGGTGGCCTTGGCGTGGTCGGAGAGCACGAGGTTGCGGTTGGCCTGGTACGCATCCGAGCGCGCGGCGCCCTTTTCGATCCGGATCAGCCCGGCGTAGACGGTGCGTGCAGTGTCCTGCAGCGCACCTTTGAACAGGAGGTCGGAGCGCGTGTTGCCGACCTGATGGTCCTGAAGCGTGTGGAAGTCGAAGAACTGCTGGCCGGAAGCGAAGTAGATCGCCTTGAGCTCGGCCTCCGCGCCCGGCCCAACCAGTGAGGCCTCGACGCGGGTCTTCGAAAAACGCCCGCCAAGCGTGACGTTGAAAAGCTTCAGCTTCGAATCCTTCTCCAGGCGCGCGCGCTGGTCGCCGAAATGCCACGCGTTGCGGCCCCACTTCTGAAGCGCGACGTAACCGACCTCAGAGCCTTCACCGAGAAAGATCTCGGCCGATCCGCTTCGGTATGAGACGGGCTCGTCGTCTCGGCCGATGTACTCGTCCAGGTAGTGGAAGCGAGCGCCTCGGCCGGCCACGATGAGCGTGTGAGGCAAGAAAGCCGTGCCACCGCCGTGCGAGGTGTGCTGGCCGACGATGGGCTCCATGATCTCCACTCCATCCGGCACATAAAGGAAAGTGCCGCCGGTGAAGAACGCCGCATGCAGGGCGCTGAATCGATCTCGGTCAGCCTTCGTGAGCGAGAACAGGAGTGGCTCGACGAGCTGCGGATGCTTTTCGGCGGCCACGCGCAGCGGCTCGAGAATCACGCCTCGCGGCAGCGATGTCATGGCGTCGAGCTTGAAACCGTTCTTGTGTTCGAGCTCGGTGAACTGCGCGGGGTTCAGGCCGCTGATGTCGGTGCGGCGCCACTCCTCGTCGGTCTTGCTCGGCATGGGCAGGCGCTCATACGTGGCGAGAGCGCCTCGCCGCCGCTTTCCCAGCCAGTCGGGTTCCCCCTGGAGCACATCCAGGGAGTCCAGGGTCAATGCCACCGTTAGCAGTGCCCCGCGGGCCGATGCAACGGATCTTCGACGCCCATGCGGGCCATCTGCGTCCTTGCCGCCTGCGCTACTCGCTTACGCATCCACGGGATGCGCGCGCTGCGGTGCTCGGCGGCGCCTAGCACCTGGCCCACCTGGCCGCCGAATCTCTCGTTGATCGCCCGCGGTGCACTGCTCACCCTACCGAGCCCTCCATCTCGAGCTGGATGAGCCGGTTGAGCTCCACCGCGTACTCCAGAGGGAGCTCCTTGGTGAACGGCTCGATGAAGCCGTTGACGATCATCGTTTCGGCCTCGCTGCGCGTGATCCCGCGGCTCATCAGATAGAAGAGCTGCTCGTCGGACACCTTGCTCACGGTGGCTTCGTGGCCCAGGGTCACGTTCTCGGCGTCGACATCGTTATACGGATAGGTGTCGGAGCGCGACTCGTCATCGAGCAGCAGCGCGTCGCACTTGACGAACGACTTGGAGTTGTTTGCGCCCGGGTACATCTTGATGTGGCCGCGGTATGAGGTTCGCCCGCCGCCCTTGGAAATCGACTTCGACGTGATGGTCGACGTCGTGTTCGGCGCGACGTGGATCATCTTGCCGCCGGCGTCCTGGTGCTGGCCCTTGCCGGCGAACGCCACCGAGAGCACGTCGCCCTTGGCGCCCGGCTCCATCAGGTAGACGCTCGGGTACTTCATCGTGATCTGCGAGCCGAGGTTGCCGTCGACCCACTCCATCGTGGCGTCGGCGTAGGCGAGCGCCCGCTTGGTGACCAGGTTGAAGACGTTGGTCGACCAGTTCTGGATCGTGGTGTAGCGGCAGCGCGCGCCCTTCTTGACGATGATCTCGACCACTGCGGAATGCAGCGAGTCGGTCGTGTAGATCGGCGCCGT
>JBGPEO010000203.1:0-3856 GCA_041482895.1 Candidatus Dormibacteraceae bacterium | reverse complement strand
GCGATGTTGCGCAGCGGTTGCTTCGGTCCGAATCGCGGCGCCGCGATGCCGGAGAGGGTCAGCAGGCGGATCACGCGGGCGCGGTGTCCGCGATACGGGGTGAGCAGCTCGAGCATGCGCTCGTCGGTGGAGCGCGCCGTACCCTCGAGCGCGTAGCCGACCGCGTGCGGCAGGTGGTAGTCCCCGACGGGCACCGCGTCGGCGTCCCCCAGCGCCACCAGGGCCACCTTGGCAGCGGTCCACGGCCCGACGCCCGGAAAAGCCTGGAGCCGGCGATAAGCGCTCGCGATGTCCATCGTGGTGATCTCCTCGAGCCGGCCTGCGCTCCTGGCGGCCCTGATGATCACCTCGGCGCGCCGGCGCTCGACGCCGAGGCGGTGGAAGGTCCAGTAAGGAGTTCGCGCCAGCACCTGGGCCGAGGGAGGCAGCTTGAGGCGCGCGGGCCCCGGGGCCGGCTCGCCGAACGCGTCCACGAGCGCCCAATAGCTCTTATGCGCTTCAGTGGTGGTCACCTTCTGCCCTAGCACCGCGGGGACCAGAGCCTCGAAGACGGCGTGGGTCCTGGGGAGCCGCAATCCTGGGTGGCGACGGTGCAGGTCGGAGATAAGCGGATGCCCGGGCTGGAAGCCGGTTGCATCGTCCAGCTCGCCGCAAACGGCGGCCGCGCGCGCCGACGCCCACTCCGCCCCGGGGCCCCACGCCTCGACCTCGATCGTGGGCGCCATGAATCTCAGGTGGACGGTAGATGGGCCGTCTGGCGTCCGCGTTGCTCGCCATGCTTCGTTGCGATCGACCCGCATTGATTGGCCGAGCCCGATCGGGGCCAGGGTCGAAATCATGTCGAAGGGCCGGGCGGTCTCGAATGCCGTTCGCACCTGCGGTTCCATGAGAACCACCCTACTGCCTCAACGGCACCGCCAGGACAAACGTGCTTCCACTTCCGACATTGGACTGAACGGTCAGGTCTCCGTCATGCATGCGGGCTATCTCTTTCGACAACCACAGGCCCAGTCCGGTCCCCTGCACGTGCTGCGTGCTCTGTACCCGGCCGAACCGAGTGAAGAGGTTGGCCTGGTCCTCCGGGCTGATCCCCACGCCCTTGTCGATCACGGCAACCGTCGCCATGCCGTCCTTGCTCCGGATGCGGACGGTGATTTCTGAGCCGGAAGGCGAGTACTTGGCCGCGTTGCTCAGCAGGTTCCGGACGACCATCTGGAAGCGGTCGGCGTCGAGGTCGGCTTCCACCGGCTCGGCCGGCTCATCGACTTTCAGGTCGTGGCCGCGCAGCAGCATCTTCACGCCGTCGATCGCTTTATCGGTGATCTCGACCACGTCACCGCGTTTCTTGTTGAGCTCCAGGCGTCCTTCTTCGAGACGCGCCGCCTCGAGCATCTGCTCGAGCATCCAGTTGATCTCATCGGACTTCGAGATGAGCAGAGGGATGACCGAGTTCGCCGTCGGCGACAGCTCTCCAAGGGCGCCCGCCTCGAACATCGTCAGGTAGCCCTTGATGATCGTCATCGGTCCGCGGAGCTCGTGCGAAGCGATGTTCAAGAAGTCGCTCTTGGCCTTTTCGAGGGCCTGGATCCTCGATGTCAGCGTCACCCGGTCGAGACCGGCGGTGATGCTGATCGCGTATCGCGCCAGGCGTCCGAGCTCGTCGTCGCCGAAGGTCGGCGTCAGGCGTCCGGAGACCAGCACGATCGCTCCTGGACCCTTCTGCAGATCCAGCGGCACTATGAGCATGTGGTCCTGGCGCCAGGGTGCATGCCTCTCTCCGGCCTTCGAGAAGAAGTCATTGCGAGCCGCGACCTCCGCCGCCTCGGTGGGATTCACACCCTGCGAGGCGAGGATGGACTGGTCGGAATCGATCACGAACCCGCTTTCACCGCCGACCAGGCGCTGGGCCCAGCCGAGGGCTCGCTGTGCGAGCGTCTGCCGGTCAGGGCTGTAGAGAAGCAGATCGTGAAGGGCGCTGCGAAACTTTTCCTCGTCGGGCTGCCGCCAGAACCGCCTCAACCAGGCGGGAGGGGCGAAGCTGAAATAGAGGACGGGAACGATGCCGAGCGTGATGAGGTCGGTGACCAGCGTGCGGACCTGGCCGGCGCCGCCAGGAGCCCCGAGGGCCGGGGCGATCATGATGACAAGCGCGAGCGAAACCAGGGTGAGCGCGAGGTAGCCGTGGCGCCGGTCGGGCTGCCGGATCCATTCCACCAGGGTTCTCAAAGCGAGCAATCCGAAGGCGATTGGGATGGCCACCTGGAGCCCGGCGAGGAGGTCGGTCATCCGGCCGAGAATAGCCTAAATGACGATATTTCAACGACAGGAGTGTGAGCGATGAAGTGGATCACCCGAAAGAATGCCAGCGTCGACCGGATCGCCTGTCCGTGGCTCGTCAAACGGTTCATCGACCCGGACGCTGAGTTCATCTACGTGCCGGCGGCGGAGGTGACCGCGGTCGCCGAACGCGAAGGCGCGATCCCCTACGACGTCGGTGCTGTCGAGCTGGGTCATGTCGACGGCCGCTGCAGCTTCGAGTCGATCATCCTCAAATACGGCCTGCACGACCCGGCTCTCGACCGGCTCGCTCAGATCGTCCACGGGGCCGACGTCAACGCGGACGTCGACAAGACCCCAGAGGCGGCCGGCCTCAAAGCGGTCGCCCACGGGTTCGCCATGGTCCACGGCGAGAACGACCATTTGAAGATCGCGCTCGAGACGCCGCTCTACGACGCGCTATACGCGTGGTGTCAGCACGAGGTCGGGAAGGTCAGGCCGCCGGCGGCGTGAGAGCGATCCCGTTGGGATCGGTAAGAGGCGCCGCAAGGCGCGTGATCTCGAAGCCCTGCAGCCCGCGGACGCCGGACTCCACCGGGACCGCATCGCGACCCTGGAGCACGTTGATGCCGAGGTGGTGGTGGTACCCGTCCCAGCTCATGAACCGCATCACTCGACCGGCCTCCGCCGTCAGCTCCATGCCTATCGATTCATAGAAGGCCTGCGAGCTGTCCAGGTCGGAGACGTTCAGGTGCATGTGCCCCAGCACAGTGCCGCTCGAGAACTTCTTCTCGGGTGCGTCCGCGATCCGCAGCAGACGCTCGAAGTCGAGGTGGTCGGTACCGATGTCCAGGCGGCCATTGGGATATCGCCACTCGCTTCGCGGGCGGTCGGCGTAGACCTCGATGCCGTTTCCCTCCGGGTCGTCGAAGTAGAGGGCCTGGCTGACGAAGTGGTCGGCGGTGCCGGTCAGGGGCAGTCGCTCTTCCAGCGACCGCCTCAGGAAGCCCCCCAGCTCCTCTTCGCGCGGCAGCAGGATCGCGAAGTGAAAGAGGCCGGCCGTGTGCGGCGGCCGCTCCTGTCCACCGGTCAGGGTCTTGAGGTGAAGCAGAGGCCTGCCGCCCGCCCCGAGGGTGGCGGCGCCGCTGCCGTCAGAGATTCGCGTGAGCCCGAAGCGCTCGTAGAACTCGACCTCACGCTCGAGGTCGAGCACCTTGAGCTCGAGCGATCCCAGCGGCCAATCAGTTGTCACAACGATTCAATGTACCCAGACCGAGGCCAATTCCTACCAGACAGCCCGGCGAGTAGCCGAAAATCGCCGATTCCGCGAGGCGCCTAGAACTCGGCGAACGAGCCGCTTCTCGCGATCCGATGCGCAGGGGCGGGCCCGTACGTGGAACAAAGTTGCCCGAGGTTCCTTTCCGCTTGCCCGGGAGTAACCTGCGTCCATCGATTTCCGTCTTGCGACTTTCAACCTGGATCGACGCTCTCTCGGGTTACGTACTCAGCCCCTCGGGACACGATCACCATATGCGGACAAGTCTCGTTCGTGAAGGGCCTTTCGGTCCCCCCATGTCAG
>JBGPEO010000202.1:0-3862 GCA_041482895.1 Candidatus Dormibacteraceae bacterium | reverse complement strand
GGCCGTCGCCAGTGCGGCGGAAGTTTCCGTTGCGACGGTCTATCTCTTGTTCCGCTCGAAGCTCGGGCTGCTGTCCGCGCTGATCGCCGATGCAGCTGAGGACCCCGCACTCGACGTCCGTCAGGTGTTGGCGGAGACCGACCCCGAGGCGCAGCTCGCCATTGGAGCGCACCTCATCCGACAACTCCACGAGCGCACTACGGTCATTAGCGGGATTCTCCGATCTGGTCAGGGAAACGACCCTAAGTTGGAGGCATTGTGGGACGACTGGCAAGCCCGCCACCTCGCCGCCGTCAGCCAGGTGGCGCGTCACCTCTCGGCCGCGGGCCTGCTGCGCAGCGATCTTGACCAAGCTCGCGCGGCCGATGTCCTGTACACCTTGGCCGGCTCGGAAACATACCGTCAGCTCGTTCTCGAGCGCGGCTGGCTGTCCACTCAGTTCGAGGAATGGCTCTCCGACTCGATCCGCCGACTTCTTTTGTCGGAGTCTTAGCGGGCCAGTCTGATGGCCTCGGTTACGCACGGTCAGCGACAGACGGCCGTTCGGCGATCTGCGGTGCGAGCGTTTGGCATCAGACGTGCGCTAGCGCATGTTCTAGGGCGTGAGACTGGTAGCCCCGGCGGGGTTCGAACCCGCGATCTCAGCCTTGAGAGGGCTGCGTCCTAGACCACTAGACGACGGGGCCACTCCTGGTGGGCGGCATTGGGTTTGAACCAATGACCTCTCGCGTGTGAGGCGAGCGCTCTCCCACTGAGCTAGCCGCCCCATGGGAGCAATCATTCTACCTACCCTCGTACGATCCTCTCCGATGGCCACCCCGCTGGCGGAGCGTCACTGCGTGGTCTGCAAGCCGGGCACTCCCCCGCTCCCCAAGTCGGACATCGACAAGCTCCTGGAGCAGGTCCCGGGCTGGGACGTCGAGGAGGTCGACGGTCACCTGCGTCTCGCGAGGACGGTCAAGTTCAAAGGCTTCATGCCGGGCGTCGAGCTCGTCAGCCGGATCGCCTCGATCGCCGAGGCGGAGGGCCACCATCCTGACCTGCTCCTCTCCTACGGTTCGCTGACCATCTGGCTGTGGACTCACGCCGCGGGAGGGCTCACCGATAACGATTTCATCCTCGCGGCACGCCTCAACGAGGCCATCTCACAAACTCTTAACTGAGTTTCCTTTGTTTTGTCGGGGACACCGTGATAGCTTCTTCGGGCTTGATGCACTTCTTCATCTGCTGGTTCTTCCACCAGAAAGAGCGCGAGGTATTGCTGAAGGGGATCCTGCCTGGTGGCATCGACGCCGTGGTCTTCTGCTGGCGTTGCGACCGCATGCGCGGCCGCGCCGTGCGGGTCCTCCAGATGACTCCGAACGGTCTCCGAGCGTAAGACTCCAGGCTCACCTCTCCAGCACGACGGCGGGGTAGGACGCGCCTAGCGCCGTCGCGCGCGGGAACTCCCGAGCGGCCAGGTCACGCAGCCCCAGGTCGACGTTCCAGCTGACCACGACCACCGCGTCGCAGCCGGCGAGCTGCTCGGGCGTCGAGACGATCGCGAAGTCCGTGGTGTAGGCCGCCAGCACCTGCTCGTCGATATGGATCACGCAGGGGCGGCCGCCCGCGGCGTGAATTCGCTCCACCGCGGCGGCCGCCTGTGGGAGCGCGAGGGGATCCTGGGTCCATCCCGGTGCCTGCATCACGGCCACCACAAGAGCGCCCGCCACCACGACCGGCGCCAGCACCTTCCAGCGCGCAATGGCGGCCGCCATCAGGTAGGCGCACCCAGGGACCAGGAAGATGAAGAAGCGGGGATACAGGAAGGCCGGCCGAAGGCCCAACCACAGCACGCCGACGACCACCGCCACGACAGCGATCGCCGCCCAGAGCCAGCGTTCGGCCCTCAGCGTCCACAGCCCGAGTCCCGCGGCCGACAACCAGAGACCGAGGGGCAGCAGGAACGGCGCGCCAACCAGGAAGAAGACGAGGTCGCGCGGAAAGTCCGGGTAGAAAACGCTCGGCGGGTAGCCGTGCTGGAGCAGCTCCATGACCTGGATGTTCGCGTTGGCGGCGACCCCGATCGCCGCGGCCACGATCCAGGCCGGCAAGAGCTGGCGCACCCGTGGCCATGACCCGCGGGCGACGATCCACGCGACGTGCATGAGCAGCACGACCACGGCAAAGAACTGCGCGGCGATGGCCAGCCCCATCAACAGCGCGTAGGCGACCAGGCGCCACCGGGTCCATCTGCCCGCCAGGATCACAGTGGCGACCACCGCTCCCAGGGCCGCCAGGCTGTAGCCCCGCAGGTCGCGACTGTTCTCGACGAACAGCGGATCCGTGGCGATAAATAATCCGGCGCTGATTCCCGTGACCAGCCCGAATCGCAAGTTCAGAACGGTGGTGGTCACCCCGACTGTCGCTCCGGCGGCCAGCGCCGGCAGCAGCCTGTAGACGATCTCGCTTCTGGATCCGGTCACCGAGTAGATGACGTGGCTCAGGAACGAGAGCAGCACGTGGTCGTTGGAAGCGACGCTCTTGATCGGGACCGTCGGCAGAACCGAGTGGATCGCGAAGGCGTCCCATAGCGAAGGCGTGGCCACGAAGTTGGCAAACGTGGCCGCCGCGTCGTAGCCGTAAGACCGGTTGGCTCCGATCAGGTAGACGGCGGCCGTCGCGACGCCGAGAATCGCCCCGACGATCGCCGGCGCCCGGTGCTGCACGGCGGAACGATAGGGCTTTGGCCTAGCCCCCACCCGGCCCAGCTCGCGGTTGCGAGCTGGGCCGACCTGCGCGCAAGCGGCGATGAGGATGGGACCTATTGATTGCCCCACTAGGTGGGGAGGTGGGCGATCTCCTCCGGAACGACGTCCTCGCCGGTGTATGCCGCGGCTTGCATCCGGAAAAGCCGGGCGTACCGCCCATCCAGGCGCATCAGCTCCTGGTGCGTGCCCTCTTCCACTAGGCGGCCGTGCTCCAGGAAGATGATCCGGTCGGCTCGCCGCACAGTCGAGAAGCGGTGCGAGATGTAGACCGCCGTACGCCCGTGCGTCAGTGAGCGAAGGCGCTCGAAGAGGTCGTACTCGGCCTGTGCGTCGAGCGCCGAGGTCGGCTCGTCGAGCAGAAGAATCCTGGCGTCTTCACGCATGAACGCCCGAGCTAGCGCGACCTTCTGCCACTCGCCACCTGAAAGGTTGACGCCGGCGTCGAACCACTTGCCCAGGGCCGTGTCGTAACCCTCTGGCAGGTTCGCGATCAGCTCATCGGATCCCGCCTGCTTGCTGGCGCTCACCACGGCATCGCGGTCGGCGATCTCTGGGACATTGCCGAGGCCGATGTTCTCCGCGGCGGTGGCCTGGTAGTCCACGTAGTCCTGGAACATCGCGCCGATCTGCCGGCGCAGCTGGTCGGGCTCGAAATCGCGAAGGTCGATCCCATCGATGAGAATGCGCCCGCCAGAAGGGTCGTATAGACGGCAGATCAGCTTGAAAAGCGTTGTCTTGCCGGCTCCGTTGCGACCGACGACGGCCAGCGTCTCCCCCGCCTTCACCGTGAAGCTCAAGTCGGTGACGGCGTTCTTGTCAGCGCCCGGGTACGCGAAGCTCACGTTGTCGAACCGGATCTCGCCGCGTAGCGGCTGAGGTACCTCTGCAGGCTTTGCGGGCACGGGCATCGATGGCTGCATCGCCATCAGCTCATAGAGATTGTTGAGGTAGAGGTTGTGCTCATACATGCCGGAAAAGCCGCCGAGGATCGACTGGATCGAGCTCTGGACCGACATCGCCGCCTGCGTGTACAGCGTCAGGTCACCCAACGTCAGCCTTCCCGCGATCGCCTGCAGCGCGACGTAGAGGTAGGTGACCGAGGTCGCAATCGT
>JBGPEO010000201.1:0-3942 GCA_041482895.1 Candidatus Dormibacteraceae bacterium | reverse complement strand
GCCCCAATGGGCCTTAAGCGGTGGACCTATGGTCCGGGTTGCTACATCGGTTGCTACATGGAAGGTTTTCATAGCCTCGAATGTAGGACCACGGCCACCAAATTTGTATTGGAAAAACTGGTCGGGGGCCCGGGATTTGAACCCGGGGCCTCACGGTCCCGAACCGTGCGCGCTGCCAAACTGCGCCAGCCCCCGACTTGAACGCGGCGCGCTCCCAATGGCGCGCCTGACCGAAGGTGATGATTCTACCCGCCGACTGGGTCCACCACGGTCTTGACCGCCATCACCGTGGCCGTCGCGTCGGCTATTCGGGAGCCGTCGTTCCGGTTCTCCACCACCGCTGTGCAGTAGACCAGGGTGCGGCGGACGTTCTCCACCTTCCCCACGATCCGGATCGGCTCGCCCAGCTTCAGCGGCCGGCGGTAGCTCACCTGCAGCCGCCCCGTCACCCCCGGGTGCCCCGCGTGCCACGCCGCCCAGCCCACCGCCTCGTCCAGCATCAGCGCCACCACTCCCCCGTGCGCCATGCCCGCCCAGCTCTGGAAACGGTCCGGCACGTCGAACTCCGCCACCGAGCCGTCCGGTCCGGGCGTGAAAACCAGGCGCAAACCGTCGAGGTTCAGCGGCCCGCAGCCGAAACAGTGACCGTCGAACCTGACTTCCATTCCGGGCACTCTAGACTGAACCGCGCAAGGAGGTTTGCATGCCTGAAACGCTCGAATACCTCTTGGTTGAAGACGCGTCGCCCGCCGCGGTCATCACCCTCAACCGCCCTCAAACCCTCAACGCGCTCTCGACCGGGCTCATGACCGAGCTGACATCCGAGCTCGAGCGCCAGGCGGCGCGGCCGGAGGTGCATGCCATCGTGCTCAAGGGCGCCGGGCGGGCTTTTTCCGCCGGTCACGACCTCAAGGAGATGCAGGACCGGTCGCTCGATGAGGAGCGGGACATCTTCGCCGTCTGCAACCGCCTCATGGCGACGGTCCAGTCGGTGCCCGTGCCGGTGATCGCCGCCCCGCATGGCATCGCGACCGCCGCCGGCTGCCAGCTCGTCGCCACCTGCGATCTCGCCATCGCCAGCGACGATTGCCGCTTCGCCACCTCCGGGGTCAAGTACGGGCTCTTTTGCTCCACGCCCGGCGTTGCCGTGGCTCGCAATGTCAGTCGCAAGCACGCCATGGAGATGCTGCTCACCGGGCGGTTCATCGACGCCGCGACCGCCGAGAGATGGGGGTTGATCAATCGCGCGGTGCCGCTTGCTTCGCTGGATGCGGAGGTGATGGCGCTCGTTGGCGAGCTCGCGAAGCTCAGCCGTTATGCGCTGCGTATTGGCAAGGAAGGGTTCTACCAGCAGGTCGAGGCGACTCAGTCAGAGGCTTATCGGCTCATGGCCGAGGCGATCTCTTGCAATGCCGTGGCGCCGGATGGGCAGGAGGGCATCGCGGCTTTCGTCGAGAAGCGCCAGCCGGTCTGGCGGGAGACTTAGGTCAGCCGGCGAACCTCAGGGTTCTTTGTTTGACCCTCTCCCCTGCGGGGAGAGGGGGACGCCCTAAGTGGTTCTTTGTTTGACCCTCTCCCCGACCCTCTCCCCTGCGGGGAGAGGGGGACGCCCTGGTCTGCTTTGTTTCACCCTCTCCCCGACCCTCTCCCCTGTGGGGAGAGAGGGACGCCCTGGTCTGCTTTGTTTGACCCTCTCCCCGACCCTCTCCCCTGCGGGGAGAGGGAGGACTGCTTTCCTACTCCCCACCCGGCGCTGCGCGCCGACCTCCCCGCATGGCGGGGAGGTGAAGGGGGGGCTCCTTAGGTCAGCCTCGGCAGTTCCAGCGACCCGTTACGTGTTCGGCGGCGACCTTGCCGGTGGTCGCGTTCGTCAGAGTTGCGTCGATCGTGCCCGATTGCTGGGTGCGGTCGATGGTGAACGTGAGCTTGTCCCCCTCCAGCGACTCCCACACCTGTGTTGCGTTGATGTTGTGCATCTCCACCGTGATCGCGCCGTTGACGTATGTGCCCGGACCGCTGAAGTTCTTGATCGTGAAGACAACTCCCCAGATTGACCCGCTCGAGTCCAGCGTCCCGTAGAAGGTGTCCGCCCAGATGTCTCCCGTGCGGCTCTTCTCACCCGTGCACGCGCTGAACAGGCCGCTGGTGTCCGCGACGATTCCCGTCATCTGGCCTGGCATGTCACCGGCGAACGTGAGACCCTCGGTCCACGTGCCCTGCGCGATGACGGGCGACGGCGAGGCCACCGTCTTCACAGTGGTCTGGTCGCAGGCGGTGGCTAGGACGATGAGGGCGACGATGCCCGCGACGCGGAGCATGTGGTCGAATGGTACCCGTGACGGACGGCTCGGAACAACTCACCCGGGCCATGCGATCTCTCGAAGCCGCTTTTCTGATCGGCCTCGAAGGCGTGACCGAGATCTGGCTCGTGCGGCACGCGGACTGCTATTTCGAGATGAGCGACCGCACCGATCCACCGTTGAGCTCGCTCGGCCGCGACCAGGCGGCTCGCCTGGCCAGGCGCATGCAGGGCACGCAGCATGCCGCCGTCTACTCGAGCCCATACCAGCGAGCGATCGAGACCGCGAAGGCAATCAGTTATGACGTGCACGTCGACGACCGGCTCGTCGAGATGGCGCTGGAGGTGAACGACGACGGGTCGCTGGACCTCCAGGAGCCGCCGGCGGACGTGGTGGGCAGGATGACGGCCGCGATCGACGAGATGATCGCGCACCATCCCGGTGAGCGCGTCGTGGCGGTGAGCCACGGCGCCGCGATCATGTCGTACCTCTCCGACGTGCTGCACCTCGACCCCGGCCACCTGCGCATGTACCCGTACTTCACCAGCATCAGCGTCGTCAGGGCCCTGGACGATCGCCGCATGGTGGGCGCCCTGGGCGACACGGCGCATCTCGAATGAACGACCAGATCCGGTCCGACCTCGAGGTGCAGGTTCGCGAGAAGCTTGGGCGGCCGCAGCTGCGCGTCGTCTCCGTGGAGTCGATTCCCGAGGGCCATTCCGGGTTCACCTACTTCGTCGACGTGGAAGACGGCGATGGGCCGTCGCGCTACGTCCTCCGGCTTCCACCGCCCGGCGCGCGCATCGCGGGGCCGGCCGACGTCGTGCGGCAGGGACGCATCATGTCCGCCCTGCACGAGGCGGGCCTCCCCACTCCGGCGATCCCGGCGATGAGCTCGGACCCGGTGGTGGATGGGCGGCCGTTCATCCTCATGGAGGCGGTCGCCGGCACGCGCATCGAGAAGGCCGGGACTGAGAACAGGGCGCTCGACATCGCATCGTCGGCCGTCGCCGTGCTCAAGCGCCTGCACGCGCTGCCCCTGGACAAGACCGGGATCGGCGACGAGGAGTCGGTGGGGCTGCAGTCCGAGATGATGCGCTGGGCCATGCTCATGCAGCGGGCTCCGGAGGAGCTGACGGTGCGCTCCGGCGAGCTCGGCGGGCTGCTGGCCATCCAGATCCCGGCCGAGCGCGCGCCCACCCTGGTGCACGGCGACTACCACTACGGAAACATGCTGTTCCGCGGGCCCGAGGTGGTGGCCGTGCTGGACTGGGAGATCGCCCAGCTGGGGCAACCGCTCCTCGATCTCGGGTGCCTGTGCATCGTCGCCATCCGCCGCCAGTACCAGGGCGCGCCCAACCCGGGCGGCGCGATCGACGTGACGATCGACGATCTCTACCGCCTCTATGGCGCCGACCCCGAGGAGATGCGCTGGTATGCCGCGATGAGCCTGTACAAGTACGCCTCGATCTTCGGATACAACCTCATGCTCCACCGGCGGGGCAAGCGGCCCGACCCCATGTACGAAGGGTTGACGACTACCATCACCGGCATGATCGACGAGGGCATTCAGCTCCTCGATCGGGGGGTTTAGAGATGACCTGGGATTTTTCGACTGAGCCGGAGTTCGAGGCCAAGCTCG
>JBGPEO010000200.1:0-3960 GCA_041482895.1 Candidatus Dormibacteraceae bacterium | reverse complement strand
CGCGGAGGCGATCGCTGCCTGCAAGTGGGGGATCGACCGCCTCAAGGAATCCGTTCCGATCTGGAAGAAAGAGCACGCCGCTGACGGCACGTACTGGATCGAGGGAGACGACGCGAAGCCAACCGCAACCTGATACCTGCTTAAGCCCCTGCGCGCAAGCGGCGTTAAGGATGTGACCTACTGATCGCACCCGAGCCCTGCGCGCAAGCGGCGATAAGGATATGACTCAACTGATCGCTCCCCGATGGGGAGAGGGAGGTTGTCGGTCCCTGAATCAAGCTGCGCGGCTTCCAGCTACCAGCGCCGTTCCCAGGATCCCGTTGACGATCGCAAATCCGAAGTTGACGACTCCATAGACGAGAGCGCGCGTCCTCAGCCCAGCCGGTCCATTGCTCGCGACGCCCAATGAGATCAAGGCGATGACGACGCTCACGCCGGCCAGCACGAACAGCGCGTAGCCGATCCGTCGCGCCCACAAACGCGTGCTGGGGTTCAGTCGCGCACCCGCGCCACCGAGAGGCCGTCGCGGATGGGGATCACGATGCTCTCCAAGCCAGGATGCTTCGCCACCCAATCGTTGTAGAACGCGACGTTCTTCGCCTGCTGGGTCTCGGGCTTGAGCACCTCGCCCTGGCGCAGCGCGTTGTCCGCCATGAGCAGGCCGCCCGGTTCGAGCCGCTCGAGGCACAGCTCGGCCGCGCGCCGCGTCACCTCCTCTGAGCGGAAGGCGTTCAACAGGTCAATGAAACACGCGTCGAATCGCGCCTCCACCTTCTCAAGTCCGGTGACGGCGTTCTCCTCGATGACATGTGCGCGTTCCGCAAGTCCCGCTTCGGCAAAATTCCTGCGGGCCCGTTCAACCCGCTCGTGGTTGACTTCGAAAGTGGTCAGGTAGCCATCCCCGGTCCCGCGCAGCAGCCAGATGCCGCTGTAGCCGGTCGCGGTTCCAAGCTCCAGTACGCGCTTGGCTCGAGCGATCTTGACGAGCAGGTAGAGCAATGCCCCCTCGTGCGGATCGACGATCGGGATGTCCTCGCGGTGCGCTTCCTCTTCCATGCGCGCGAGAACCGGATCGCGGGGCGGTACCAGTCGGCTCAGGTAGTCCTGGATCTCGTCGTTGGCGTCGACCTTCCTCATGGCCGGCCAACTCGTGCAGGCGATATCACCTCAAGCACTCGATCTACCTCCTCTTCGGTGTTGTACAGGTTCCACGCGTCAGCCGGCTCCGTCGAGTTCCTTCAACCAGGAGTTGAGGAGGGGCTGGAGCGTGACGATGTAAGCGGAAAGGCAGTCCACAGCGCCGTCGAGCACGCCCTCGTCCAGCTGCGACGCGGGCAGCGTCTCGTAGAGACGAGACCAGCCCCGGTCCCACGGCTCGAGCTCGGCGCGTGGCAGCTGCGCCTTGACCTCCAGGACGTGGGCTCGGAAGAAGTCGAAGGCCTCCTGGTTTACCTCGCGCGATCCCTCGAAGTGGAGGCCGATCTCGAGTCGACCGTCGCCCGTGTGGTGCCAGGCCTCGTAGTGAAACTCCGGATGGCCAAAATGAACCTTCATCAGTCGGCCACGCCCCCGGGCGCTGCTGAACGTGCGAAGGGATTCGGGCAGCCTCGCCTTCACTCCCTTGCGCAGCCCGCCGAAGAAGTCCACCGGCGCGAGCACCGTCCCGCTAGCCAACCGACCGAATATATCTCGTAGAGTTCTCGAGCAATGGGCTACGTCCCCATGGTCACAGAGAACGAAGGCGGCAACCGCGAGCGCACCTTTGACATCTATTCGCGCCTTCTGAAGGACCGGATCATCCTGATCGGACGCCCGATCGACGACGTGGTGGCGAACCTGGTCGTCGCGCAGCTGATGTACCTGGCCGCCGACGACCCCGAGAAGGAAATCCAGATCTACGTCAACTCGCCAGGCGGCTCGGTCAGCTCGGGATTCGCGATCTACGACACCATGCAGTACGTGCAGGCGCCCGTCTCGACGGTCTGCATCGGGCGGGCCGCCAGCTTCGGCACGGTTGTCCTGATGGCCGGCGCCAAGGGTCGCCGCTTCTCGCTCCCCAGCTCCAACATCCACATGCACCAACCGCTGATAGGCGGCCGCGGTCTGCAGGGCCAGGCCAGCGACCTGGACATCCACGCTAGGGAGATCATCCGCATCAGGGGCGTGCTGAACGAGCTGATCGCCAAGCACACCGGCCAGCCGCTCGAGCGCGTTGAGCGCGACACGGACAGGGACTTCTTCTTGACACCCCAGGAAGCGGTCGACTACGGGTTGATCGACGGGATCATCCAGCAGACAGCGGTGCCGGTTCTCGCCGCGACCAAGTAAGAACCCCGCCCGCTCGCAGGCACACCCAGCCGATCACGACCACACCCACCACTGCCGGCACGGGCGCCGGCGTGAGCGCCGCCACGGCGGCGCCGGCTGACAGCAGGAGCCAGTCGTACCAATTAGCCTCGCCCCAGATCGCAAGAGCGACCGCGACGAGCACCAGGTCCGTCGGCAAGGCGTGCGGGGCCACGAGCACGCCCCCGGCGACGATGACCGCGGCGGCTGGCCTGACTTCCGCACGGCGGCGCCAGGCAAGCGCCAGCACCGCGACCAGCGCCACCAGCGACAGGACCGCCACCGCGTAGCCCTGGACGGCCGCAGGGAAGGCCGTGCCGAAGTGGGCAAAGTCGACCTCGCGGCTGCCGGGTCGCACGGGGCCGTTGAGGGCGGGCACCCACTGGAAAACCCAGCGTGGGTTGAGCAGCGCTGCCGCCCCCGACAGGATTAGACCCGCGGCGGCCCACCCGGCGAGGACGCGCCACCGCCCGGTGACGAGTAGCGCCGCACCGGCCGGGAGCATGAGCTGGGGCTTGAGGAGAGCCAGCCCCAGGCACAGTCCGGCCAGGAATGGCCGGGACCACAGGGCGACGGCGGCGCCCACCCCCAGCGCCACCATGCCGTCCAGCTGCGCGTTGAGCAGCACGAGCGCGGTGGGCACGGATGCGAACGCGGGCAGGATGGCAGTCGGCGGCCGGGGCCTGACCGCCAGGTAGAGGCCGATCGCCAGGCAGGCCAGCCCGAACAGGATCCACAACCGGCCGCCGAGATTCGTCCCGAGGAGCTCGAACGGAACCGCGAAGAATGCGACCCACGCCGGCGCGACGAAAGGCAGGATCCCGTTGATCCCGAGGGTCACCAACGTCCGGCCGCCGGTGACGTCGAGCTCGACGCGTCTCTGGACGTCGAAGTCATACAGATGACCCGGGTCGTCGACCATGATGCGTGCCCCGGTCGCGAAGGCGGGCCAGTCCGAGTTGATGACATCGCCCTCGCTTTCGATCAGCGGGTAGATGACAAACCCCACGGCGACGGCGAGCATCGCGACTGACCCGCGCCAGCGCCACCGAGTCATGAATTCAACTGGTCCCATCCTTAACGCCGCTTTGCGCGCTCGCGACCTCGATCTTCAGGCCGCGCATGACCGGGGCCATCAGCCCGCCCTGCACCAGCAGCGACAGGAGCACGACGCCGTAGGCGATGACCGACACGCGCCTGTCAACGCCGGTGGCGCCGGCGACGGTGAGCGCAAGCGCCACCGACAGCGCTCCGCGCAATCCGGCCCAGAACGTGACGTGGCGCCATGCCCACGGGATGGACGCGCCTCGAATGTCCGCGAGGGCGAGCAGGCCGTACACCGGCACGGCGCGTGTCAGAAGCATGATCAGGTACGCGACCAGCACGAGGCCGGCTACCGGCAGCACGGTGGTGGCTGGCAACGCGGCGCCGACGAGGATGAAGAGCATCGCGTTCAGAACGAAGGCGAGGAGGTTCCAGAAGCCGAGCAGCTGAGGGCCGTGCAGCCGGCCGATCCGCGTCCCGTAACGCGCCACCACGATCCCTGCCACCACGACGGCCACGATGCCGGACGCGTGCAGCAGGTCTGCGGCAAGGTAGCTGCCGTACGCGATG
>JBGPEO010000199.1:0-4051 GCA_041482895.1 Candidatus Dormibacteraceae bacterium | reverse complement strand
GGCATGTTCGCCCCGGAGATCGGCCGCCTGGCCGGCGTCAACGTCCCGCTGATCCCGATGGCCCACGAGTACCTGATCACCAAGCCATCCGGCCTGCCCCTGGACATGCCGACCATGCGCGACCCGTCGCTGCTCGTCTACTACCGGCCGGAGTCGGGCGGGCTGATCATGGGCGGCTACGAGCGCGACCCCGCGCCCTGGAGCCTCGACGGCATCCCGGCCGACTTCAACGGCCGGCTCCTGGAGCCGGACTGGGATCGCTTCGAGCCGTTGATGACGAACGCGATCATCCGCACCCCTTCCATCAAGGACGCACAGGTCGTGCGGCTCGTCAACGGGCCGGAGGCGTTCACGCCGGACAACGAGTTCATCCTCGGTCCGTCCGAGGTGCGCGGCTTCTGGGTCGCGGCCGGTTTCTGCGCGCACGGCCTGGCGGGCGCCGGCGGGATGGGAAGGCTGGTCGCGGAGTGGATCGTGGACGGCCGCCCGGGGCTCGACGCATGGGAGATGGACTCCAGGCGGTTCGGCCGCCACTACATAAGCCGCGAGTACACGCTGGCTCGCACCCGCGAGGTCTACTCGACCTACTACGACGTCAAGTATCCCGGCCACGAGCGCAGCGCAGGCCGCCCTCTGCGCCTCTCGCCCATCTACTGGCGGCTCTCCGAGCTCGGCGCCGCGTTCGGCGAGAAGTCGGGCTGGGAGCGCGCCAACTGGTTCGAGCCGAACACCGCGCACGGCGACGAGTCACTGCGCCCGCGCGGATGGGCCGGCCGCCTGTGGTCACCGGCGATCGGAGCCGAGCACGCCGCGTGCCGCGCATCGGCGGCGATATTCGACTTCACCTCGTTCGCGAAGATCGAGGTGAGCGGGCACGGCGCGGCCTCGTTCCTCGAAACGCTCACCGACAATCGCGTGGCGCGCGCGGTCGGCGCCCTCACGTACACGCAGATGCTCAACGAGGGCGGCGGCATCGAGTGCGACTTCACGGTGACGCGGCTGGCGGAGGATCGCTTTCGCGTCATCACCGGAACCGCGTTCGGGCAGCACGACCTGTTCTGGATCCGTGACCACGCGCCGGAAGACGGATCGGTGCACATCGAGGACGTCACCTCGGCGCACGCGTGCATCGGGCTGTGGGGACCATCTGCCCGCACCATCCTCCAACTGCTGACGCAGACCAACATCGCCAACGGTGCCTTTCCGTTCATGACCGCGCAGCCGCTGGCAGTCGGTTCGGTGCCGTGCCTCGCTTTGCGCGTGACGTACGTGGGCGAGCTGGGCTGGGAGCTGTACTGCCCCGCCGAGTTCGGCCTGCGGCTGTGGGACACGATCTGGGAAGCGGGCCACGCCAAGGGCCTGGTCGCCGGCGGCTACAAGGCGGTGGACTCGCTGCGGTTGGAGAAGGGTTACCGAGTGTGGGGCAGCGACATCGGCCCGGAGTCGGACCCGTACCAGAGCGGCCTGGGCTTCACCGTGAAGCTCGACAAGGGCGACTTCATCGGACGCTCGGCCCTGCTGAAGAAGCGCGAAGCGCCGGCCTCGACAAAGCTGGCGTGCCTTGTGCTCGAAGACCTAAGGTCGGTGGCGCTGGGCTCGGAGCCGGTGCGGATCGGTGGCGAGGTGGCCGGCCGGGTGACGAGCGGCGGGTACGGCTACACGGTGGGGAAATCGATCGCATACGCCTACGTGCCATCGAGCGCAGCGGTCGGCACGCCAGTCGAAGTAGAAATCTTCGGAACGTGGGTGAGCGGCGAAATAGCAAGAGAACCGCTGTACGACCCAACGGGTACAAGGATTCGGAGCTAGACCCCCCTCCCCCCGTCCAGGGGGGAGGGTCGGGGAGAGAGAGGCAAGAAAGCACAACCCCCTCCCCCCGTTCAGGGGGGAGGTTCGGGGAGAGGGGCATGGAAGCACAACCCCCTCCCCCCGTTCAGGGGGGAGGTTCGGGGAGAGGGGCAGGAAGCACAACCCCGGCAGTAGGATGCCTCGGGAGCGCTTGACACGCAACCGACGGATCGACGTAATCCAACGCGCTGGTGAGAACCGGTTCAGTTATGTACAACCGATGGGTCAACGTCATCCAACGCGTTGGTGACGACCGGAATCATGTCATCGACGTAGACGGTCGTCGCCTGCAGCACCGCTTCCTGGCTGCCGGTGTCCGCCGCGGAGATTATGGCTTTCATGTCGCCGATTGCCTTTGGAAGCTGACTGCGAAACGCGCGATCGTCGGCGGCAAACTTTGGCGGCGGCGGCGTGCTGTCGAGATCACTCAAGAACTTCTGGTGCACCGCGATCATGGCAATAACTCTGGTGCGGCAGATTGGCGGGTTGACGAGCCGCACGTCGTTCGAAAAGCCACCGAAGCAGACTTGTGGTCCGTTGCCTTCGGCCGTCCTGTAGTCACTCCAGTAGTTGCTGATGAGCGCGACATAGGCTCGGGTGGAAGAGTCGGGTGTCGGCGATCCCACCGCCGTTTGTTTTGGCGATCCGCCGGATGCACTCGAACACCCCAACATCAGGGCGCCCAGCATCGAGAACACTGCAAGCAGTTTCAGATGCCGCGACACGTGGTGCAGGCTAAGCGGCGAGGTCCCGTGCAGACACCGTGGAAAACACGGGTTTTGCCCGCGTCCTCAGCCGGCGGGGATCAGGCTCCGCAGCAGGATGTCGGGTTCCTGCATCTGACTTTCGGAGCGCAAGCGCTCCACCACTTCCGCCCCAACTTCATCTGTCAACCGGGCTATGAGGTCGGCTTCCGGCGTCGCGATTGGATCGACGTACCTGATATTGAATTCGGCGTTCAGCCGCTCGGCCGCGAAATGGAATCGGAGAGCGGCCTCTTTGTCGCCCTCGAGACCGGCCACGAGCGCGAGCCCAAAAAGACAAAAGGGAATTCCGTTCTTCCAACCGATCTCAATACCGCTTTCCACCGCCTCCAGCCAGCATTGCCGAGCCTGGTCGAGGTCGCCCAGCAAGGCGTGCGCTTGGGCCAGCGTATCCAGCGATGCCATGCGATTCGGAGTAGCGAGCTGCTGAGATCGGATCGCCTGCTGCGAAAGGTTCGCGCCTTCGAGCAACCGGCCCATCGAGAGCAGGGTGATCGCAGTGCCATTCCGCGCCGACGCGAGCCGACCTTCATCGCCCTGCTTTTCGTACCAATCGATCGCCTCCTGACCGAGGCGAAGCGCAGACTGCAAGTCGCCGGCGAGGAAGTGGCAGTTCCCTCGCACGAGCAGCGTCGTCTGACGGAGCTCCTCAGATCCTTGCAAATCAGCGATTGCCTCCGCTTGATGGAGCACCTTCAGCGCCTCGTTCGAACGACCGAGGTCGATCAGGGTCAATGCTTGTTGGAACAGGCTTCGGCAACGTTGGGCTGAGGGCTCCGGATTGGCCACGAGCGCCTGGTCATTCCACGCCAGGCCCTCCTCATACCGTCCTTCGTAGCGCCAGGTCGGCATAGTGGCGTCGCTGAGCAACAGGGCTCGCTGCGGGCGTACTCGGAGAAGAGTCGTGAGGGCGGCTCGAACGTCATCCACCATTGCCGTGACCTTGCGTCGCGCGACGGCGGTTCCGGCAGACCCACCGGCCTCCACCACCGACACCATGTGCTCCGCGTGTTCAAGCCGGACCGCGTCCACCTCACCGGCTTCGCCCAGACGCTGAACGGCAAAAGCTCTAAGGGTGTCGAGCAGGCGATACCGGCTGGCGCCTTCCGCCGGCTCCCGGACCACCATCGACCTTTCGGCCAACGACCCCAACAGAGCAGCAACCGCAGTGGCAGCTTTCGGCGCCACCGCCGCGGCATCCTCGCATTCGAACCATCCGGCATAGACGCCCACCCGGCGGAACAGCGATTGCTCTGCGACCGTCATCAACCGGTAGCTCCAATCTGCGACCGCGAAGAGGCTGCTGTGCCGGTCGCCGGCAGGCGCCTGCCATGTGGGGTCGAAGAGATCGGCGGCCAGCTCGGCGGGACTCTGAACCCTCAAGCGCGGAACCGCCAGCTCAATTGCAAGAGGCACTCCATCGAGGCGACGACAGATCG
>JBGPEO010000198.1:0-4073 GCA_041482895.1 Candidatus Dormibacteraceae bacterium | reverse complement strand
CCGATGCTCAAAAGAACGATCTCCGGCCTGGCAGTCACCGTGATGCTCGTCGCTTGCGGCGGGTCTGCGTCAAGCACCGTCACGGGACCGACCGCGGCCGGCGTCTCGGTTCAACCCGCGGACCTTCCGAGCGACATGCGCAAATGCGATCTGTCGGGCGACATCGACAGCTTTCTGAACAAATCCAAGACGAAGGATCCCAACACGTACACGTCCACCAAGAGCGAGTGGGACGCGGCGCAGAAGCAGGGTGCGACCGCCGCCTACGCCGCCTTCTTCTCCGACAGTACGGCGCATTGCACGAGCCTCGAATCGAACTCGTCCGACATCAGCACCGCGACGTACAAGCTGGTGGTCAACTTCGTCATCCAGTTCAAGGACGAGGCAAGCGCCAGCAGCGGCTATACGACTGAACAGATCTTCGGCTTCAGCACGTCATCGCTCAAGAGCGGGGGCGCCCCCGTCGTTGAGGGCACCAAGACCGGCCTGACCGCGAACTCCATCGTGCTCAGCATCTCCGTCGCGAACCAATCGTTCTACGTTGCCGTATGGCAGAACAAGACGTTCATGGTCATCCTCGCGATTCTCAACATCGACACCGCGACCAGCAAGAAGGTCGCGGTCGCGGAGAACAGCCGGATCAAATAGACGGAGCGGCGGGTCGCTCCCGGTAGAATTGCCCGGCCGATCGCAAACGCTCGCCACGTCCCACACCGCACTCGGCGCCGTCAGGCTCGCACTGTGCCCTGGCTTCGCATAGCGCTCGTCTTCGCGCTGCTTGTGTCGCTTGCCTTCGGAGCGGTCAGGCTGTTTGCCTCAACAGGCGTCATGGTGGCCACCGCAGTCAAGCTCGACGCCTCGCCCGCTCCGGCCTCGGTGGCGAACCACGTATTGCTCCCGAACCTCGAGTCCGGCGCCTGCATGAGCCTGGCCCCAACGCATCCGGGCTCGGGCCAGACCGTGTTCATCGATCCCGGTCACGGCGGGCTGGATCCGGGGGTCGTCGGCGGGACCTCCGCGCACCAGGTCCTGGAGAAGGACGTCGCGCTGGCTGTCGCATCACGGCTGAGCGACCTGCTCAGGAGCGCGGGCTTTCGTGTTGTCATGGCGAGAACGCAGGACACGACGGTGATCAAGCTGTCGTCCTCCGATTCGGTGTACGGCTCGCTGACCGCGAGCGCCGAGCATCGAGACCTGGCGGCCCGAGCCGCGTGCGCGAACGCCGCGGGGGCGGCGGCGCTCATCTCCATCCACTTCGACGCCTTTGCCGATCCATCGGTCGGCGGCACGGAGACCTTCTACGACCCGGCCCGGACATTCGCGGCGGCCAATCGCAAGCTCGCCACCGACGTGCAATCCGCGCTGGTCGCGGCGCTTGGCACGTCCGATCGCGGAGTCTGGACCGACGACCAGCTGGCCGCCCCGACGCTCACGAGCTCAGGCAGCTCGTACAACCACCTGATCGAGCTCGGTCCGTTGTCCGCGGGCTGGGTCGACGAGCCCAGCCAGATGGCCGGCGCCCTCGTCGAGCCGCTGTTCCTGACCAACCCCACCGAAGCCCGGCTGGCCGCCGACCCGACGGGTCAGCAGCAGATCGCGGCGGCCCTGGCAGCTGGCCTGGCGAAGTATCTGGCAGGTGCCTGAGCGTTGGGCGTGTTGGTGCGCCTGGCAAGAATCGAACTTGCTGCCTCTTGCTCCGCAGGCAAGCGCTCTATCCGGTGAGCTACAGGCGCGAGTGAATCAGTTTAGGCGAGCATCGATGGCTGTCGTGGCTGCCTTGAACGCGGCCATGTCGAGATTGCTGACCACGACCAACACAACGAAAACCGATTTGTGCCAACTGGCGAGGCGTACGGGCGAGCGATCGTAGGTCCAGGAGCTGATGCCGAGCCCGGTGCCGGTCCCGCGGGTGACGCCGGCCGGAAGCTCCCCTGGCGCCGGCGGCGTGAAACCGAGAACTCCGGCCCCCCACGCGCGATCGGCCTGCCCTGGGTCGGTGAACGAGGCGACGAACGCCGTGATCGATTTGGCGCTGGAGGTTGTCGCGAGCTCGGCGGTGCATGCCGCCGGCGTCGATGTGAATAGCGAAACGGCTCCCGAGATGGCTCCGCCGGCGCGAAGCTGGTCCCACTGGTTGGCCACTCGGGCGGCCAGGTTCGCATCGGCGGTCGCGAGAGTGGTGATGTACACGTCGATAGGTCCCGAACCAAGGCACGGGTTCAACCCGGCGGGGATTTCAGCGGACTGCAGGATGGCGTCGGTTGGCGCCGTGTGTGGGGACGGGCTGGGCGACGGGCTGGCCACGGCAACCGGCGCGCTGCTCTGGCAGGCCGCGATCAGGATGCTGAGACCGAGGATTGCGATGAGCCGGTCCACGAAGCGCGCAGTTTAGACTGCAAAGGCCATAGCGCGCCTGTAGCTCACCGGATAGAGCGTTCGGCTCCGGACCGAAAGGCAGCAGGTTCAATTCCTGCCAGGCGCACCTCTCAGCCACTCGCGCTCGGTCGTCTTGCCGTAACGAGGATGAATCCGGCGAGCCGCATGCTTAACTTCGCTCCTCATATGAGCGCGTGGAGAGCGTTAGACAGCCGGCAGAAGACCTTCGCCATCTTGGCGGCGGCGGTCGCGCTCATCTCCGTGCTCTACGCGCTGAACATTCGAACCGTCTTCGTCGGGCAGCATGCGGTGACCGCGATCGACGACATCGGGGAGGCGTTGGCGGCGGCGCTCGCCTCAGCCGCGTGCGTGTGGGCCGCCCGCCGGGCTCGCGGAAGGGACAGGCTCGGCTGGGCCCTGATGGGCACCTCGGCCGGCCTATGGGCGGCAGGTGAGGTTGTCTGGTCGATCTACGAAGTCGGGATGGGGGTGCCGGTGCCGTACCCGTCGCTCGCGGACGCAGGATTCCTATCCGCAGTGCCGTTTGCGGCCGCCGGAATTCGCGCCTTCTGGGGCGACGCGCGAGGCACGTCTGCTCGCTGGCGAGTGTGGTTCGACGGCCTCATCGTCGCCATCGCCCTGACCTCGACCGCATGGGGCTTCGGGCTGCGGTCGGTCTGGGACTCCAACTCGACCACTAAGTTGCTCGATCTTGCATACCCAGCCGGGGACATTCTCATCGGGACCGTCCTCATCCTCGCCATCCGGCGCGCTTCGCATCAGCAGAATGGCAGGATGGCCTTGCTGCTCGCAGGTGTTGCGGCCTACTCCATCGCCGACAGCGCGTTCTCCTATCTCACCGCCCAGGGCGCGTTCGGGTCAGTGGGCAGCGTGCTCGATACCGGTTGGTTCGCCGGGTTCCTGTTGATCGCTCTGGCGGCCATCTATCCAGACGCTCCTCCGAAGACGGCGGTCGGGATGGCGCCCCTCGACCTGTGGCAGCTCGCGCTGCCGTGGATGACCTTGCTCCTGGCGGCCGCGGGCGACCTGTACTCGGCCCTGACCGGACACGAGAACGAATTCCAGACTGCCTTGACCGGAATCCTCGCGGTGCTCCTGACGGTGAACATGATCCTGGAGCGCAAGGAATTCCTCGAAATGCTGACCGACATCGAGACGACCCGCACCACGCTGAACCGCGAGTTCAAGACGGCATTGGTCGGGATCCGGCAAATGAGCGACCATGTGAAGGAAGCGGACCGTGCGTACGACGAAGAGGTGCGCCTGCTCGCCGCCGACATCCACGGCCAGGCCGATCGGCTCGATCACATGCTCGAGAGGATGCTCTAGGCGGACGGCCAAGACCGTGTGCGAGGACCTGGTGGCCACGGACGACGAAGACGGAGCCAGGGTCGAGGTGGCTTAAGAGGTGCCGGTAGCAGAGAGCGCTGTCGTGGCAGGCCGCGGTACCTACTGAGCCCGGCGCTGTAATTCGGATAAGCGCGAGAAGGCACGGCTGCGCAAACCATATGTAGATCCTGAGGCCCGTCAAACCAACAGGGTTGCAGCCGTCTAGCTCGGCAGCTTCCTGATCGCATCGCCTGGACGCACGACGCCTGGAGTAACCACCTTGCAGTTCGCTCCTCGCAGCCGCAGCTCGCGCCCGACGGGAGAGTTCACGAACCTCAGCGCGTCGT
>JBGPEO010000197.1:0-4086 GCA_041482895.1 Candidatus Dormibacteraceae bacterium | reverse complement strand
TGGACACTCGCGACGGGATCGCGCGCACTGCTCCGCTGACCGCCGACGTGTTTTGTCAAACCTATGCCGTACGGTCTACATCGCGGCCTGCGCTCGGCGTCTCAACCTGCTGTCGGGGACTAGCATTCCGGCGGTGGGGCTTCGGGACCGAATGCTCGCCGGGTTTGCGGCTCAGCTTGGCAAACCTACGGGGCTGCGTGGCCTGGTGGTCGGCACCATGCTCAACCGCACCAACCGCGGCATGGTTGCGGTTGCCGTTGATGCGCTGGAGCTCGAGCCGGGTGCGACCGCAGCCGACCTTGGGTTCGGTGGAGGAGTCGGCCTGGCGATGCTGCTCAAACGAGTCGGGCCGCAGGGCCGCGTGCTTGGCGTCGATCTCTCGCCGACGATGGTTCGGCGCGCCTCGGGGCAGTTCGATCGCGAGATCGCCGCGGGTCGCATGCGGCTCCAGCTGGGGTCGCTCACCAAGTTGCCGCTGGAGGATGGTTCCGTCCAGGGCGCCATCACCGTCAACACGATTTACTTCATTGCGGAGCTGGATAGCGTGTTTGCAGAGCTGGCTCGCGTGATCACGAACGATGGACGGTTGGTCGTGGGCATCGGTGACCCCGAGAACATGGCGCGCATGCCGATGACCCCCTACGGCTACAGGCTTCGCCCGGTGGAGGAGGTGATCGCGGCCGCGAAATCCGCCGGCCTGGATCTTCAAGATCACAAGCGGGCGGGAGAAGGCGACGCAGCCGCGCACCTGCTCGTCTTCGCGCACGCGTCCTCTTAATGCCTGTCGGGCTCGCCATTGAGGTACTTGCCGGCGCAGCCGTCCTGGCGGCGTTGCTGTACTTGGTGGGGGCGAGGAGACGCCGCAGGCGCTAGAAGCCCGATTCGCCCACCCTGACCCTCGCCCTGCGGGGAGGGAAGGGGTTGGGGCGAGGGAACGGCGCAGGCGCCAGGCGGATCAGGATGGCTTCGCAGTCGGCAGCCCGAGCGAGGTTGCCGCAGCGAGCAAGCGATCGTCGTAGGAGACGATGGCCGCCAGGTCATCTCCGAGGCTCGCGGCGGCGGCCAGGTGGATCGAGTCCAGCGATCGGAGCTCGGTCGGATCCAGGTCTGCGGCCAGGTCCAGCAGAGAGTCGTCGAGCCGGATGAGATGCACTCCGCTCAAAAGCTTGCGGGCTGCCGGAATCAAGCGCGGGAAACCGGCGCGTCGCACGACCCGTACGAGCTCGACCCTCAGCAGCGCCGCTGACGCACGCTCGGGGCGCACGCCAAGCCACCTGCGCAAAGCAGCGGACTCCCGTTCGGTCATGAGGAGCTTGACCGCTGCCGAGGTGTCGAGATAAGCGACCTCAGCGCTCATCTGCCCTCATGTCAGCGAGGATCTTTGACAACGGTGGCTTTCCCGCGATCCGCGGAATTGGCTTCACGTCGAGCAGATCTGCCGTTGCGCCGCTAGCTCGCCCCTCGGCCACAAGTTGTTGAAGCCTGCTTGCCTCATGCAAGGGCACGATTCGGGCAACGGCTCGGCCTCGGTCGGTCACCTCAACCACCTCGCCCGCCGCGACCCGACGCAATACGGCGGAAGCGTTCTGACGAAGCTCCCTGACACCTACCCTTCGCATGTAGCACAACGTAGCACATCGCGGCGCACCTGAACTTCATTGCTCGTGGCTCTGTCCTTCAGGTGATCGGCGAGCGCAGTAACTCCAGCACCTCTTCGCCGTATTTGCGCAGCTTCGAATCCCCGATGCCTGGAACACGAAGCAGGTCGGCCAGGTTCTTTGGGCCCGCGATCGCGATCGCGTTGAGGGTGGAGTCGTGGAAGACGATGTACGCCGGAATGCCGGCGGCGCGGGCCGTCTCCGAGCGCCATCGTCTCAGACGATCCAGCGTTTCGACTGGTGCGTCGCCTGTGCCTACGTTATTGCCGGAGCGCGCCTCGGCCGGCAGCTTCAGCGGTGGCGGCGTTCCTTGTATCGCCTCGCGACCAGCGGGCGTTATCTCGACCACCGGGTACTCCCCCGAGCTCTGGCGCGCGAGCCCGGCTGCAACCAGCTCTGCAAGCAGTTGCCTGACTCGATCGTCCTTCCATTTGTTCAACGCTCCATGGAAGGGCAGCTCTTGCACCCATGCCTGAGCGGTTGACCATTTCGTTCGGCGGCCTCCGAGCACAGCTGCCACGTTGGCCAGTCCCACGCGGCCGCTGAACCGTGCGATCGCCGCGAGGCCGGCTTTGACCGCTTCGACCGGCACCGCTTCCTCCGGGGGTCGCTCCGCCAGGCAGTTGTCGCAGGCGTTGCAGCGCCGCGCCACGCCCTGCTCGCCGAAGTAGTCCGCGATGCGCGCGTGCCTGCATTCGCGCATCTCGGCGTAGGCCATCATCTGCGCCAGCCGCGCGTACGCGTGGTCTTTCAGCGGGGATCCGTCCTCGAGGCCAGATTGCTCGATGAAGAAGGCCTGGAGGTCGCGGTCGGCCGGGCTGTAGAGGAGCGTGCACTCCGCCTGCTGCCCGTCGCGACCAGCGCGGCCGGCCTCCTGGTAGTACGCCTCGAGGCTGCCGGGCAGGTCGTAGTGGATAACGCGCCGGATGCCGGCGATGTCCACGCCCATTCCGAATGCCGACGTGGCGACGACGACTTTGGTGCGGCCTTCCGTGAAGTCCTCCTGGATGCGGCGGCGCAGTAAGGCTTCTTGACGCCCGTGGTAGCAAGGCACGCCCAGGTCGGCGGACACCTCCTCAGCGGCCCTGACCGTGCCAACGTAGACGAGAGCCTGCTGCGCCGCGCCGGGGAGGAGGCGGCGCAGCTGCTCGCGCTTGGCGCGGTCGCCCCGGCATCGAATCACCGAAAGGGTCAGCGTCGGCCGGTGGAAACCTGTGACCGAGATGAAAGGATCCTTCAGGTCGAGCGAGGTGGCGATATCTGCCCGCACCTGGGGCGTCGCCGTCGCGGTGAACCCTGCCACCGGTGGCCGGCCGCAGGCCGCAATCGCGGCGGCCAGGAGACGGTAGTCGGGCCGGAAGTCGTGTCCCCACGTGGAGATGCAGTGCGCCTCGTCGACGACCACGCGGCGCACGTGCAGCTCGGCGAGCCTTTCCATGAACCCTGGGCGCCCAAGACGCTCGGGCGCCAGGAACAGCAACCGGTATTCGCCTGCGATTGCCTTGCGGAGCCGATCGACCTGCTCGGATCGCTCCACAGACGAGTTGATGAACGTTGCGGCGACGCCGCGCCCGGTGAGCCGGTCGACCTGGTCTTTCATGAGCGCAATCAGCGGCGAGACGACCATCGTCAATCCGCCCTCCACGACCGCCGGCACCCAGTAGCTGATGCTCTTTCCGGACCCGGTGGGCGCCACCGAGAGCACGTCGCGTCCCGCAAGCATCGCCTCCACGACCTCCGCTTGACCCTGACGAAATTCGTCGAGCCCGAAGACCTCGCGAAGCACTCCCTCTGCGCTGGAACTCACCCTCGGGATTCTGACTGAATGCCGAAATCAGGCCAGCCCTCTTTACATCGACGCGGGATCCGAGAGGAGATCGTGGAGCACGATCGCCGGGTCGTTCAGGAACTCTCTGGTGATGCGCACGTGATCCAGGTCGTCCCAGGACGCTTGCGTAGGGCCGGCTTCTGCAAGCACGTAGATCAGCGCGCCTGGAAAGCTCATCACGATCGCTCCAGATCGGCGTGTCATCACCCGAGAAGCGGACGGAATCCCGGAGGGGAGGGGGTTGTGCTTTCTTGCCTCTGTGCGCAAAGCGGCAATAAGGATGGGACCTACTGATTGCTCCCCGACCCTCCCCCTGAACGGGGGGAGGGGGATCTAGGCCCGCACCCTTGCTCCGGCCGGGTCGTATAGCGGCTCTTTGGCGATCTCGCCCTTGACCCACGTGCCGAAGATTTCTACCTCGACCTGCGTTCCGACGGCGGCGCTTGACGGCACGTAGGCGTACGCGATCGATTTCCACACCGTGTAGCCGTACCCGCCGCTCGTCACCCGGCCGGCCAACTCGCCACCAATCCGCACCGGCTCAGAGCCCAGCGCCACCGACCTTGGGTCGTAGAGCAAAAGGCAAGCCAGCTTTGTAGG
>JBGPEO010000196.1:0-4160 GCA_041482895.1 Candidatus Dormibacteraceae bacterium | reverse complement strand
CGGCCTGCTCAGCCGCTCGGACGTGCTCGAGTTCTTCGCGAAGACGCGGTGGACCTGCGACGTGTGCGGGTGGTGGGAGCGAAGCCTCGAGAGACCTGAGCGCTGCCACTCGTGCTCGAGCACGGATCTCCACCTGGAGCGCGCCGACCCTGGACACTGAGAAAACCCCACGAAGTCAGAGGTTTCGCCGTGACTTCGTGGGGACCCCTGACAATCGTCTGTCGCTCAAGGCCCAGAGCTTCACCGAGTCGGTCATCCGCGAGATGACCCGCCTGAACCTGCAGCTGAACGGCCCGGAACGCGCTGTGAACTTCGCCCAGGGCTTCCCGGATTTCAACACCGACGCCCGGATCCTCGACGCGGCCGCCGCCGCGCTTCGCGACGGCTTCAACCAGTACGCCACGACGTGGGGCGCGCCGCAGCTGCGCCAGGCGGTTGCTCGCAAGCAGTCGGCCGCGTGGGGACGCGCCGTGGATCCCGAGACAGAGGTGACGATTTCGTGCGGCGCGACCGAGGCGATGATCGCGGCGATGCTGGCCGCGATCGACCCCGGCGACGAGGTGATCGTCTTCGAGCCGTTCTATGAGAACTACGGACCCGACTGCATCATCAGCGGCGCGGTGCCCCGGTACGTGACGCTGCGCGGCAGCGACTGGTCCTTCGATCCGGAGGCGCTTCGTAGAGCGTTCAACGACAAGACCCGTGCCATCGTCGTCAACACCCCGCACAACCCGACTGGCAAGGTCTACTCGCAGGCCGAGCTCGAGCTCATCGCGCAGCTGTGCATCGAGCACGATGCGATCGCGATCACGGACGAGATCTATGAGCACCTCGTCTACAGCGGCCGTCATATCAGCCTTGCGACGCTGCCGGGGATGCAGGAGCGGACGATCACGATCAGCGGAGCGAGCAAAACCTACTCGGTCACCGGTTGGCGTATCGGCTGGCTCATCGCCCCGCCGGGCTTGACCGCCGGCATTCGCAAGGTCCACGACTTTCTGACCGTTGGCGCAGCGCACCCGCTGCAGGTCGCCATCGCGGCGGCACTGGAGCTGCCCCCGTCCTTCTATGTGGAGCTGCTTGGAGACTACCGAGAGCGCCGCGACGCGATCGTCACGGGGCTGCAGGAGTGCGGTTTCGAGGTCTCAGCGCCCGATGGCGCGTACTACGTGATGGCGGGAATCGAGTCGTTCGGGTTCGAAGACGACGTCAAGTTCGCCCGGCACCTCATCGAGAAGGCCGCCGTCGCGACCGTGCCCGCATCGAGCTTCTACCACGATGCCGCGTCCGGCCGCGGCAAGGTGCGCTTCAGCTTTCCCAAGCGGATCGAGACGATCGAGCGCGGGCTCCAGGCCCTACGCGGGCTCCGCTCTTAGCCGAGCGCAGCTGGCCCGTTGCCGGCGGCTGGAATCGTCCATCCCCGGCGCTGGTTGTAAGGCTTGTGATCGACTTTGGGCCGCTGCGCCGCAAGGAGAAGAGCCTCCAGGACCTTGCGACGGGTCTCAGCCGTGACGATCTCGGCCGGCTGACTCGGGAAATGGTTGCCGCCCAGCTTTCCACGGTCGAAGATGCCACCGACGAAGACGTCGTCATGGTGCCCGACGATCCGGATGCCAACGACACATACGCGGCTGATCCCGAGGATGTGGGTCTTTCCTGGACGCTCGGCCACGTGGTCGTCCACGCTACGGCCTCGTCCGAGGAATCGGCCGCGCTGGCCCTGGTGCTGGCCCGCGGCCTTCCGGTCGTCGGCAGGTCCAGGTACGAGGTGCCGTGGAAGCAGGCGCGGAGCGTGGAATTCATCCGCAACCGCCTCGACGAGAGCCTGCGGATGCGACTGGCGCTGCTTGCCGCCTGGCCCGATGAGCCTCACCTGGACAATTTCTACGCCCCATACGAAGGTCGACCGCCCATGAACGCACTCGGCCGGTTCATCGGCGGACTCGCGCACGACGACCCGCACCTGGAGCAGATGCGCAAGATCATGGTCCAGGCGCGGTCGCGCCGGGCGGCCGTTTAAGAGAGGCCTGCTTCCAGCTCGGCCGCCACAGGCGCTTCGCGCCCGATCACGGGACGCGGATCATGTATCCGGCAACCGGCTCGGCTTTGCCCTTCAGCGTCAACACGGGGCCTTGATTCGTGCGATCTGACCTCATTACCCCTGATGGAGAGGGACTCGCCATCGGGCCCATTCCCTTTTCTCTTAACAGGCTGGGTTCCAGCATCGCTTCGCCGGTCTTAGGTTGGCGTCATGCGCAACCTGCTCCGACAACCGCTGACCTGGATGGTGATCGCCGAGTGCGTCGTCGTGGCGCTGCTGATCGTCGTGGTCTGGAACATGGTCGCGGCCGCGGCGGTACAGCGCCCGGGAGGGGCGGCCGTCCAAGCTGCCGACGCTCCGGCCGCCACCGAGTCGCCTTCGCTGCCCGACCTGACCGCCACTGGGCCTGCCACGCCCGTTCAGCTGCCGGGACTCAACCTCGACGCGGGTTTCTGGCGGTTCCGCCTCAATCAGCTGAACCGGGACCAGGTGTTCTTCGAGCAGCTCGAATGGCGAATCCTGCACAACGCTATGGACGCAGCGCAGGGCTACCTGGAGACGGTGGTCTTACCTTCGGTCACGCGGGCGGAGACCGCGCAATTGGGGACTTAAGCCCCTCACCCTAGAACCCATAGGGTCTTGTCAAGTCCTCGGGCCTCCGAGGGTAGGGTCGAAGTCTAGACCTGAACGCCAGACGCCCCAGACGATGGCCAAGGCCTTGGACATGCAGTGACCGATGGCGTTCATGGCGCTCTTGCCCTGGGCTCGTTTGCGCAGGTAGTGAGCGCGGATGACTGGGTTGTGCACGGTTCCGACGACGGCCATCTTGTAGGCGGCCGAGCGGAGATAGGAATTGCCTGTCTTGGCCATGTGCCAGCTGGTCTCGGGGTTCTGGCCCTTGGTGCCTGAGCTCTGCTCCTTGGGATGAACGCCGGCGTAGCCGGCGAGCTGGTCGAAATCGTCGAAGCGCCAGATGTCCCCGATCTCGGCGATGAAGGTGGCGGCCAGCGCCGGCCCAACGCCCGGAATCGTCTGCAGCCGCCTGGCCAGCTCTGAGTCAAGGACCTCGGCCACCCGCTGCTCGGCAATCTCGATCTGCTTCTCGAGAAGGTCGAACTGCTGAATCAGCAACTCGACCTCAAAGCCCATCTGGGCATCCAGCTCCGGCGGCGCGATGGTCTGCTTGGCCAGCTCATGGAGTCGGCGGGCCTTGCTCTCACCCAGCCGGCGCCGACCGCCTGGCCTGAGCGTATCGGCCAGAGTCGAGACCCTCTTGCGGGCAGCTGCTCGCGCCGTCGGCGCCTCTCGGAGGACGGCCAGCGCGGTCTGGCAGAGGGGGTCTTCGAAGCACTCCTTCAATTCGGGGAAGCCAATCTCCACCAGCCGCAACAGCTTCTGGCGGACCTGTCCCTGCTCTTTGACCAGGCCGCCCCAAAAGCGGGCTGCCTCCTTGGCCTCCGCTCCCAGCAGCGGGTCCTTGACCCGCGGTTCTTCGCTCATACCCATCGCCGCCAGTGTGCGGGCATCGGCCGGGTCCGATTTGCTCCGCTGCATGCGGCTCTTGGCAAAGTATTTAGCCCGCAGCGGATTGACAACCGCTACCCGGTAGCCGCGCCGGTGGAGGTGACTCGCCAGCGGCCAGTAATAGTGTCCGCTTGACTCAAGCACCACCCGTTCGACCGGACCCTGTCGCTCCAGCCAGCGCTCCAACTCGTCGAAGCCAGCCCGGTCGGCGGAGAGCCGAAACACAGCTCGCTCGGCTTCCCGTTCTCCCGATCTACAGACCGCGGCTGCGTGCTTATACGCACCCACATCAATGCCGACCACAGCGCTCATGGCGCCCTCCTTGTGATAGTCGACCTCGAGGGTTCTCGCTTTCCTCTGACCAGCGTCCGCTGATGCACCATCTCCGGTCTCTGCCGTTGGAACCCAATCGCCGTCTTAATCAAAGGGCGAGGGCCGGTTTCTAGGGTCGACGGTCTCAAGCCGGATAGCCCAGTCCCGGTCTCCCCGCAGAGGTCAGGTCCATCCTGACCCCTACAAGCATCTATATCAGCCCTTCGCGCAAGCGGCGACCAGGTTCGGACTTACTGATTGCTCCCCGAGGGGGAGAGGGGAT
>JBGPEO010000195.1:0-4164 GCA_041482895.1 Candidatus Dormibacteraceae bacterium | reverse complement strand
GGCCCCGCCCAGCATGAGCGCCGCCGACCAGGCCGGGCGGAGGCCGAGGTACTCGGCCACCACCGAGCTCGGCATCAGGTGGGGTTCGACGAGGGAGTACGCGCAGATGATGCCGTCGACGTCGGCCTTGCCCAGCCCCGCGTCCGCCAGGGCCTCGCGGGTCGCGTCGGCGTGGAGCGAGAGCCAGCTCGAACCGGGGATCTCGCCGAACCGGGTGCAGCCCACGCCCGTGAGCCGGGCCCGGCGCCCGGCGCTGCGGACCGTCATGTCGTCGCCCCAGGATGGCTCATGCCGTGTTCGATCTCCTCACGCGTCCCCGCCGCAGAGAGTATCCCACGTTACACGACGAGAAGAATCATGCCGGCAACGATGACGGCCACGCCGGCCATCTTCTGCCTGTCGAGACTGGCGGAGAACAGGGGGATGGCGAGGAGCGTGATGAAGAGGAGGTTCGTGCTGCGAATCGCTTCGTGGTAGCCCGGGTTGGGTGCAAGCTGCAGCCCCTTGACGTTCAGAAGGTTGACAGCCACGGCAAAGAGCGCGCACACGAGCGTGACGGGCAGGAAGAGCTTCCGCTTGGCCTTGTCGCGGAGGAACGCCCGCACTGACTTGCGGCACACGGCCGCGAAGAAGGCGAAGTTGACGATGTAGATGGTGAGGCAGATCTCCGGGGCTGAGAAGCCGAGCAGGGTCGACTCCTTGATGCCGAAGACCATCAGCGTATAGCTCGCCATGGCGACGAGGGCGAGGCCGACCCAGCGCCTGCCGGCGGTCCGTCCGGCGTCACGCGCGTAGACGGCCGCCTTCTTCTCCACGACCAGGGCCACCACACCCGCGAGGATCAGGCCGGCGCCGGCGAGCTTCAGGAGGTCAAACGCGCTGCCGAAGAGAAAGACCGAACCCACGATCACCGGCACGATGCTGGAATTCCTCAGCGCGGTCGCAAAGCCGGGGTTCGGCGCCCTCTTGATGGCCTCGAAATCCGCCCAGTGGCCGATGGCGGCGAACACGCCCGCGAAGGTCGCGGCTGCCAGGAAGCCCGGGAACCGGCTCGATCTCACCACTGCGGCAAGAGAGGGCGCCGCGGCCGCGAGGAAGCCAAGACACGCGAAGCCGCTCATGAAGAGCAGGATCTGCTTAGGTTCGATGCCCCGGGAGGTCAGCCACTTGATGCAGAGGTAGAGCCCGACGAGTGACAAGGACGTCTGCAGCGAGTACATGTACCAGGGCATGTCCCCTCCCGAATGATCGAACACCTGCGATTGCCGCTGACGGCCGCGGGCCGCATCACTTCCCCCACCGCAGCACGAGCGGCCGCGCCCCGCGCGCCAGCTCCAGGAGCCCGGCGCGCGTCGCGGGGGCGAGGGGCGCCAAGGGATGCCGCACGGCCTCGCTCTTGATGACGCCCCCCTCGGCCATGGCCGCCTTGGTTGCGCGCAGGCCGCACTGCCGGTTCTCGTAGTTGATGAGAGGCAGGATGCGCCCGTACTGGGCGGTCGCATCCTCCCGGCGGCCAGCCCGGTAGTCATCCACGACCGGCTTGATGAGGTCGGGCAGCAAGGCGCTGGGCATCGTGCCGGTCGCTCCGGCGTCGAGGTCCGCCAGGAGGGTGATGGACTCCTCGCCGTCGAACGGGCCCTCGATGGCGTCGCCCCCCGCGTCGATCAACGCGCGGAGCTTCGCCGCCGTGCCGGGCATTTCGATCTTGAAGTACCGCACCGTCGGCTCCTCGCGCGCGAGCCTCGCGAGGAAAGGCACGGAGAGCGTCACGCCGCTCAAGGGCGCGTCCTGGATCATGATCGGGATCGAGACCGCCTCCGCGACGCGCCTGAAGTGCTCGGAGACGCCGGCATCGTCCGCGCGGAGCGTCGCCCCGTGGTAGGGCGGCATGAGCATGATCATGCGCGCGCCCGCCGCCTCGGCGCGGCGGGCCCGCTCGGCCGCCAGCGCCGTGCTGAAGTGGCTGCACGTGACGATCACCGGCACCCGCCCTGCGACGTAAGTGAGGCAGAGATCGAGCAAGGTCTCCCGCTCCCCGTCCGAGAGCGAAAACTGCTCGGCGTAGTTCGCCAGGATGCAGATGCCGTCCACGCCCTGATCGATCATGCAGTCGAGCACGCGCCGCTGACCGTCCAGGTCGAGGTCCCCCGCTTCTGTGAACGGGGTCGGCGCGATCGGGTACACGCCGGTGAAGGGCTGCGGCTGGGGCACCGTCATCGAACGTAGATACCTTAAACCCTACTCTCGGACACCTGGTTTTCTACCTTGGCAGCAATAATAGCAGATGCTCGAGAAGAAGGTGCCTTCCGCTGTCGTCTTCTCCGAATCTGATAGCCATCTTTTGCATTCATCTTCAGAAATGGCGCCGTGCTCTGCTGCTGATTCGGCAATCCGGAGAGCCATCGTGTGAAGGTAGGAGCCTCGTTCGGTGTCTGAGTGAGGCCAAGCTTGAATCCGGATGTCCTCGAAGCCGTTCTGTATGAAAAGCCTCCGGAGATACCGTCCTGTCCATCCATCAGCATATCTGTAATCACTATTAAACTGGATGACTCTTCGGGTCAGCGCTCTTTGAGGGTGGTCAATGATCCACGTGTCGCCGTCCTGGTCAACGCTGACGAACCTGCCGTCGGGTTTCAGTACCCGTTTCACTTCCGCAAACACGCGCACAAGCATATCCGCAGGCATGTGAATCAGAACAGTCTGCGCCACACAGACGTCGACAGAGGCGCTGAGAAGAGGAATCCTCTCCGCACGCACGGGCAACACACGAGCAGTCGCGGCCAACTTCCGCTCCAGGATGAGGCGCCCCGCCTCTTGAGCAAGGAATGGCTGCGGTTCCAAACCCAAGGCATGTCCCGATGGGCCTGCAGTCTTAGCGAGGTCAGACAGGAGACGTCCTGTTCCACAGCCGAGCTCAAGCACGGTGTCACCGGCCTGCAGACCGCTTTGCTCAAGGAGACGAGCGCGAAGAGCCACTTGATCGGGTGCCGCTGCACGTTGGTTTAAGGCGTTGATCCAGTACCGTGCTTGCTCTGCGTCCCAAGTCCCAACATCACGGAACACGTCATAGGAGCCGATCGGTGGAATTGAGTTCTGCATATTAGAACCTCATCGTATCAGTGTGCTTCGAGATTCGTCAGAGGGAGAGGCGTAGATGACAGAAAGCCGATTGTCAGTCATGGTTCGCCCCGTCCGAGAGTCTTCCCCCGGGTCTGCCGCGGCACAGCGCGGACAGCGCAGAAGCTGAACGATGCAAGAGACGTTCGGCTATAACGACAATCGATAACTCGGACACCATTCGTTCATGGACTCCCTGATCCCGATTGCGCGGGAATTGCCGGCAATAAGCTGCGCCAAGCAGCACGACAACAGAAGGAGGCACGTATGAACACGCGCGCACTCGGACGCTTCACGCGTTATTTGGCGCTCGCCGCGGTCCTCGGACTTGGCGCCGGCTCGGCGCAGGCGCAACCGCTCCAAAAGATCGACATCGCGGTCTTTAGCGCGCCGTCGCTCGGCGCCTTCCTGCCGCCGGTGATCAAGGCGCGCAAGCTCGACGAGGCGAACGGGCTGGACATCGGCTTTCAGACGCGCACACCCGACGCCTACGCGGCCCAGTTCAACGGCGGCGAATTCCAGGTCGGCGGCAGCGCGGCGCTGCTGACCATCGGCCTCGCGGATCTGCGCGGGCTGAAGGTGAGCTACTTGTTCAATCTGTTCGACTTCTGGGGCGCGGTGGTCACCGGCAGGCCCGAGATCAAGGCGCTCGCCGACCTGCAGGGCAATCAGCTCGCCGCGGCGCGAGGCACCACCAATTTCGCGATGGTCGACTGGTTCGCGCGGCAACAGAAGGTCGATATGTCCAAGGTCGAGGTCATCAACACGGCGACTCCGGGATTGATCGCCTACGCGCTCGCGGACCGCGCCGACGCGGTGCAGCTGTGGGAGCCCGGTTACTCAATGCTGATCGCGCAGAAACCGTCGCTGCGCACGCTCGACCTCGACATGCCGAAGCAATGGCGCGCCTTCGCCGGCGGCGACAAGATTCCCTATCTGGGCGTCGCCGCGCATACGGCCTGGGTGGAGAACAACCAGGCGATCCTTCCCGCGCTGTACCGCACCTACAAACAGGCGGCGGAATGGGTCGCCGCCAACCCCGCGGCG
>JBGPEO010000194.1:0-4260 GCA_041482895.1 Candidatus Dormibacteraceae bacterium | reverse complement strand
CAGCTCGGCAGCGTGTTCGGCCGCGCCTTCCGGGCAGCAGGGGTGGCCGCGCTCGAGACCGGGCTTGCGCAGCAGGCGAGGCAGCTGTGCGAGAACCTCGCCGACCGTGACCTCATCCGGCCCGTGGACAGCGACCGCTTCGCCTTCCGGCACATCCTCATTCAGGAGGTCGCCTACAGCACGCTGCCGCGCACCGAGCGCGCGAGGTTGCATGGCGCGGCGGCGCGATGGGTTGAGGCAACGAGTGCGGGCCGGGAGGTCGCGGTGGCGGAGATCCTGGCATTCCATTACCGGGAGGCGGCCGTGCTCAGCGCCGCGCTGGAACCGGGCTCCGAGGCTACCGGACGGGCCAAGGAAGCCGCCGGCCGGTGGCTCTTGAAGGCGGCGGACGTCGCCGGCGCCGCCGGCGCCACCCTCGAGGCTGTGCGTCACATCCGGGGAGCCTTCGACTATGTCGAGCCTGCCCAGCTGCCGCGACTGCACGAACGCATCGGTGACCTCACGGCCGGGGACTCCGGCCTCGAGGAATACCGCATGGCTCTGGAGCTCTACAGCAGCGGCAATGCGCCCGTCGACGACCAGCTTCGGGCGCTCGCCGGCATCCTTCTCGTGGCGACTCGCTGGCAGGGCTCGGTCGGAGGGCGCATGTCACCGGCCGAGATGAACGACCTGCGTATGCGCGGTTGGACGTTGCTCGAGAAGGCCCACGACCCTCGGTCGATCGGGCGATTCCTTGCCTCCGACGCCTTCTATCCGTTCTGGCTGCGGACCGACGCCGATCCGAGTCCCGAGGACAACGCCAGGTCGGAGGAGAGCGCTCGCCGCGCGTCCGCAATCGCGGCCGAGCTCGACGACCCCGACCTGGCGAGCGTCGCCCTTGATGCCCTCGCCGGTGGTGCGGCAACGCGGTTCGACTGGCCGGCCGCCCTCGATTCCGCACACCAGCGCCTGGCATTCGAGGAAAGGCTCGGATTCTATGAGCGCCTCGATGCCCACGCGATGGTCGCCTGGATGTCGTATCTCATGGGCGACCTGGCCACGGTTGAGGCTGATTCGGCCGCGATGGTCGCGAGACTCCTTCCGGGCCAGGCGCCATACCCGGCCTTGCACCTGTTCGCGTGGCGGACCCTCACGTTGATGATGCTGGGCCGCTGGGACGAAGCCGTGGCCACGTTCTACCGCGCGCTCGAAGCCTGGAACGACGCGGGCCGCCACGCAGCCGGGTATGGATTGCGAGGGTTTGTGGCCGGCCTCGACATCGGGCGAGCCAGAGGTGACGCGCGGCTGACAAGCGCCGCATCCGAGGCGATCATGTCGATCATCGCGCGCTTTCCGGCCGAGCACGGCCACGCGAGGCTGGCGGCTCACGTCAATGGGGATATCGGCTTCACCGGTGACGACCCCGGGCTTTTTCCGACGTATCCCTCCGAAATGGTGGAGAGGCGCCTCGCCTTCGCCGCGGACCTGCGAGCGGACCTACCTCCCGACTTTCTGCACACACTGCTCGCTCGTGCGCTGGACCAGAAGCTTCCCCTCCTGGAAGCTCAGACCAGGCGTGCGCTTGGACTCGCGAAGCGCGACCCCGCAGAGCTATCGGCCGCCCTCGCCATCTGGGAACGGGCGGGCGCCCTGCCCAGCGTCGGCCGGGCGCGCGCGGAACGAGGCCTGTTCACCGGCGATAGCGGCGAGACCGATGCCGGCCTCGCGATCTTGAAGAAGCTCGGCGATGTCAATTACGTGGACCGGTTCGCCGCGCAGATCTAGCGTCCGGGCGGCGTCACCCTTCTTGACTAGCTGAGGACGCAAAGGGACCGTAGTGCGCACCGCCTGCGTTGGTTGTTCGTAATGACGTGGTGAAGGGCGTCTTCGGCCGTCTTGGCATGGTCGGCGCGATGCTGGTCGCGAGCGCTCTGATCTTTGGAGCCATCGCCGGTGGCGTCGTCTACCACAGGCTTCATTCGACACCGGTGGCCTCGAGCACCCAGGAGCAGGGCGACAAGGCGGATGAGCAGGGTGACAACGGGAATGCGCAGGGCCATGGCCAGTCGAAAAACAAGGCGAAGCACGCTGCCCATCCTTCACTCGAGCCGGAAGACACTCAAGACAAGGACGCTTGACATATTGGCAAGCGCGCTTTACTATTCATGATGATGACTGAGCAGACTCCGAGCCCCAACCCAACCGAAGCACCGATCGATCCTCAGTCGACCCACCCGGCGTCGCCATTCTTGAGGACGGAGGCTCCCGAGCCGGTCGCTTTCGCCTCGCCGCCCAACCTGGTCCAACAGGTTGCGGTCTCCTCGACGTGGGTCACCTACCGCACGCAGATCGAGTTCGGGCTCGCGATGCTGGCCTACCTCATGGTGCTGGTGGGCTCGGTCGTGGTCGTGCAGGCCAATCCTGAGGCCGGTTGGCGCTACTACGTCGTGGTGCTGCCCATGGCGCCGGCAGCCTTCGTGATCTGGCTTTTCTTGCGTGCGCTGGCCCGGCTGGACGAGATGCAGAAGCGCATCCAGATGCAGGCGTTTGGTTTCGCACTGGGTTCGACCGCGCTCATCACCTTCGGTTATGGATTCCTGGAAGGCGCCGGATTGCCGCACCTGAACTGGACCTATGTCCTACTGCTGATTGCCTTGCTGTATGGGATCGGTGCGGCCATTTTCACCTGGCGGTATCGGTGAAGAACAGGCTGCGAGTCCTGCGGGCTGAACTGGCCTGGTCCCAGGCTGAGCTCGCGGCCAAGCTCGGGGTTTCGAGGCAAACCGTCAACGCGATCGAGACGGGCAAGTACGACCCGAGCCTGCCCCTCGCGTTCTCTCTGGCGCGGACGTTCAAGCGCCGGATCGAAGAGATCTTCGAGGCGGAGGGAAGCCTGGTCTAGACTCACCCGCGGTGAGTCGGGGTCAGGGTCATCATCTGATCGCCTCTGCCGTGATCGGCACGGTTATCGCGGGCGTCATGCTGGGCGCCAGGCCAATCACGACGCAGGAGCCGGTCGCGGCGCCACGCTTACCCAACTCCGCGACTCCCGCCGCCGTGACTCCCGTCCCGGTGTCCAATTCCGTGCCGGACCTCGGCAGCTTGCAGGAGGACGTCGGCTCTGTGCTCGCTGTCTCGTGGCGAGGTCCCGGCATCTCGCCCGAGCTGGGCTCTTTGCTGGACGACGGCCGTATCGGAAGCGTGCTGCTGTTCACCTCGAACTTCGGCGATCCGGCCGGTCTGAAAACGCTGACTGACAGCCTTCAGGCGTTGGACTCGAGCGCGTGTCTCGACCATCCCATTCTCGTCATGCTCGACCAGGAGGGAGGGCAGGTGAACCGCGTCGAGGCAGACTTCGCGCCTCCGTCCCAGCTCGTGGTTGGTTCCGGCGGCCCTGATCACGTGCGGGCTGTCGAACGCGCGTCGGCTGCGGGACTGCATCAGCTCGGCGTAGGCCTCGACCTGGCGCCCGTGGCGGACGTTCGGACCAATCCTCGCGACCAGGTCATCCTCGATCGATCGTTCGGTTCCAGCGCTGCTCACGTGGCTCCGCTCGTGGGCGCGGCCGTGCAGGGGCTGCACGACGGCGGAGTGGGGGCCACGCTGAAGCACTTCCCTGGACTTGGCGGAGCAGCGGGCGACCCGCACATCGCGATTCCGACCGATCCGGAATCCGAGGCTCAATGGGAACGCGTCCAGATGCCGGCTTTTGCGGCGGGGATTGCCGCGGGCGCCGATGCGGTCATGACGACAGCCGTCTACGTGCCGGGGCTTGGGGGCGGGAGCGTGCCGGCCATGTTCTCGGCGCCTGTGGTCGGGCGCCTTCGCTCGCAACTCGGCTTCGGCGGGGTGATCGTCTCGGATTCGGTGAGCATGGCCGGCATAAGCGACCGGTACTCGCTGCCGGAAGCCACCGTGCTCGCGCTGGCTGCGGGCAACGACCTGGTGCTCCTCAGCAATGGCGACCCCGCCTACGAGGCGCAAGCGTTCGCGGCGGTCCGGGCGGCAGTCCTGTCGGGACGGCTGGATCGGGAGGCGCTCCACGAATCGGCGATGAGGGTGAACAGGCTGCGCGACAGGTGGGGGCGAAGGTTCACGCACTGCAGGGCGGTAAAGGGGGCGTAGCTGCCGGTCAGACGGGCCAGGGTATGATCTGTCCTCTGGCCGAGCGGGAGTAGCTCACTTGGTAGAGCGCGACCTTGCCAAGGTCGAGGTAGCGGGTTCGAAGCCCGTCTCCCGCTCCAGTACCAAGCTTTCAAAAAATGGTCTCCACGCTTCGTG
>JBGPEO010000193.1:0-4303 GCA_041482895.1 Candidatus Dormibacteraceae bacterium | reverse complement strand
GATGAGCGTCTATGGCAAGATCGTCGACGACCTGCACTACCAGGTCCAGGTCAGCAGCAGCCTCGAGGACTTCGGGTCCGGGTTCGACGCCAGGACGGACGGCAACTCCGTGCCGCCGTTTCCCGAGGGCTACGCCGCGGGCATCACCGGAAAGACCGCCCTTGCCCTCGCGAGACCGCCCCTCGGAGACTTTCGGCAGCTCAGCAATGTCCTCGCGACCGCGGTGCGGCTGAGCTACACCCCGCCCTTCGTTCCAGGACTCGCCGGCAGCACGAGCGTCTACTACACGCCGAGCACGACACCCCGCGGTGCCTACTCCGACACGGGCACGACACTCAAGCGGTCGAGCCTCACGCTGGTCGACTCCGAGCTCCGCTACCGGATGCCTGAGACCGGCTTCGAGTTCCGCGGCGAGTACGTCCAGGGCTTCTTCGGGAGCCCAGCCTACCTGCGCGCCAACAATAACAGCGATCCCACGGACAACGTCGGCCGGACCATGTGGGGGCTGTCTGGCGAGATCGCCTATCACTTCGGGCTCGGCCGGGCTCTGGGTACCGAGTGGGAACTCGTCCCTTTCTATCGCTACACGTACCAGAATCTGCAAACGAGCGGATTCCGCGGCACGGATGAAAACACGCCCACCGGCTCCGGGCAGCAGCAGATCCAAGCCATGGGCTTTGCGCTCTTCCCAGGAAAGAAACTCGTCCTCAAGCTCACGTACCAGAACGTGCTCGATCGCCAGCCGGGCGGCTGCAAGTGCGACTATGTGTTGGGTGGAGTCGGCTTCTTCTTCTGATGCCACGCTCCTCCGGCGCCGATTGGGTCACCTGGACAGTGCCGGCAGCGATCGTCATGTCGATCGCTCCGGCGGCCTATGCAACCCGCTATCTAACGGTCGAGGAGGCCCAGCGGTTGGCCTTCCCAGCGGCGACCCAGTTCGTCGAGGCGCACGTCATCTTCCGGCCCTCCGACGTCGCGGCGATCGAGCGGCTCTCGGGGCAGAAGGTGCGGGCGCGTGGCCAACAGGTCTGGAGAGCGCAGGCTGATGGCCGCCTGCTTGGCTTCTTTGTCGTCGACTACGTGATCGGCAAGCACCTCGTCATCGACTACTCGGTTGCGCTCGAGCCGGATGGGCGGGTCAAGGGGATCGAGGTCCTCGAATATCGGGAATCCTACGGCAGCGAGATCACGAGCCACAGCTGGCTTCGCCAGTTCGTCGGCAAGACCGGTCGAGATGCGGTCGCAATCGACAAGGATATCCGCAACATCTCCGGCGCCACCCTGTCGTCCTACCATGTAACGGAGGGCGTCAAACGGATCCTGGCCTTCTATGAGACCTGCCTCCGATAGCGCGCGCCGGGCACGGCCTCTGCTCGGCACCTTCGTGGAGATCTCGGCTGGCGGGGCCCCGCGGGCCGATCTCGACGCCGCCATCGAGGGCGCGTTCGAGGCCGTGGCGGAGGTGCACCGCCTGATGAGCGCCCACGAGCCCGACAGCGACGTGGGCCGGCTCAACCGGGAGGCGTCGATGGGTGCAGTGCGCGTGCATCCCTGGACCCATCAGGTCCTTCGCACGGCGTGTGAGCTGCACGAGGCCACCGCCGGGGTATTCGACATCGCGCTCGGCCCGCACTCGCCGCGCTCGGCCTCACCGCCCCATTCCAACATCGAGTTGCTGGCCAGCCACTGCGTCCGCTTCGGCCGTTCCGGCGTCAGGATCGACCTGGGCGGCATCGCCAAGGGTTTCGCGGTCGATCGCGCCGTCGCGTGTCTCCGAACCTCGGGTATCCCGCATGGCCTGGTCAATGCCGGCGGCGATCTTGCCGTGTTCGGAGAAGAGGCCTCGGTGGTTCTTGTACGCGATCCGCGCCATCCGGGACGGGAGCTCTGTCGGATCGAACTGATGAATACGGCGCTCGCCTCGAGCGGCGGCCGCATCGACCCCTTCGAGTCGTCGGAGGTGAAGCATTCAGCAGTCATCGACCCTGGCACGCGGGAGCCGGCACGTGGCATCCGCGGAGCCACGGTCCGCGCCCCGTCCTGCATGGTGGCCGACGCGTTCACGAAGGTCGTCATGCTCACCGGGGAGCCCGCGGCCGCACTCCTGGCACGGTACGGCGCGAGCGCGCTCTTCGTGTCCGCGGATGGGGATCTCCGAGCCACCCGCGACTGGTCCGATGCAGTCCACGTGGTGACTTAATCTTTTCTTTCTGATTAAAGCAGACGTGTAGAGCGGGCGGCGCATTGACGGACCTACGCGCAACACGAAGACTGGAGGGTTATTGAGAACCCGGCGAGGCGGGCACCTGTATAGTGCTCGCTGGCGATGAGGACACGCTCTCCGGACAACGCGGCAGGGGCCGGCCCCGCTAGTTATCCTGGTGCGTGGGTGCAGACCCGCCTAAGGGTCTTCAACCGCACCAAGCTCCTGGAGATGCTTGGGCCACTGGCCATCGGGGCAGCCAGCGCCGGCTTCAAGCGCCAGTTCCTGGACCAAACCACTGCTTGGCAAATCGAGCTCGAGATCGTCGAACACGCCGTGCAGGAGGTGCTGCGGCAGATCCCGACTGGTGGCGATTTGATGCTCCCGGTCGAATACACGATCCCCCGGCGTCAGCGTTGCATTGACACAGTACTCCTCAGCCCCAGGATGATCGGCGCCATGGAATTCAAGAGCGGGGCAACCGCTTTCGAGCGGACCGATCGTTGGCAGGTCGAGGATTACGCCCTCGATCTTCAGGATTTCCACGGCGGCAGTCGTGCGCACGTGCTGGTGCCGTTCCTGATGGCGACCGGGACCGGCAGTGCTCCCGTTGCCGCTCCCTCACCAGCTGGGTTCGTCCGCTTGGTGGGCCGGACAGGGCTAGCGGAAGCAATCCTCCTAGCGTTCGCGTCGCTGTGGCGTTGGCGCTGACGTGCGCTCCCTGTCGTGGGGCCGCTTCCTCGCTGTGACCGGGCCCGGCCTGGTCGTGATGCTGGCCGACACCGACGCCGGCAGCGTGATCACGGCTGCCCAGAGCGGGGCACGCTGGGGTTACCGGTTACTCCTGCTGCAAGTCGTCCTGGTGCCGATCCTGTACGTCGTGCAGGAGCTGACGGTGCGGATCGGCATCGTCAGCGGCAAGGGCCACGGGGAGCTGATCCGCGAACAGTACGGCGCCGCCTGGGCTTGGGTCTCGGTCGGCACGCTGGCGCTCGCCTGCGTGGGCGCGCTGCTGAGCGAGCTCTCCGGGCTCGCGGGCGTCGGGTTGCTGTTCGGCGTTCCGGCGTGGTTCATGATGATCATCGTCGTGGGCGGGCTGACGCTGATGGCGTACACGGGCTCGTATCTGACAGTCGAGCGCATCGCGATGGCGGTGGGCGCCTTCGAGCTGGTCTTCCTCGTGGTCGCGTGGCTCGCGCAGCCCGACACCAACCGGATCGCGGCGGAAGCCGTGCGCATCCCTTGGCGCGACGAGGCCTACCTCTACCTGGTCGCCGCCAACATCGGCGCGGTGATCATGCCGTGGATGGTCTTCTACCAGCAATCGGCGGTCGTCGAGAAGCGCCTGACAGTCGACGATCTGCCCGCCGCGCGGTGGGATACTGCGATAGGCGCGGTCGTGACACAGGTCATCATGTCCGCGGTGCTTATCGCGACAGCGGCGACACTGGGCAGGTCCGGCGGCAACGCGCCGCTCGAAACCGTCCAGCAGATCGCCGAGTCACTCACGCCCTTTCTCGGCAGTACTGCGGGTCGGCTCCTGTTCGGGCTCGGTATGAGCGGCTCCGCGCTGGTGGCCACAATCGTGGTGACGCTGACGGCGGCCCGCACGCTCGGTGAGGTTCTCGGCGTGAAGCACTCGCTCGAGCACTCGCCGCGGGAAGCGCCGTGGTTCTACGGCGCCTACACTGTCTCGCTCGCAGCCGCTGGCCTCGTCGTGGCGTCCGGCGCGAATCTTGTCGCGCTGTCGGTCGGCGTGCAGGTGATGAACGCGCTGCTCCTGCCGATCGTGCTCGGGTTCCTCTACCTGCTCGCCCGGGGCCTGCCGACGCGCTACCGGCTCCGCGGCGGCTACGCGATCGCCGTGGCGCTCACCATCGGCGCGACGGCCGGCATCGCGGTCTACACGGCACTGGCCGGCCTCAGATAACAGCCTCGCGCCGCAGGCACTCGCGGGGGACCGTCGATATAACCAATGGGTCCGCGGGTCAACGCGTGTGCCCGGGTCTGTAGCGGCGTTCATTTCTCCTGCGCACCTCGTGGCGGCCGACCCGGCGGGCGAGACCATCGCTCGCCGGGTCGGCCCAACGGTCCAGCGCT
>JBGPEO010000192.1:0-4349 GCA_041482895.1 Candidatus Dormibacteraceae bacterium | reverse complement strand
GGCGATACCGACGGCGAGCGGCAGGTGGCGGGTGGCGCGAAAGGTGACCGCGCCCAGGCCGGCGAAGGCGAGCGCGTGCATGACCTTGTCGTAGCGCCACAGCCCCGGGAGTGGCACCTGGGTGCCCGGGATCGACGACATCACGAAGATGGCCGCCATGTACGCGACCACCGGCCCCCACTGCACGACGAAGCGCTTCACGCCTGCGTCAACGCCGGGCCCGGCTCACATCTTCCACTTGCCGAACGCGGTCTCACCCAGGCTCTCCAGCAGCACCGCGTAGGTCGCCTCGGGGTCGTTCATGCGCTCGGCGTGCGCGGCGGCGGCGAGCTTCTGCGCGCCCAGGTGCAGGGTCTCGGGGTCGAGATCGGCGTCGAGGTCGCCCTCGGGCAGGTCGGCGGACTGCGCGTCCTGGCGCAGGTTGGGCAGCATGGGCTCGCTGCGCAGGTCGATCTTGCGTGCCTTGTCGACGACCTTCTTGCTCGCCTTGTGCACGGCCATGCCGCCCACCGCCAGCGAGCGACTGCCGTAGGTTCCATAGCCGAAGGCCGGCCCCTCAGCGGTGTCGCCGTGCCTCAACTCGATGGAGTCGTAGGGCACACCGAGAGTGTCGGCGACGATCTGGGGGAACGTGGTGTCGTGGCCCTGGCCGTGCGAATGGGTACCGACGTAGACCGCGACGGAGCCGGTCGGAAACACACGAACCTGCGCCGATTCGACCAGCGCTATGCCTCCGGTCGCGGGCGCGGTGGCCGCGCTCGGCCCGAAGCCGCAGATCTCGATCCAACTCGACATTCCTATGCCGAGGTACTTGCCTTTCTTGCGGCCTTCTTCCTGCTCCTTGCGAAGCTTCTCGTAACCCGCAATCTCCATGGCCATGTCCATCGCCTTCTCATAGGCGCCCGAGTCGAAGACCAGCCCGAAGTGATTGGTGTGCGGGAAGGTCGTGATGAAGTTCTTGCGGCGCAGCTCAGCCGGATCCATCTTCAGCTCGCCCGCGAGCAGGTCGATCGCCCGCTCACACAGGTGGGTCGCCTCTGGCCGACCGGCGCCTCGGTAAGGATCGGTCGGGACCCTGTTGGTCAGAACGCCGACCGTACGCGCCGCCACATGCTTCCAGTTGTAAGCGCCGCCGGCGAGCAAGCATGCGCATGCCTGGAACGCCGCGAACGTGCCCATGTATGCACCGATGTCCAGGTACTGGGTCGCCTTGATGAAGACCAGGGTCCCGTCTTTCTTGGCTCCGGCCTCGACCTCGAAGACCTGGCCTCGGCCGTGGGTGGTGGTCAGCAGCGATTCGGTGCGCGACTCGATCCACTTCACCGGACGGCCGCTCAGCTTTGCCGCCGCGGGGACCAGCCAGTCTTCTGAATACGGGCTGATCTTGGCGCCGAAGCCTCCGCCCACGTCGGGAGAGATGACCCGGAGCCGGTTTTCAGGTATCCCCATCGCGCCGCCAAGGAACAGCCGCACGAAGTGCGGGCTCTGGCTCGACATCCACACGGTCAGGGTGCCGTCCGGCTTGGAGTACTCGGCAAGCACGCCGCGGGTCTCCATCGAGGTTGGCGCCAGCCGCTGCTGGAGGATGCGCGCTTTGATGACGACATCGGCCTCTTTCATGACCGCCGGGTCATCCGGGATGTAGGTGAGGTCCCATCCGAGATTGTCGGGTCCGCCCGAGTGGACCTTCGGACTCTTGGCCTCGAGGGCTTTGTCGAGGTCCATCACAGCCGGAAGCTGCTCGTACTCGACATCGATCAGGTTGGATGCGTCGGACGCCTGGTACTTCGTCTCGGCCAGTACCACCGCGACGGGTTCGCCCTGGTACACGACCTCTTTTTCCGCGATCGGAAACCTGGGCGGGATCTGCTTCTTCTCCGCCACGAAGGATGGGGTGACGGGCATGGTCCCTGAGAGCACCTTGGCGAAATCCTTGTGGGTGTAGACGGCAACCACCCCAGGCGCCTTGGTCGCGTGGGTGATGTCAATGCTCTTGACCAGGGCGTGGGCGAACGGGCTTCGGACAACCGCGAGGAAAACCATCCCGGGCCGGGTGAAGTCGTCCACGTAGCGCCCCTCGCCGCTCACAAGGCGCGGGTCTTCGCGGCGGTGGATCTTGGCTCCGATCATCGTCGTGACGGCCATGCCTACTCCCCCCCGGCTGTGACGGCGTGCTGGCCCGCGGGTTTGGCCCTGGCGCCGCCCATGGTCTTCGCCGCGGCCTGGACAGACTTGACGATGTTCACGTAGCCCGTGCACCGGCAGAGGTTGCCTTCGAGGCCCCTGCGGATCTCATCTTCGGTCGGGTTCGGGTTTTGCTCGAGGAGGTAGGCCGCGGCCATGATGAAGCCGGGCGTGCAGTAGCCGCACTGGAGACCGTGCTCGTCCCAGAACGCTTGCTGGAGCGGGTGGAGCTCCCCGTCCTTGGCCATGCCCTCGATCGTGGTGAGATTCTTGCCCTCAGCCTGGACGGCGAACATCGTGCAGCTCTTGACCGCCTTGCCGTCGACGAGGATCGTGCACGCGCCGCACTGGCTTGTGTCACACCCGATGTGGGTGCCGGTGAGGCCGACGACGTCGCGCAGATAGTGCACGAGAAGAAGCCGGGGCTCGACCTCATGCTCGTGCGGGTGGCCGTTGACAGTGGTCGCTACCTTGTGCTTCATACGCTCCTCTCCTAATTACCCCAGGGGGCGGCGGCGCCCGGGACCGTGTCGGTCAACCAGGCGAGCTGAAAGCGAACCCCTACATTGCGCTACTTTTAGCGGCGAAATGCAACTAGAAAATTCCTTCAGCGTCGGCGCGCCGCCTGACACCGTGTTCGCGTACCTGATCGACGTGAACAAAGTCGTGGGCTGCGTTCCGGGCGCGGAGCTGTCTGAAGTCGTGGATCCGACCACGTTCAAAGGCAAGGTCAAGATCAAGGTTGGCCCGATCACTGTCGCCTACAGCGGCACCGCAAAGATCGTCGACCGCAACGACACGCAGCACACGGCCACCCTAGAGGCAGAGGGACGGGAGACGACCGGGCCGGGATCCGCCAGGGCCAAGGCGCTGATGAGCGTGGAGGCCGACGGCGCCGGATCGACGGTCAAGATCGTGACGGACTACAACGTGGCCGGGCGGGTGGCTCAGTTCGGCCGCGGGGTGATGGAAGACGTCTCCCGCCGGATCGTCAACGACATGGCCGCCTGCATCAAGGCGAACGTGGAGGCGGGCCAGCCTGCTTCAGGCGCCGGCGGTGGCACCTCGGGCGGCTCAGGCGACACGGCAAGCGCGCCGCCCCAGGTCGTCACCGCGAAGCCGGTCAACGCCCTGAGCCTGTTCTTCCAGGTCCTGTGGTCGGGGATCAAGCGTGCGTTTGGAGCAAAGCCGGCTTAAGCGAGCCTCCTAGCCCAGGTAGAGGCCGACCATCAGGTCCCGGTTGACCATGATCACGGGCTGCGTCCAGCTCTTGGCGCTCACGCCAAAGATCGTGACCGTGGCGTCCAGCACCGGGAAGAACCGCGACTTCATGAGGATCTCGTTGTGCATGGCCGGTTCGGTCGCCTTCGGGAACTCGACCGCCCCTGTGACCAGGAACGTGTTCGCCTGGAACATGATGTAGCGCCGGATCATCTCGATGATCTGATCCGGGGGAGGCGGCTCCGGTTCGATCGTTCGGATTCCGCCCACATAGGCCTTGCTGAAAAGGCCCTCCGGCACCCCGTTCAGCGAGACGGCGCCGGGAATCAGCGGCTCGGCGCTGACGTTGCGGAGGTGAAACACCGGCTCGGGATCGTTGATCGTGTCCCGCAGCCGCCCTCGGATCTGGATTTCGGCCGTGAGCCTTTGAGACGGGGTCAGCACGTCGACCTTGCTCCAGGCAATCGCCGCGCTGATCGCGCCGGTGGTTGGCATGGCGGGAGGATAACGCGACTGGACCTGCTGACACCTGAGAATTGGCTCATGGAGCTCCGCGAGGCACGCAGCAGAATCGAGGCGCGCGCCGAGCTGCGTGCCTTTATCTCGATCTCGTCCGAGGACGCCGCCGGGGTCGTCGTCGCGGTCAAAGACCTGGTCGACGTTGCCGGCATGGTCACGACCGCCGGCGGGATCATCCTTCCCAACGTGCCGGCGGAACACGACGCGCCGGTGATCGAGCGCATCCGCAGACAAGGCTGTGTCATAGCCGGCAAGACCAACCTGCACGAGTTTGCATTCGGCGTGACCAGCGCCAACATCCACTACGGGACCGTGCGCAACCCGCACGATCCGTCCCGCGTGGCCGGCGGCTCATCCGGTGGCTCGGCGGTAGCCGTGGCGGCCGGGATGTGCGATTGGGCGGTCGGCAGCGACACCGGTGGCTC
>JBGPEO010000191.1:0-4411 GCA_041482895.1 Candidatus Dormibacteraceae bacterium | reverse complement strand
GGCCGAGCTGGGGATCGACCACCGGAAATGCGGTGCTGCTCCGGCTCGATCCGCTGTCGGCGGAGGACTCGATCCACCTGGTCCGCCACGCCGGGGCGGGCCACATCGCCGACTCGCAGGCGATGGAGATCGCGGAGCGCGCCGGCGGAAACCCGTTCTTCATCATCGAGACGACCGGCATGCTCATGACGAACGGCGCCGGCGCCGCTTCGGGCGCGCACACGTCGATTCCTCCGACCGTGCAGGCGGTGGTCAGCGCTCGCCTCGACGCCCTGCCGGCGAGGCTGCGGGACCTCGCCCGGCGCGCGTCGGTCTTCATGTATGCCTTCGATCTGGAAGAGCTGGCTGTCATCGACGATGCCGCAACCATCGAAGAGCTCCAGGAGCTCGAGGAGGCGGAGGTCATCGTGCACGACAACCTTGTGTGGCGAATGCGCCACGCGACGCTCAAGGACGTCGCTTACGCGAGCCTCCCCAAGCGAGAACGGCTGCGCCTGCACAACCTCGTCGCCGAGTACCTGATGGAAAAGGGGCATCGCTCGCTGGCAGCGGACCATTACGAGCTGGCGGCGCGAGCTTCGCTCGATCTGGACCCGAACGACCGGGAGGCTCCTGAGCGGGCGGCGGACGCCCTGCTGGTCGCGGGTGATCGCGCCCGGAGGCGGATGGAGATCCGCTCGGCGATCGATCGTTACGATCGCTCGCTCATCATGTCGGGACGCGAAAGCGGCTGGGGAGTGCGCGAGGCCCGGTCGCTGGCGGGCCTGGGCGAGGCGCGCTACTGGCTGGGCGAGTACCGGCTGGCGACCGAGGCCCTGGAACGCGCCGTGACGCTGGCGGAGGCTCACGACGATCCGTTCGCGCTGGCGCTGGCACTCCGCTTCCTGGGGGACATCGCGATCAACTTCGAGGCCGACGTGGACAAGGCGGAGAAGCTGCTGGATCGTTCGCTGCGCGCCGCGGAGACGACGGGGGATTCGATGGCCATCGTGAGGACTCTGCTGTTCGCGGGCTGGGTGCCGTGGACGCGCGAGCGGTACGACGAGGCAGAGGTGATCTGGAGGCGGGCGCTCGACCTGGTCGGCCCCAAAGATCACTGGGCCCGCGTGCGCGCCCTGACAGCGCTTTCGATCAACCGGACCGAGATGGGGGACCGCGATGGAGCGCTGAAGCTGATCGATGAGGCGAGCGCGCTTGCGGAGGAGACGGGCGATCAGTTCAGCGTCGGGAACACATCGGTGCAGAGGGGTCGAGTGCTGGACGACCTGGGCCGCCACGAGGAGGCGCTGCCATGGTTCGACCGCGGCATCGCCATCTTCTCCGAGCTGGGTGCTCGCTGGGAGATGGCCGACGCACGCGCCGCGCGCGGCATCGCGAAGCGCGAGCTTGGCAGGCTCGAGGAGGCCGAGGACGACCTGCGCTATGCGATCCGGATCGCGGAGGAGCTGGGCGACCGGCAGCTGCCGGGATGGACGTGGCGGGCGATGGCCAAGGTTGCCGAGCTGCGTGGCGATACGGCGGAGGCGGAGGAGAGGTGGCGGCAGTCCCGAGAAGCCGACTCGAGGGGGCCGCATTAGGCCTTTTCGCGTTTAAGCCCCTGCGCGCAAGCGGCGTTAAGGATGTGACCTACTGATCGCACCCTAGCCCTGCGCGCAAGCGGCGATAAGGGTGGGACTAACTGATCGCTCCCCGAGGGGGAGAGGGGATGAGTTCTGCGGCTTTTATCAAGGCTTGGAGCGATTCTTCCGGTCCGCGGCGCAGCTCACGTCCCAGCAGCAACGCGAGGAGGCTGCCCCGCCACCCGGGCGGGAGGTGGAAGTCTCAATTGAAACGGACGAGCGTTCCACCTTCCTTCGTCTGAGTGAGGGTGACGTGCTCCTGGTTGACGACTCCGAACGGCAGCTGCACGCGAAGATCGATCCATCTGGACTGCGGATCCAGGTCGGGCACCTCGATCGTCACCGGCCAGGTGCGACCGAACGCCTGCGTTGTGAAGTGGAGGGTCTGGCCGGGCTTGACCGGCCCAGGCGGCTCGGCTGAAACGAACATCGCGTCGTTCCACTCGCTGAAGCGCTCGGGAGTGGTGAGCACGCGCCAGACGCGGTCTGGAGGCGCGGATGTTGTCGCCGCGGGACAAACGTTGACGACCATGTCCCCGCTAATGTGACGATCAACGATGGGCAGCGCAAGGCTTGACCGCAGCAAGGTGCCGCCCGACCTCTGGGCTCGGAGGATCTGGATCCCGGAGTCGGGATCCAAGCCGTCTCTAGTGGAGGTGACCGATCGCAAGAGACTGCAGCTCGGCGCGCTGATCATGGCGCTGGGCTTTGTGGTCGTGGTTGCGGTCAAGGTGGCGAACGCCCACTGGGCTTTCGCGGTGAGCGCTCTCATCCTCGAGGTGATCGGCGGCCTGTATCTAGCGGGGGGAAAGCGAGGCGGGTTCTACGTGCTGGCGCCGAATGGCGGCCTGGGCGAATACCTAGGGAAAAACAAGCCGGATCTCAAGACAATGCGAGGCCACAAGCCTAAGTAAGCCCCCCCACCCCGACCCTCCCCCCTGCGGGGGAGGGAGGATCTATTTGTCTTTGCTCGTGTCTCCGATGGCGGCTTGCGCTGCTGCCAGGCGCGCTACTGGGACTCGGAATGGGCTGCATGAGACGTAGTTCAGGCCGAGTGAGTGGCAGAGGTGGATCGAGTCGGGGTCTCCCCCATGCTCGCCGCAGATCCCGATCTCCATCTTGGGACGGGTCTTGCGGCCTTCGGTGACGGCCATCGCCATCAGACGCCCGACTCCGTTCTCGTCGATCGTCTCGAACGGGTTGCGCGGCAGGATCTTGTTTTCGAGGTATCTCACGATGAAGTGGCGCTCGGCGTCGTCGCGTGAGTAGCCGAATGTCATCTGCGTGAGGTCGTTGGTGCCGAAAGAGAAGAACTCCGCGACCGTCGCTATCTCGCCCGCCGTGAGCGCGGCACGCGGGATCTCGATCATGGTGCCGAACTTGTACGGCACCCGCGCGCCCTTCTCCTTCTGAACCGCGTCGGCCACCGGCTTGAGCTCGGCGTGCATGGCCTTCATCTCGGCCAGCGTGCCCGCGAGCGGGATCATGATCTCCGGCCGCGCATCGATCTTCTTCTTGCGGAGGTTGCAGGCCGCCTCCATGATCGCGCGCACCTGCATGCGCGGTATCTCGGGGTAGAGGATCGACAACCGGACTCCGCGCAGGCCCAGCATCGGGTTCGCTTCGTGCAGCTGCTCGACGCGGGCCATGACCTACACGAGCCTCTTCAAGCGCGCGGCGTTCTTGCCGCTGACCTTGAGCTCGGTCGTCTCGCGGATGAGCTCTTCGAGGCTGGGCAGGAACTCGTGGAGCGGAGGGTCGATGAGCCGGATGATCACCGGGAGGCCGGCCATCGCCTTGAAGATGCCCTCAAAGTCTCCCCGCTGGATCGGCAGCAGCAGGTCGAGCTGCTTCTCGCGCTCCTCGGTCGTGGTGGCCATGATCATGGCCTGCACGATCGGCAGTCGATCCAGCTCCATGAACATGTGCTCGGTGCGGCACAGCCCCACGCCCTGCGCGCCGTTCTCACGGGCCTTGATCGCGTCGCGCGGATAGTCCGCGTTCGCCCACACCTGGAGGCGGCGGAACTCGTCGGCCCACCTGAGGATCGCGCTGGCGGCGCGATGCTTGTTGAGGGACTGTGCCTCGATCGTCGGCACGGTGCCGACATACACGTCGCCGGTGGTGCCGTCGATGGTGATCTGCTCGCCCTCTTTGATCGTCGTGCCGTTGGCCGAGAACATGCGCTTCCGGACGTCGACGTCGATCGAGCTCGCGCCCACAACACACGGCCGGCCCATCCCGCGCGCGACGAGCGCCGCGTGGCTGGCGGTGCCGCCGGTCTGGGTCAGGATGCCCTTCGCCTCGACCATGCCGTGCACATCGTTGGGGTTGGTCTCGACCCGGACCAGGATCACGGCCTTGCCGGCCTTGCCCCATTCCACCGCGGTGTCGGCGTCGAATACGGCCCCGCCGGACGCGGCGCCGGGTGAGGCGGGCACGCCCCTCGCCAGCGGCTGAATCTTGGCGTTGGGGTCGACGCGGGGGAACAGGAGCTGCTCGAGCTGGCGAGGCTCGACGCGGGCGACGGCCTCCTTCTTGGTGATCAGCCGCTCGCCGACCATGTCGACCGCGATGTTCACCGCGGCCTCGCCCGTGCGCTTGGCCGAGCGCGTCTGCAGCATCCAGAGCTTGCCGCGCTCGATGGTGAACTCGAGGTCCTGCACGTCGCGGTAGTGCTTCTCGAGCTTGCGCGCGTAACCCTCGAACTCGGCGTAGACCTTGGGCATGTGGCGCTTGAGCGCCTTGATCGGCTCGGTGTCGCGCACGCCGGCGACCACGTCCTCGCCCTG
>JBGPEO010000190.1:0-4478 GCA_041482895.1 Candidatus Dormibacteraceae bacterium | reverse complement strand
CTGGAGATCCAGGCTCGGTGAAGCCCCGCTGCTTCCGCGCCTGAGCGCGATCCGGATGCCGCCGGACAGGTCCGAATGCAGGTAGCCCTGGATCAAGAGCAGGCGGCCCAGGACGCCGCCCCGGATCATCGGCAGCGCGCCGCGCAGCGGACCCATCATCCGCGCCAATTCCTCAAGGTAAAGCTCGTTGTACGTGTACACCTGCAGATGCGCGCTGTGCGCCCCGATCGCGGGATCGGCGACCTCGATGAACACCTGGGCCAGGGTGTGAAGCCTCTCGCGGATCGCGTCAGGCCGGCCTCGGTAGCGCAACAAGGGCATCAGGAAATAGCAGTTGTCGAGCGCGTGGATCGGCTGGTCGTACGCCTCGAGCGAAGCGAGCAGCATGCGTGCGGTGGAGAGCACGCCGCAGGCCACGAAGACCTTGTCGGCACGCTGCTGGAAACTCTCGGCGCCGTCGAGGTTCCGCCCCCTCACCTCGACCTGCGAACCCGTCTCGAGCAGCTGCTCGATCACGACTCCGGGGCGGTAGGTGAACGCGACATTGCTCCGCAGCTTCTCCAGGGTGTGAGCCGAGTTGTAGATGAACTCGTAAGGACATCCATAGATGCACTTGCCGCAGTGCACGCAGCCGGGCTTCCCACCCGCACCCTCCGCCTGCACCGCGAGGCGGGAAGCACCGAACAAAACGCCATGCTCCGACAGCCTCGATGCGTTGCGCTCGAGGTCACGGAGCAAGGCCTCGGCCTGGCTGCTGGCGCCGAGATTCCCTGGATCGTCGTGGTACAGCGGGAACGTCTCCTCGAGCCGGTCATGCCGGCCGGAAAACGGCATCATCGAGAGCGCGGCGCGGTAGTGCGGCGCGAGGTCGGCTGCGGTGATGGGCCAATCGCTCATGTCCTCAGCGCGATACGGCAGAACGCTCGCTCCCCACACGTTGCTGAGTCCGCCTCGCGCAAACGACTGCTTTCCGTGTGCGCCATCCAGCGTCATCGGCTGGCCGATCGGGTCGCGATAAGCGAAATCCGAGCCGTACTCGAGCTTCACCGGGATGCCGTCGCGCGTCGCCTCTACGCCGTCGCGCAAGAAGCCAAGCGCCTTCGGCTCCCATGACGTCGATGGACGCGACTGGAGATCGGACACCTGGCGTCGCCGTGCGACCTCCAGCTCGAGTCCGGCGTCGAGCATCGTGACTTTCTCGCCCGCGTCGAGCAGCGCGCTGGCGCACGCGACGCCCGCGGGTCCAGAGCCGATTACCAGAATCATTTGGGTCCGTAGAGCATGACTCTCCCTCCCCACAGAGGGTGATCAGTAAGTCCCACCGACTTCGTGGCCACCGTCTACGGCGCGGCCGCCACCTCCAACGTCACGAGCTTCGGCTTCACGTACCACGCCAACGGACCGGGCCTCATCCAGCGCGAGTGGATGAATGCATCGGCCGACCAGGGCGGCAACGGCGGCGACATCAGGACCACTTAGCACCCGGATCGGACGGGGCAGGTGACGCCCCACCGGGGGGCGTCACCTGTTTTTGCTCAGTCGCTTTCGTCTGAAATGCGCTGCATGAGAGTCGACTCCGCGTAGTTCGCGACCTGCGCACCCATCTGGGTTGCGTCGTCGCAAGAGAAGCGGAAGTGGAAGCCCGCAAAAACGCGCGCGTCAGCAACCTGTGCGACCGCGTCGGGGAAGCTCGTAAAGCTGCGTTCGACCCCGGGCACGCCGTTGGACGTAGCCGTGAACTCGGCATCGGAGCCGAAGAAAGACGCGAGGACGGTGGCCGCCGCACTGCTGACGCCCGAGTGGCCGGACGGATATTCCTGGAAGTAAGGCGTGACCATCAGGGGCGCCCAGGTCGGATCGCCGATCGCCGTGACCGGACGCCAGAAGTTGAACGTGTTCTTCGCATCCCAGACGGCGATGGCTGCATCGGCCTGGGCCACGTTTACGAAAGCGAGCAGTCGCGCGCTGCGCAGGAGGTTGAGGTGATTCTCCTGGGCGAGCGAGTCAGCGACGCGGTCCCATATGGCGGTCGCCGTGTCGAGCTGCCAGAACTTCGCGGTTTCGGTCTGATAAGTGGTGCGAACCGTGCTGGTGGCGCTACCGAAGGCCTTGACCTCGTTGAGGTCGGTGGTGTAGATCACGCTGTCCAGCGCCGGAGGTCCGGCGGGCCGGAACTGCGACGGGGAAGTCATGGCGAATGGAGTCGTGGTCGCAAGCGTCCGGAACTTGGGCGGTCCTGACCCGCCCGGCGTGGGCTGCCAGTCCCCGGGCGCGGTTGCGAATAGATAGGTCGGAGGAGTGGCGCTGAAACCGTCCGTTGCTCGCCAGGCAACGATCTGTGTTGCGACGGTGTTGCCCCAGTTGAGACCACGCGCGATCGTCGGATTCGTCCCATCCCCACTCAGCGCTGCCACCGAAGCCGCCAGGTCGGCGTCAAGGGCAGGCTTCTGCGCCGGAAAGAGGGACACCAACGCCGTGTGTGCGGCGCCGATCGCTGCGGCCTCGCGCGACGCCCCGTGTGGTCCGGCTGACGAGACATGGATCGGGGTGTAGCGCGGCTCGATCCCATTCACCGCGTCGAAAACTGCCGCCTGGACGATCGCACCGAGCCGGGTGGCGGCCGGAGCCGGAACGTTGGCGGTGGCGAACGTGGCCAGCATGGTCGCGTTCCACGCGATCACCACGTTCGAACTGTCAGCGGCGCGGGCCGAGAGCATCCCTCCAGGCGCAGCCGCACTGCCGCTGATCGCGACAACAAACGCCAGCATGCTAAGCACGAGTCTTCGTTTCATGGATCCGACGCTATCCGTTGAAACCAGGGCTGCCTAGTTCGAAATCTGGACTTGCTGCTACAAAATTTGTACTTGCTCCCCAGGCGATGTGGGCACACAATCTGGCGATGGCCGGTTACGGACAGTTCTGCCCAGTCGCGCGAGCCTCCGAGATCTTCGCCGAGCGGTGGACCCCGCTTATCCTTCGCGAGCTGTTGGCACAGCACCACCACTTCAGCGAGATCCTCAAGGGCCTTCATCGGATCTCGCCGAGCCTCCTCGGCCAGCGGCTGAAAAGTCTCGAGCGGGTCGGGGTCATCGAGACCCGGCCGAATCCGACTGGGAGGGGCTCAACGTATTACCTGACCGAGGCGGGAGACTAGCTCGCCCAGCTGATTGGGGCGCTTGGCATCTGGGGCCAGAACTGGCTCGACCTTCAGCCACAGCACCTCGACAGCGACATCTTGATGTGGGCCATCCTGAGCCACCTTCAGATCGACAAGCTGCCGGTGCAGCGACGCGTCGTCCGCTTCGAGTTCCACAACGAGAAGAAGCGCTACTGGCTGGTGTTGAGGCGCGACGATCCAGACATCTGCTACAGCGACCCTGGGTTCGGTGACGACCTGGTGATCCGGACCGACCTCGAGGCCATCACGAGGATCTACCTTGGACAGCTCAGCCTCGCCGACGCCCGCCGCTGCGAGCTGCTCGAGATCGAGGGTCCACGCGAGCTGGCGCGAGGGGTGGACGAGTGGTTCCCGGTGAGCGGCTTCGCACGTCACGCGCGCCCGGTCACATACGACCGCGCCTCGCGGTCTTACAGCAGGTCCGCCTGAACCGCTAGGTCACAACCCTGGTTCGCTCGGGATCGAACTCGCCAAGAAGGCGAACCAGGACCAAGCCGGTGACGATGCCAACGATCAGCCACCCGACCGCCCCAACCACGATTTCCACGAAATAGATGTCGTTCTGCGTCGTCATACCTCCGCCGGAGATCTGCCACCGGATGAGAAAGAGCGCCATGTTCACAATCGCGCCGGCGAGGGTCGAGGTCGGTATCCACCAGGCGACCCCGCGGACATACGGCTTCAGCACGATCGCCTGGGCCACGCCGGTGGCGCACCCTGCCACCACGCCATAAAGCAGAGGGATGACACCAGAAGGCCGCGCCGGCCATCCCATCAAGTAGTCGGTCCAAACCACCAGCCACGAGCTGACAGGGATGACGGCCACCAGCAGCGCGGCAACAGCGCTCGCGACGATCCAGGGAATCTCGATCCCGACCAGCCGCCGGCCGAGCACGAACGCGGGCGGGCCGGCAATCGCAACGGCGCTCGCCACCACGACAACGAGCCCTATCGTGGCGTACGCCCAGTTCAGGAAATTGATAGAGGGAGAGGTGGCGAATCGCATCACCAGGCCGTAAAGAAGCGGCAGAAGGGTCTCCTGGACAGCGATCGCCAGCAGGCCACCAGCCACGACCGCAGCGACCCAATAGCCAAGGATTCGACGCCCGCCAGTCGTCATCGCCTGAGGCAGACGTTACTCTCCCTCCCCCCAGTAGGGGGAGGGTCGTGGAGAGGGGCAAGCAGCTCCCTGAATAAGCGAATATTCGTTTATTCGCCTATACTCCTTTGCGTGGCGATCTACGAGACCCCTCCCAAGTCTGATGTGCTCCTCCGGCGCCTCGAGGAGCTCGACGAGCTG
>JBGPEO010000189.1:0-4507 GCA_041482895.1 Candidatus Dormibacteraceae bacterium | reverse complement strand
CACCTCCGCACCCGGCCTCACTTGATGCAGCTTCCGCCAGGCCTTCAGCGAGGCTTCCTGCACCACGTCCTCCGCCGCTGACGGGTCGTGGAGCATCGCGCCGGCGAGTCGATACGCCGAGGCGATCATGGGCCGCAGCAGCGCGGTGAAGGCGCCCGCGTCACCGCCCTGCGCCCGCCTGACCAGGTCAACGTCAACCACGCGCTCCATCACATGCGCCGAATAAACCACGGTCTGACCTGAATACGGGCCGATCCATGGGTTTGGTGGCAACTTTCTCTTTGTCATCCGGCCGCCCCCAGATTCTTGCCACCCGTCCCCCAGGTCGACACGTATTCAAAACACAGGTCACCGGCCACACACACCTGGAGGCGGTCAACCATGGAAACCAGGACGGCGTTTCGCGGAACTGTGCTGTCGAGGAGCGTGGCGTTCGTCATCATCGTGCTGACGGCGCTGATGCTTGCGGCCGGAGCGATCGCGGCCTCAGGCAATGTGAAGAACGCAAGGGCGGCAACGATTGTCGAGCTCACGTACACGGTGTGGTTCTCGCCGGCCATGACGGGAGTGGTCGGAGGCGATTTCACCGGTACGTTTGGGGGCGCGGTTCTGAGCCGCACTCCGATCCCCAACACCCCGATTGCTCATCTGAAGGTCCTATACGTGATCAGCGACGCCAATGACCCGGCGCACTCCTTCACCGCAATTGTCGAGGGCGATCACAACAAGATGACCAACTCGACCGTGCTCAACGGCGTCGTCACCGGCGGGTGGCTGGCCGGTGAGCAAGCGCATTCGCAGTTTCAAACGATCAGCGGCTGCCCAGGGAAGCCCAGCGGACCCTGCTCTCAAGGCACTTTGCGCCTGATGTGACCTCGTGACCGCCGAGGGAGGAGGGGCCCATCGCGGGTCCCTCCTCAGTGTCGATTGACTTACGTAGAAGCATCGGAGGTGAATAACGATGGCGACCGCAGCTCTAGGCGGCCCTGGAATCTCGAAAACAATGCCGACCGTCGTTCTTGTGGCCATGTGTGCGTTTGGCCTGCTTGCATCGGCCTGCGGCCAGTCGACATCGTCTGCGCAAGCGCCGACCCCGGGCGCCGTCGCGAGCGCGGCCCCCGTTCCTTCTCCACCACCCGGCGGACCGGTCCCGGCCCAGCTGCTCGGTGATTGGTTCCTGACGCCGGCGGCTGTCGACGCCCTCATAGGCTGCCCAAAACCACTCAAAGCCGGAACGGCCTGCCTGTTGCGTCTGAGCCTCGTGGCGACGACCTACAGGTTTGGAGGAACGTTGCCTCCAGGCCCTGGCGACGTGATCGTCAATGCGACCGAGATTGATTTCTTCAATGCACCTCAGTGCGAACAGAAACTTCCGGATGGAATCGGACGCTACACGTGGACGCTCACGGGCGGTGTCCTCCACCTGACGCCGCTGAACGCAGACCCGTGCGGCCGCACCCTGTATTTGACGAGCCAGGACTTCTATCGCACACCGTGACCTGAGCTCCTGGGATTCGAGGCCTAATTTCTAGAGCTCGCCACGCGGGCACGGATGGTCGCCTCCCGTGCTCGCGATACAGCCCATCGGGCACAAATGGTCGTGGTTAGACCACTAATGCCCGGATTACTCGAGCAGTTCTGATGCGTGCCTTCCGTGTTTTCTTTCACAAACAACTACGGAGCGCCGTTACCGAATCGCGCCAGCTACTTCTTGCTCCGCGCGCCGCTTCTCCCAGCGCGCCTCGGCTTCACCGATCGGTGTCGAGGCGGGCCCCAACACGAAAGGCCAAAGCTCCTGTCCGATCCGCCGCCAGTTGGCGGTCGCGTTCAGGCTGCCGAGCACGGCGTAAAGACCGAGATTGATGCGCTGAAGGATCACGTAATTGCGAGGGACGTCGCTGTAGGGCGCCAGCGGTCCCTTCGCATCGAAGAACCGCCGCACGATCGCAGAAGCGAAGGCCGGCGTGATGGTCATCGGCGCGTCGCGGAGCACGGTGGAGTAGAAGAGCCCAAAGCGATCGACGACGGTTTCGGTCGTCACGGGTGCCCCTGCCTGGAGGAATCCGGCGCGCTCCAGCGCAGACCGGAAGCATGCCCCGTCGTTTTCGATCACCAGGCAGCGCAAAACTTCGACCAGCGGAGCGAGGTCACGATCGGTGAAGTACTTGGTCAGCCCGAAGTCGAGAAACGTGACGCGCCCACGCCCGTGGAACAGGTAGTTGCCCGGATGCGGATCGCCGTTGAAAGCGTGCAGGCGGTAAAGACTCCGCGAGACGAAGCGATTGATCGTCTCGGCCGCCATGTCCCGCTCGTGCTGGTCCCACTCCTGCACCTTTTCGAAGCGCTCCCCGCTGACCAGCTCCGTGGTGAGCACCCGCGCCGTGCTCAGGTCGCGCACGACCCGGGGCACGTGGATGAATGGATGGCCCTCGTAGTACTGGGCGAAGTACTCCTGGTTGTCAGCCTCCCGCAGATAGTCGACCTCCTCTCGCAGCCGCTCACCAAGCTCGTCGATGAACGATCCCGTGTCCATGCCGGGAAAAGCGGCTTTGACAACTCGGCGCAGCAGAGCGACGTTGCGCAGGTCCGAGGTGATGCTGCGGGCGATGCCCGGGTACTGCACCTTGACCGCGACCGCGCGCCCGTCCAGAGTGATCGCCCTGTGCACCTGCCCGATGGATGCGGCGGCAAAAGGCCACTCGTCCCACCGCGCGAACACACGCTCTGGAGCGTCCCCAAGCTCCTCGAGGATGACCGAGGACGCCAGTGCCGGGCTCATCGGCGGAGCGTTGTGCTGGAGCCGGGCCAGCGCCGAACGAAACGTCTGCGGCATGTCCTCATCCACGTAGCTCGCCATCTGGCCGAGCTTCATCAGGACTCCTTTCATGGACCCGAGCTCCTCCGCGACCTCCTCCGCCGAACGCAGGGCGAGGTCGTGGCGGAGCTCGGCGCGGCGCTCGACCGACGCGAAGATCAGCTGTGGAGAGCGTGCCACGTAGCGACCTCCGACGCGCAGACCGAGGCGCGCCAATGGCGCGATCCGACCCAGTCGCGACTGGCGAATCCCTTCCTTCGGCCTCCGGCGTGTCATCCAGACTCGGCGGGCTTGCCCGCCGCTTCCCGCATCCTCAACTCGATGCGCTCTCGCGCTTCCATCACGCCTGGGAGCGACTCGAATGCGAGATCGAGCGCGCCGATCAGCTGCCGCACCGGCTCGCGTTCCATCGATTCGGGATCGGGTTCACCGAAGCCGTACATGGAACGAGCCCAGGCAGGCAGCGTGCCGGCGGCGACCTGTCCGAGGTCGCGCCAGAGCTCACGCATGTCGTCGTCGAGGCCGGGCGGATCGAGAACCACGCCGATCGAGTCGCGCGCCGCCGGTGTGGCCTGCAACAGCTCAACCGACTCGATGTACTCCTCGAGTGCAGCGACGCTGGCGGGCACATCCTTCGCCGGGACTCCCACGAGCTCGGCGAATCTCACCATCTCCCACACGTAACGGTCCGCGCCGGCGGGATCCAGCCCGCGCCCATAGCGCTGGACCACCTGGACGATCGAGTCGACCATCGCGGCGTGGATCCAAAGCAAGAGGCTGGGGTCGCCGGCGCGATACGCGAGCCCTGTGACCGGATCGGTTCCGTTCACATGACTGTGGATCGCGCGTACCCGGGCGGCGGCCTTGTGAGCAGCCGCGGTGTCGCCGTATGTGACCGTGAGGATGTAGCCGCTCGTGGCGGCGACCCGGCCGAACGGATCCTCTCTCCAGTTGCTGTGCTCGGCGACCCCGGCCATCGCTAGCGGATGCAGCGCCTGGACCATGAGCGAGCGCAGGCCGGCCAGGGGAAAGCTGCGATCACGATGCGCACGCCAGACGATGCTCTGCGGTCCGAACAGGCCGCCATCGGTTGGGTGCTCGGAGACCGAGCGCGCGAAGGCCCGCGCCAGGGGTTCGGTGTGATTCACGCTTGTTTGCGGCTGATTGTCCATTTCCGGCTAGCCGCTTGCCGCCTCGACTTTGGGCCGCAGCACATCCATGCGTTCCCAATCCGCGGTCCTGAGCTGAGCGCCCGACCGCGAGATCGCCTCATACAGGTCGAGGGCGCGGCTGAAGCAGTACGTTGCGCGTGGAGCCTCACCTCGCAGCTCGCGAATCGTCCCCTCCTCAGCGAGCAGAGCCGCATACATTCGGACGCGGTCGAGATCGTACTTTCCGATCAGGTCGACAACGCTGGCGGCATCGAGACGTTCGAACACCGGCCCAAGATTACCGAGCACAAGATCAGAGGTCTTGCGGACCACGATAAGAGCCAGGTCGAACTCCCCCGCGCGGATGAGCGCGGCGATCTCGGCGATGGCCGCGGCGCACTGCTCGATCATCCGCATCAGGTAGTCGCGCTGAACCATGCTCACCTGGCTCTCCGGCCGCGCATCGTCGATGAGCGGACCGCCGCCGGCGCTGGAGCGAGCGCTGCGCTCGAGGCTCCCATGGCCACCACGATATGACCTT
>JBGPEO010000188.1:0-4508 GCA_041482895.1 Candidatus Dormibacteraceae bacterium | reverse complement strand
CTTGACCGAGTCGCCGATCAGCTCAACGGTCGCCCTCGTCAGACCCTGGGTTGGCGTTCACCAGCCCAGAGACTGACCGAGTTCATGGAAGAATCGTCAGCGGCGAGTGGTGCAACCACCGCATGAGACCACCTCCGGGTTCCCTCTCATTAGTTTCCGTTGCGCTGCCGGCTGTCTTCGGGCGTCTGGCCGAGCAGCTGCGCTTGCAGCGCGAAGATGTCGTCAAGCACGCGATCGATGCGTCTGCCCTCGAGACGATGATCGGCGATCACACCGGCGCGCTCCAGGTTCTTGCGCAGCGACGTTCCGAGCGGACCGTCGATGCGCGCCTGCCCCCTCACCTGCGCCTCTTCGAGAAGCTGCAGGCAGCGGTCGAGCGCAAGCTGCCTGGACCTGTGGCTCTTGAGCTGCATGTCAGTCCGTTCCGAGCACCTCGACCCGCCCGGCGGGGGTGACCCTCACGTGGACCGTGTTCAAAGCCGGGAGCGGGTATGTCTTGCCGGTCGACGTGCCCTCCGGCGTGAAGGACGCGGGATGGCAGGGGCAGTCGAGCAATCCCTGGCGGCCGTTCCACCACAGCTCGCACGGGAGGTGCGAGCAGATCGAGGAGACCCCCGTCACGGAGTCGCCGCGGCGGAACAGGAAGGCGCCCACGCTGCCGGCGGTGACCTGCTTGCCCTGGCCCTCGACCAGGTCCGAGATGGCGGCGACGTCGACCCATTTGCCGGGGATAGGGTTGATGGGATCTCCACCCGCAACGCGCGTTGCGACGGCGGCGGGCTCCATCTGCCTGCCCAGCAGACCGCCGGCGACGGCGCCGGCCGCCAGCCCAAAGCCCGCCACCAACGCCGCCCGTCGAGTCATCCACGGCTGTTTCGGGGCCGATTCGAGGGCTTGCTCCAGCCGCTTGCGAAACGCCGGGTTCATGCGCTGAGGGCCTTGACGTGCAGCGACCAGGCGGGCGGCGGCCGTGATCGCCGCCTTCTCTTCGGCGTCCCCGCCGCGCAACCTGAGGCGGCGCCCGTGCAGGAGGTCGGAAACGATCTTGTCGACGCGGTTTTCGGGTTTGTTCATTCCATGTTCACTTTGGCGGCAGCGCGCAAGGCGCGAAGCTGCATTACCTTCACAGCTCCAACTGTCGAGTGCATCTCCGCGGCCACTTCCTTCAATGAATACCCGTGGAGGAAACGCAGCTCCAGCACCCGCCTGTAGTTGTCCGAAAGCTCGGCCAGGATCCGCTGTACCGTGTCGACGCGCTCCTCCGATGGCGGCGCCAAAGGCAGCGCCAGCGCGAGGTCTTCGTGGAGCTCCACCTCGGAGAGACCGAGCCGTGTGCTCCAGAAGCCGCCGAGCACCGAGCGGGCGGTGGCGAACAGGTACCCGCGGATCGCGCTCGCAGGCGCGCCCTCACGGAGCCGCGGGATCGCCTTCATCGCCACCTGCTGGGTGAGGTCTTCGGCGTCGGCCCGATTGCCGACGCGGGCGTAGATGAAGGCGTAGACGATCTCGAGCTCGCCCAGCGCGATGTCCGTGGCGCGTGGCGCCATCGGGAGCTGGAGCACATCGCCGGTCTGTTCGGAAGCGGATTCCTGCGACCCGGGCGGATGCCCGGCGTTCATCGCCACCCCAGACCAAGGCCTATGTTGTCGTCGACCCACACCGCTCTCGGCACTACTGCTGCAGGTTACGGGAGGGGATGACCGATTCAGCGTGTTTAGCCAGGCATAGGCCCGGGCCGGAGGAATTCCCCCGGCCCGGCCGAAGCGCTCTATGCGTGTCGAGGCATCCACCGGCTGCGGCGGCGCCACAGCAGGTAGCCGAGCCCGCCGAGGAGAACGAACGGACCGATCACGCCCAACCCGACGACCACGTAGTTGACGGTCGCCACGAAGTTGTGCGCCGCGTCAGCGAGTGCGGTTGAGAATCCCCAGCTGTCCGACGCCGGCGCCTGGGCGGTCGCCGGAGCCTCGGTCATCGTGATGGTCAGGGCGCTGAACGACGTGTGGTCGTCGAGATACTTGATCTGGCCCTTGAGCTGCTCGATCTGACCTGTGATCTGGCCGATCTGGTTCTGGACCGCGATCATGTCGTTGATCGTCTTGGCCTGGGTCAACAGGGCCAGCATCGCGTTCCTCTGGGCTTCCGCGTTCGCGAGCCGAGTCTGCAGGTCGACGTACTGCCCGCTCACCTCCGTGCCGGTGATCTGCTCGTTCTGGACCTTTCCAATCTTGGAAAGCTGGTCGATGGTGGTGTCGAAGTTCGCCGCCGGGACCATGAAGTTGATGACGCCTGTCCGGATCTGGCTGTCGACCGGCGCGACCTGAGCGGTCGTTCCGGCGATGTAGCCGCCCTCAGCCTCGACCAGGGTGCGTGCAAGGCTGAGCTTGGAGTCGAACGTACCGGCGCCCACGCTGATGTTGAGCTGCGCCTGGCGGATGACCGGCGGGCCCTGCAGCACGGGCACTGTGGTGCCGGCGCCTGTGGGATTGGTCGTGTCGCCGGGCTGTCCGTTGATCGTCGTCGGCTGGCCACTGGCAGTGCCGCCCGGCTGAGCCGCCCCTCTCTGCACCTGAGGGGCCATCGAGGTTGTGTTGGTGCTGCCGGCGCCGCCGCATGCGGCCGCCGCCACGAGGATCGCGATGATGACGAGGACTTTTTTCATTCGACGGCCTCCAGGGTGAGATTCCGGGCTGCCTGACCAAACGCTGGATCCGGCGGCACGTAACATCTGCGACCGTGCTTCAGGTCAGGAATCTCGCCATCGACGTAGTCGCGCGCCGGGTTCTCTCCGACGCGAGCTTCACCGTGGCGCCCGGGGACAAGGTCGGACTGGTCGGCCGGAACGGTGCTGGCAAGACGAGCCTGCTCAAGGTCCTGGCGGGCGAGGACGACCCGGCCGCGGGCCTCGTCCTGAAGCAGGGCACGCTCGGCTACGTGCCGCAGAACCCACGCCCGCGGGCCGAAGCCTCGAAGACCGCGCTTGCGCACATCCTTTCGGGGCGCGGCCTGGACCGCGCCGCCATCCACCTGGCGGAGCTGCACGCCCAGCTCGAGCACGACCACTCGCCGGCGGTCCTCGAGCGCTTTGCAGACGCGGAGGAGCGGTATCGGCTCGATGGCGGTTACTCATCCGAGTCGGACGCCCGGCGAATCGTCACCGGCCTCGGGTTGCGACCCGACCGGATCGATCTACCGGTCAGCGTCCTGTCCGGTGGTGAAGGGCGGCGGGTCGAGCTCGCTCGAGTGCTGTTCGCGGAAGCCGATCTTTTGCTGCTGGATGAGCCGACCAACCACCTCGACAGCGACGCCAAGACCTGGCTGATGGACTTCCTGCGCGAGTACCGAGGTTCGGTGATCGTGGTCAGCCACGACCTGGTCCTGCTGGACGCTTCGATCACGCGCGTGCTGCACCTCGACGCCGGGCGCATGCGCGAGTACCGCGGGACCTACTCGCAGTACCAGAAAGCGAGGGTGCTCGAGGAGAAGAGGCTGACGTCCCTCGCGCAGAGGCAGGAGTCCGAGATCAACCGGTTGAGCGTGCTGGCCGAGGTCATGCGGCGGCAGACCGCCAAGCGTGCGCGGACCGCGAAATCGATCTTCAAGCGCGTCGATCGGATGAAGGCGGTTCAGGTCTCCGCTCCCAAGCGCGAGCGCAAGGTGAAGGTCACGTTTCCCGAACCGCCACACAGCGGACGCGTCGTGCTCACCGCGACCGGCCTGAGCAAGGGTTACGGCGGCCCGCTCGTGTTTCGCGACGTGACCTTCGAGGTCGAGCGCGGGCAGCGGATCGTGATCATGGGCCTCAACGGCGCCGGCAAGACGAGCCTTCTGCGCATCCTGGCGGGCCAGACCGAGCCAAACTCGGGCAGCTTCCGGCTGGGGCACGGCGTTTCGCTCGGTTACTACGCGCAGGAGCACGAGGGCATACGGAATGGTGTGCCCGTGCTGGCGCACATGCGGGAGCAGTCCGATGCAGACGAACGCGTGCTGCGAGCCCTGCTCGGCTCCTTCAACCTCACGGGTGACATCGCGAGGCAGGACGCCGGGACGCTGTCCGGCGGCGAGAAGACCAAGCTGGCGCTCGCACAGCTGGTCGCGGGCAAGCACAACCTGCTCCTGCTCGACGAACCGACCAACAACCTCGACCCGCCGTCGCGAACGGGTGTAGCTCGCGCTCTGGCGGAGTGGCCCGGCACCATGGTGATCGTCAGCCACGACCCTGAGTTCGTGGAGGCGCTCAAGCCGCAGCGGGTGCTGTTCATGCCCGAAGGCCGGGTCGACTACTGGGAAGAGGACCTGCTGGACGTGGTCTCTCTTGCTTGAATTTCATTCCCCCGTAGGGGGAAGGTGGCCCGCCGCGAAGCGGGGTCGGCCGGATGGGGGGTGACGCCTCTTGCAAAATAGACGGGTGAACATTCAGATCCGCGACATACTGATGCCCGAGCTCCAGGGCGCGGAGGAGATCACAGTCGGCGCCTGGAGTAAGCAGCGGGGCGAGCACGTGGCCG
>JBGPEO010000187.1:0-4509 GCA_041482895.1 Candidatus Dormibacteraceae bacterium | reverse complement strand
TTCGACGAATGCCGCGCGCATTCCCACGGCCTGGGCGGCTCGCAGGTCTCCCTTGTGCGCGGCGACCATCATCACCTGATGTGGCTCCAGGCCAAGCGCGGAGGCCGCACCCAGGTATACCTCGGGATCGGGCTTGTAGTGGCGGAAGTCCTCTGCCGACAGCAGGCGTTGAAAGGGTAGTTTCGCGAAGCGGACCAGAGCGGTCTGCTGAGACCGATTCCCGTTGGAGAGCGTCGCCACGGTGAAGCGGCCGGCGAGACGGCCAAGGCCCGGCGCCGCGTCGGGCCATGCGGGCAGGCGCTCCCAGGCGAGCGTCAGCTCTTCGCGAGCGGTCGGATCGAAACCTTCGGCGCCAACCTCACGCAGCACATCGTCCAGGGAAGCTCGGTGCAGCCGATCGAAGTTCGTCCATGGCAGCTCACCTCGCCGCACCCTGTCCATCGACGGCGCGTAAAGCGCGCGCCACGCGCCGGCCAGCCGCTCCCAATCGCCCTCCACCCCGCTCAGAGCGCCCAGCCGCCGGGCCTCCTCCGCCACGCCCGAGCGCCAGTCCACGGTGGTCCCGAAGACGTCAAATGTCAGGGCACGCACATCTTGAAGGCCGGCCGGCAAACCGCCCGAGCTCCCCACCTGTCGAGTCTATTGGCGCCCGAAGGCGCGGTCGTACTCCGGGAAATAACGATTGATCACGGCTTCTTGTCCGCTCGCAACCCGAGGCGCGGGAAGATCTCGGCGGCGAATCGGCTTATCACGCCGCCTTCGAAAGCATTGGGGACGTTGACGATGAAGTAATCGATCCCGGCATCGGCGTAGTCGCTGATGGCCTGGACGATGCGCTCGGCGTCGCCGGCCCACGGGTGCCAGGAGCGCACGAAGTCCTCATCCTGGCCTGTCCGGCGCGCGGTGTCCGAGACGACGCGGTCGACCTCGCGACGATCGCCGAGGATCGTGTAAAGCTCGATGGTCTTCAACACGGAGTCGTAGTCGCGCCCGACGGTCTCGCAGTGCTCGCGCAGGACGCCCAGCTTGTGCCGCACGGTCTCGACGTCCGCGTTGAAGTTGCAAGCGTCGCCATATTGGGCGACGAGCTTCAAGGTCACCCTCTCGCCGCCGCCCCCGATCCAGATGGGTGGGTGCGGCTTCTGGACCGGCTTGGGCTCGTTGATCGCTCCTCGAACCTGGTAGTAGCGGCCGTCGAACTGGGTGCGTTCCTGCGTCCACATGGCCTTTAGCACCTGCAAGGACTCGCGGAGCATCCGCAGCCGTTCGGGGGTCTCCGGGTACTCGTACCCGTAGGCCTCGTATTCGTGCTGGTACCACCCTGCGCCGATTCCGAGGATGAGGCGCCCGTGGCTCATGACGTCGACGCAGCTCGCCATCTTCGCCAACAGAGATGGCGGCCGGTAGCTGTTGCAGGTGACCATCTGACCAAGCCTGATCGTGCTCGTGTCACGGGCGAGCGCCGCCATCGAGGTCCAGCACTCGAAGGTCGCCTCGAGCTGAGCGGTGGGCACGGTGTGAAAGTGGTCGTAGACCCAGATCGCATCGAAACCGGATTGCTCAGCCTCGCGGGCGCAGCGGCTCATGGTCTCGAACTTCTCGACCGGGTCGGCCACGTCGGCCAGGTCCATCCGCCAACCCTGCGGTACGAATATGCCGAGCTTCAGCGCTGCCAAGCCCCCCATACATAGCACAGCGCGGGCCGTCCGCAGCCGCCAACCGGCCCTGCCGTTTATGTCAAGGTCATTCCATGAAGACAGCCGTCACCGTCTCGCTCATGACCATTCGCGTGTCTGGCGTGCTGCTCATCCTGCTCGGCATCGCGATCTGGACGGGACGTGCCGACCAGATCATCCCGGTGCACGAGCTCCTCGGCTTCGTGCTCGTCGTATCTCTGTGGGCGCTGTCATACCTGGCGGCGCGCGCCGGCGTGGCGATTAGGTGGGTCGTCATGGCAGTGGCCTGGGGTCTCGTGGCGCCAATCGTGGGGTTGACTCAGCGGGGCACGCTCACGGGCGATTGGCACTGGACCATACAGGTCCTCCACCTCCTCATCGGACTTGGAGCCATCGGACAGGGCGAGATCCTGGCCCGCCTGATGAAGCAGGTCGCGACTACACAGGTCCGGTAACGGCGAGGAATCCGCGTATCGGGGCCAGAAGGTCCGCCGATTCGAAGTGCCGGCGACGCTAGGCGACTGGCGGAGGTCCTGCAGGCAAAGCCTGCTGGCGTTCGAACCATGATGCGGCCCCGGTCATCACCAGCGCGGCGTAGGCGCCGGTGAAAAACACGCCCACGCAGCAGGCGATGATCCCAACCGCGGCGAGGATGCCGGCGACGAACATGATCAATCCCGCCATCACGCTGTTGTTCAGGTTGCTCGTCGCCAACCGCCACACCCCATCGACGTCCATGCCTCCCGAGAAGCCGCGGTGGTACGTCATCACGATGATGGACGGCAGGAGGAAGTAGAGGAGCAGCTGGGCGGCGAAGCCCAGCAGCGAACCGAGCGCGGAGAGCGGGGTGCCCGTGAGCGGGTGGTTGGCGTTCATCCCGCTGCCGAGTCCGCTCAGGACGTCGCCTGGGAGAGACAGAACGAACGAGTAGATCAACCATGCGCCGAACAGCCCGATGCCGCGGCTGAGGTGGAACCCCGCGGGGGCCAGCTCCTGGCGGCCGGCGCGAAGGTTGTCGTACGTCATCAGCATCCAGCCCGCCGCCGCGATCAGGCCGACGATCGGAATGATCAGGATGAGACCCTGGATCAGGACCTTTTCGACCCAGCGGGGGTCCCGAAAGGGGAAGCTGAACGAGTCGCTCAAGCCGTTCACGATCGCAGTCTAGGGCGCTGGAGGGAATCCGATCGAAGGATTCGCTAGACGGCTCTGGCTGCAGCGGCCGCGACGGGCTGCCTTTGCAGCGCCAGCTTGGCCGCCAGCTTCCAGTGCCGGCTGGCCGTCCGGCCGTCACCCCGCGCGTCAAGCAGCTCCGCATAGACGGCGTGAGTCTCGGCCAGCCGTTCTGTCCGGCCTTCGACGCTGAGCAGCCGGATGGCAAGGCGAAGCTCCTTGTCGGCCAGCTCGTGATTGTCGAGGCGCTCATGCAGCTGGCCAAGCAGAACATGTCCACTTGCCACGGCAAGAGGCACGTCGTGTCGCTTGGCAAGATCGATGGCCTCTTTCACCACCTGCATGCCCTCGGCGGCGCGCCCAGTTCTCAGTTGAAGCTCCGCCAGGCTCAGCAGGATGTGACTCTTCGTTCTTTCGGTGCCGGCTTCTCCCAGCTGTCCCAGGGCCGCTCGAAAGGCCTCCTCCGCCCGCTCCATCTGGCCTTGCCGCATCAGCAGCAGGCCGAGCTCGTTCTGGCCGTTGGCCTGCAAGGCGGTGTCGTGCTCGAGGGCATAAAGCGCGAGCGCCTTGTGCGTGTACTCGATGGCCCGGACAATGTCGCCGCGCTCCTGATACGCGATGCTCAAACCGTGATAGGTCCTCGCCAGTCGCGGCAGGTCACGCATCGTGCCGGCGGCCTGAAGCGCCTCTTCGTAGAAGGCGATGGCCCGGTCATACGAATGGTTCTTGACGTGAATCGTGGCGATGTGCTCGAGAATCCTGGCCTCCGTTCCGGGAAGGCGAGGCTCAGTGGCGCGGCAGAGCTTGAGGGCGCTTTCAGCCACCGAGAGGGCTCTGGGGTCCTCCTTCAGGTAGAGGCCGCTGGCCTCCCAGTCGGCGCACTCGACCGCGAGCCACGGGTCCGGCTCCCGTTCGAGAAGGACCTGGGCGCGGCGCAGATGTTCGAGGCCCTCATCAGGCCGCGATGAGCGCACCAGCGCCTGGCCGACGTAGTGCCTGATATTCGCCTCGACCTTGGGCGCCATCGGCCGCTCGAGCAGGGGAAGGCCCAAAGCGATTGCTTCGTCGAACTGGTGTTGAAGGCAGAGCGCTTGGAGCTCTTCGACCTGAGCGTCGCCGGGCCCGCGATCAGCCGGCGCCCGGCCCCCCGGCCCTTTGAGGAAGTGCTCCACCGGCTTTCCAGTCCGGCTGGCGATGATCTCGAGAGTGCGCATCGACGGCCGGGCTTTGCCGGCCTCGATGAGGAAGATGGTTTGTCGCGTAAAGTCCGACCCCGCCAGCAGGGCCATGCTCAGGCCCGCGCCAAGTCGCGCCTGCCTGACGAGGCCGGGATCTACCTCGACGCCGGGAAGGCGCCCGCGTGGTTTGTTGTGGCGATTGCTGATACCGGCGTTTATATCACGCCTGGGGTTTCAAAACGATACGTAAAGTCACGCGGGCGTCCCTCTCGTTAAATTCCTGGCCCGACGCTGTCTGCCAGGGCCGGCACCACAGTAAGCAGCACTGCAGCGATCGTCAGGACGGCGGAGAGGATGAATTTGCGCAAGATGCGTCTCCCTTGGATATGGGTCGGACGGCGCCGGCCCTTGGCCGCCATTTAGCAACCAAAGGGCCAAATCGTCAAGTCGCCCTGCCAGGGGCTGAGTTAACGGCGCCGAAT
>JBGPEO010000186.1:0-4528 GCA_041482895.1 Candidatus Dormibacteraceae bacterium | reverse complement strand
TACGGCGCGCTCCACCGACGAGCGCATGCTCGAGCTGCTCACCCCGTATCGCGGACACCGCGCCCGCGTGATCCGCCTGCTGACCCTCTCCGGCATCGCGGCGCCGCGATTCGGACCGAAGCAACCGCTGCGCAACATCGCCAACAACTAGCAGCGGACCCCCGCGCCGCTGCTTCTTCTGCCAGCGTCGCATGGGCGGCTGGGTTTAACCCAGCCGCAACTTTGTCTCTTAGTCTCCTTGCGTTGCAGGGCTTCAGACTTTTAGTTAAGAGTCATCGATATACCGGAATGAGAGCAGCCACGCGCGAAGCGCCTGGCGATGCAATCAGTAAGTCCCATCCTCATCGCCGCTTGCGCGCAGAGAAAACCATCCGGGTTTTCTCTCATATTTCAGTCGTGCAGCTTCTCTAGCTCTTCTTCGACGACCGTAATCAGCTCGCGCATCCCTTCGCTGTCGAACATCAGCCGCGCGCCCGCGGCCTTGAACAGGTCGGGTAGAGGCTTGGTGGCGCCGAGCGCGAGCGCCCCTCGATAGTTGCGGACCGCGTCTTGCGGGTCGCGAAGGCTGTTGCGCCAGACCTGGAGCGCGCCGAGCTGCGCGATCCCATATTCGATGTAGTAGAACGGGCTGCCGAAGAAGTGCGGCTGCTGGTACCACCGCGCGACTCGTTCTGAGTCGAGACCTTCCCAATCCACCGAAGAGCCTTCGAAGCGCCGGCGCAGCTCGAGCCACTTGCGGTCGCGCGCACCCGCATCACGTCCATCGTCGTTCAGGTAGATCCAGTGCTGGAGTGCGTCGACCGACGCGCAGTGCGGGAAGAACAGGACGATTCCTTCCAGCAGGTCGGCACGCGAGCGTACCGCGTCGTCTTCGCGGTAATAGCCGCCGTTGTCGGTGTCTATGAACGGCATGGCCAGCAGCTCCATCGACATCGATGCGACTTCCGCCATCTCCGAGCCCGGATGGCGTTGGAAGAGCAGCGGAAGCGCGGAGGCTTCGAAGGAATGGAACGCGTGGCCCGACTCATGCAGCAGGGTGCGCACGTCGTCGTCGACCCCCACCGCGTTCATGAAGATAAGAGGCATCTGCCTGAACGCGAGCGTCTGGCAGTAACCGCCCGGAGCCTTGCCCTTGCGGTTGTCCAGGTCGAGGAGGTTGGCGTCGGCCATCCGGCGGTAGTAGGTGCGGAACTCGGGGTCGACGTGCGCGAAAACGTCCCCCGCACGATCGATGAAGGTCGCGATGTCCTGGAAAGGTTTCAGCGGAGGGCGGCCCCGGGGATCGGCGGTTATGTCCCACGGCCGTAGAGGGTCGAGCCCCATGTGACCGCGCCGCCTCCGCATGATGCGCTCCACCGCCGGAAGCACGGCGGACTCGACCGCTTCGTGAAAACGCAGGCAGTCGTCCGGTGTGTAGTCGAAACGGTTCTTTTCGAGATGTGCGTAATCGCGGAAGTTTGCGAGGCCGGCATTTCGCGCGACCTGCTGGCGCTTGTCGTACATCCGGTCGAAGATGTCGGCCAGCACGGGTCGCTGCTCGATGTACGGCTGGGCCCGCAGCATGAAAGCGCGCTCACGCACGGCGCGGTCGGTTGATTCGAGGAATGGGAGGAGCTGTGAAGGGGTCTTCGGCTCGCCGTCCCACTCGACGGTCATCGCACCGTTGACCTTGGACCACTCCGTCTCGAGCTTCGAAAGCTCCCCGAAAAGGGGAACGTTGGCGGCGGAGAACAGCCGCATCTGGTTGCGGAAGCGCTGAACCGTGGTCTCGAGGCCGGGCCTGACGTAATCGAGCGCCACGAGGCGCTCCTGCAGCCGCACCCGCTGCTCGCGTGCCTTCGGCGAGATCTGACTGCCGAATCTCAGCTGCGCCGCCTCACGGGCGGGGTCCGACGTGTCGCACGTATAGGCGAAGCTCGCCAGGGCGCCGGCCTCCGAGAGCAGCGACTCGAACCGAGACCAGTCCGCCAGCCACCCCTCGACGTTGGCGTGATCCAGCGGGATGGTCGCCAGCGCCTCGTAGTAGGGGGCGATGTCCTTCCACGTCGCGTCCGCGAAAGCATCAGGAGATTCCGGAAGATCCACCGCCACACCCATCACTCCCACGGACTGTCCACGCCATGGTACAGAGGACTCTTGATGGAGTCGACATCGAGTACTTTGCGGCTGCCGCTCAAGGTGCGCGCGGCCGCGAATGCGGTGCTGGGAGTGAAGCAGCTCCAGGGCGAGCTCGCCTGGATGAGCTGGGCCGGGACCGTATGGCGGCTGGCAGGAGACTCGGGGGCCGTTTATGTGAAGCGGGCGGCCGACCTGGCCGGAGAGCGTGACCGCCTGGAGTGGCTGCAGGGCCGGCTGCCCGTGCCGGAGGTGATCGGGTTCTTCCGGTCGGCCGGGGACGATTGGCTCATGACTCGCGAGCTTCCCGGCGTCCCGCTCTACCACCGCTCAGTCGCCTGGACGCCCTCTCATGTCGCCCGCGTATTCGGCGAGATCCTGCACGGCATTCACGCGACCGATGCGACCGGCTGCCCGTTCGGCGTCGCAAAGCGCGGAAACGTCCTCATCCACGGGGACTACTGCCTGCCCAACGTCCTGGTCGCCGGCGGCGCCCTCAGCGGATTGATCGACGTCGGCCAGACCGGGTTGGGCGATCCGCGGAAGGACCTTGCGGCCGGCGTCTGGACCCTGCAGTACAACTTCGGGCCGGGACATGCGCGGGAATTTCTGGACGCTTACGGCGCTCCGCCGATGACTGACCAGGAGATCGAGCGGCTGCGCCGGAAGTACGGACGCTAACAAAGTATGAGAAGGAACCTGGCGGTTCCTTCTGCGCGCAAGCGGCGATGAGGACGGGACTTACTGATTGCATCGGCCGGTCGGCTTCGCCGACGGGCCTGCTCATCTTCCCCGGGATTGGATTATCGAATTGGATACTCCCCGCCGCGCAAGGCGGCTTTAGGGAAGGTTGGGGACGGCCGGAATGAATCCGGCCTACTGGCCGCCCTTGATGGGAAGAACGGTATCGACCGCGCGCCAGCAGTACCACGCAGCGATCGTCCTGTAAGGCCGAAAAAGGTCCCCCTCCGATTGCAAAACGCGCGGCGACGGCAGATCCTTCAGCTTGTGCGCGAGCGCCCAGCCCTTGCGGATCCCGTAGTCGTCAACCGGCCACACGTCGAGCCGGCGCAGCTGGAAGATCAGGAACATCTCGGCGGTCCACCGGCCGATGCCTCGCACCTGGACAAGGTGTGCGACGAGCTCGTCGTCCGACAGGGAGTCGACGTGGTCCAGGGGCACTGTGCCGTCTTGCACCTTGCGGGCAAGGTCCGTGATCGCTGCCGCCTTCGAGCCGCTGACTCCCGCCGTCCGCATGATGCCCTCAGGCAGCGCGAGCACCGCGGTAGGGGAGAGGCCGTCCGCGAACAGCTTCAGGAACCGACCGTGGATCGTCGACGCGGCGGCGCCCGCCAGCTGCTGGTACATGATCGACCGGACGAGCGCGGCGAAGTTGTCGTCGAGAGCGGGGCGCAGCTCGATCGCTCCCGCGGCCTTGATCAGCCCCGCTATGGCCGGATCGCGGCGGGCGACCAGGCGGGTGCCCCGCAGCAGCTCCTTATCGATTGCCGGCGGGTCGGTCAGAGCGCGGGGCTCAGGCGAACTCGGACATGAGCTGGGCGAACTGATCGCGCGTCGGCCGCAGCTCGGTTTCGCCAAGGTCCCTCAGCGGGCGCTGGGGAATGTGCTCGGTGGTGGCGAAGTCGTCCATCGTCGTGTCCAGGTACAGCAACCCGGTCACGAGGTGCCCCGCGGCGCGTCCCTCCTCGATCACTCGCATGGCGGCGTGCCGATCCGTCGGGTCGTGATCCTCGCCCAGCTTCTTGAGGACGATGTGCGATCCGTCGTGCAGCTCGACGTCGCGGATCGTCCCCGGCTCGTAGTCGACATGCACCTCTTCGAAGAACGGGATGAACGAAACGTCCGCGATCGACTCCTCGTGGTCCTTGACCCAGCTGTAGCTCTTGGTCGAGCCGTCATGGTCGTTGAAGGTGACGCACGGCGAGATGATGTCCAGGATGGCCGTCCCGCGGTGGGCGATCGCGGCCTTGATGAGCGGAACCACCTGCTTGCCGTCGCCGCTGAACGAGCGGGCGACGAACGAGCAGCCGAGCGTCAGGGCGACCGCGCATGGGTCGATGGGCTGGAAGGTGTTGACTGCGCCCTTCTTCTGCACCGAGCCGAGGTCCGCCGTGGCGGAGAACTGGCCCTTGGTGAGGCCGTACGTTCCGTTGTCCTCGATGATGTATGTGCAGTCGACGTTCCGCCGGATCATGTGCAGGAACTGGCCCAGCCCGATCGAGGCGGTGTCTCCATCGCCGGACACGCCGAGCATGATCAGCTGCCGGTTGGCGAGCTGGGCGCCCGTTGTCAATGAGGGCATGCGGCCGTGCACGCCGTTGAAGCCGTGCGCCGACTCGACGAAGTAGGCCGGCGTCTTGGACGAGCAGCCGATACCCGACATCTTGGCCAG
>JBGPEO010000185.1:0-4578 GCA_041482895.1 Candidatus Dormibacteraceae bacterium | reverse complement strand
TGCAGTACGCGAAGGAGCGCAAGCAGTTCGGCCGGGCCCTGATCGAGAATGAGGCGATTGCCTTCATGCTCGCGGACATGGCGACCGAGATCGAGGCCACGCGCGCGCTCATCTGGCGCGCGCTGTGGGAAGGACGCAACGGCGGGGAGTTCAAGAAGGCCGAAGGTTCGATGGCGAAGCTGAAGGCCGGAGAAGTCGCCGTCAAGGTCACCGAGCAGGCGATCCAGATCTGCGGCGGCTACGGATACATCCGCGACTTTCCGGTTGAGAAGTGGCATCGCGACGCGAAGATCTACACGTTGTTCGAAGGCACGAGCGAGATCCAGCGCATCGTCATCTCGAGAGCGTTGGCCAAGAACTAGACATGGCAGCCGGCCTCGGCATCCAGGAGCGCAGGGACGAACGGCTGGAGAGACGCCGGAGGCGGATCGCGGAGGCGGCGCTGTTCCTGTTTGCCACGGACGGCTACAACGCAACCTCGGTCGAGGCGATCGTGGAGCGCGCCAAGATGTCGAAGTCCGCGTTCTACGAGTTCTTCACGTCCAAGGAAGATTGCTTTCGCGAGCTGCTGGCACAAGAGGGCGGCGCGCTGATCCACGACGTGCTGGCGCGCGCGGCCACAGGTCGCGACCATCACGAGAGGCTGCGGTTCGGAATCACCACCTTCGTGCACTCGTGCTTCGAGCGGTCGTCGGTCGCGCGCTTGCTCATCGTGGAGTCGGTGGGTCTGAGCCAGGGAGTCGACGAGGTGCGCCACGAGCTGCAGGGAATGTTCGCGGACGCGGTGGGGGAGGAGGTCCGCCACGCGATGGGCCACGATCCCTTCTATGCGGACAAGGACCCGAAGGTCTTTGGACGCGCGGTCGTGGGGGCGGTCAGCGACGCCGTCGGATACTTCCTGACCCACCCCGGGATGGACGCAGATTCGCTGGCCGAAAGCCTCTGCAGGATCTTCGCGCCCTAGTTACGAGATCGTCGCGGTCCCCAACTGAGACTCGGTGGATTGATCGCTGAAGAAGTGCTCGACTCGATAGTCCACGATGACGCTGAGAGGCGCGGCGGGAATTGATTCGGTCGGGACCACGAGAAGGCTTTCTCGCGGCCGGGGCACGGCGTGCATCGTTTGTGGCTCTCTCCAAATCCATGGCCTGGCGACGTAGCAATGAATCACCACCGCCCGGCGGCTGGGTTGAAATTCCATGTTGAGTCCATCGCCGAATCCATAGACGTCTGACGAGCAGTAGAGCCACGCCACGTAAAGCGTCTTGCGGCTCTCGGTCACATTGGGGAAGTACAGGCTTGCCAGAGTTGCAGCCTCCGGGCACGCTGAGGTCTGGGGACGGCCAATTCGCCACATCGCGCATCGCACGTCGTTCAGCGATTGGCTCGGCTGGATCGCCTGATAGAAGTATTCGCGCGGATCGGCATAGACCACTTGTGCGTTCAGCGTCTGAGCTCCGGGGGTATGGACCTCGTGCGGCGATGGCGATACCAATGCGCCGACCGTGCCCGCCACGAGAATCACGAGCACAGCGACTATCGCGTACCCCAAGACCCGCTTTCGCGTGTGACTCAGCACGGCGCCATGTGCTACCTAACGCAGCTTGAACACGTAAGTATCAGGTGGACCTTCAGAGCTTGGCGAGCCTGAGCACCAGCAGCACAACGGCGACCAGGATCAGAGCAACGCCGGCCAACCACTCCGCCCGCTCCCACACCTCTGCGCCGAGCCGTCCGCCTAGCCTGAGACCGGCCTGGGTTGCCACGAACGCCTGAACGCCGATCCATATGACTGTGAGGATGATCGAGAGGCCGAGCAAGCCGGCGCTCAGACCGACGGTGAGCTCGTCGACGCTGATGCTGATCCCGAGATCGACGATGGCGAGGCCGCTCGCGTGAGCGAGTAAGCGCAGCCGGCCGGCCTCATCGCTCTCCGTTTGGCCGGGTCGCAACAAAAGTGCGCCGGCAAGAAAAAGGAAGGCGATGCCGCCGTAGCCCGCCCACGTGCCGAGGAAGGCCCCGGCGGCGCGACCGATCAGCATCCCGGCGATCGGCATGCCCGCCTCGAAGGCGGTGAACACCAGGGTGACCCGCAGGCGATCGCGCTTTTCGAGCCCGGCCATGCCAAGGGCCGCCGCCAGTGCGAAGGTGTCGAGGCCAAGGGGGAGCAAGAGACCCGCCGCGATCAGGAGCTGGCGCACGCTACGCGGAGTGTCGCAGTTGAGCCGCGTCCGCCAGATCTATGACCGGAACCCCGCCGGCTATCACCGCGGATCGGCCCTGACCGAGCGGCTCCTCGCGGAGCGGCGCCGGAAGGTGGGGGAGATCGTCAGGGGCCGGTTGCTCGACATCGGCTTTGGGACGGGCTTGAGCCTGCCCCACTACCCACCTTCGGTGAGCGTGGTGGGGATCGACGCGAGCCTCGGAATGCTCGAGTTCGGGCGTCAGGAGGCGGCGAGGCTGGGTAGACCCGTGCAGCTGCTCGAGATGGATGCCGAGCACCTCGGGTTTGACGACCAGAGCTTTGACTCGGTTGCGTTCAATCTGTGCCTGTGCACGATCGGCGATCCTCAACGAGCCGTCCAGGAGGCCATCCGCGTGGCCCGGCCAGGGGCGCCGATGACCTTCCTCGAGCACGTGCGCAGCCACCTGCTTCCGCTCGCGCTACTTCAGGACGCCGCCAGCCCGCTGCTGGTCGCCCTGGAGCAGGATCACTACAACCGGCGCACCGAGGAGACGATCCGCCGGGCTGGCGTGGAGGTGATCTCCGTGGAGCGCTTCGCGCTGGGCTTCTTCAACCTGATCGTCGGGCGGGCGCCGGCCGCCACTTAAGGGAAGCGCCTGGTCGCGAGGCCCCGCGGTGTTAACACGCCAAAGGACGCCTGACCCACTTGCAATCCGAACACCTGTTCGCTATGCTGTGATTGCGAACATGCGTACTTTGAGCACCCAGGTCCGGCTGAGGCGGCTGATCCGCTCTTTCGACGAGGCCGTCAACCGGCTGCTGTCGGATCCACACGAGCGCGAGATGTCCGGTTCGGTGGCCGCCAGGCTGCTGGAGCTGGCTTCGGAGGTCCGGGAAGCCTGGCGGCGCGAGAACGCGGCCGGCCCGCTGCCGAAGCCGCTCGAGCGCTACGTGCGGGGCGCGCTCCGCACGATCGATCTCGCGATCGCAGGCGTCCAGCAGGCGGGCGCCGACCTCGAGCTGCTGCGCTCCGACTTCGAGGAGTCTGCGCTGCCTCTGGAGATCTTCATGCGTGGCCTGGACGCCGAGCCGGCCCTCCAGCGCTCCGCCTAGGACAGGTTCTCACCTTGGCCGAGCCTCAAGCAACCGACTGGGCGTACGCGGCGGGCTTCGTTGACGGAGAAGGCTGCATCTCGGTCTCTCGTTCCTTCGAACCCAGACGCGGTCGATACCAATATGGAGTGCAGGTCGTGGTCGCCAACGGCGATCGCCGACCTCTGGATTGGCTCCAGCAGATCTGGGGCGGCTGGGTAGTCGCCGTGTCGCGTGGTGAAGGCCAAGCCCGAGCGAGCTGGACCTGGAGATGTCCGACCGGTTTGTCGGCCAGACCCTTCCTGACGGGCATTCGACCTTGGCTGCGCATCAAGGGCGCTCAGTGCGAAAACGCCCTCGTGATGATCGAGCTGCTCCAGCGCGGGCGGCGGACGCTTGGCCCATACCCGCTCCCGCAGGCTTGGCTTGAGGAACAGGAAAAGCATTACTGGACGCAACGCGAGCTCAATCACCGCGGCACCGCCGCCTTTGTAGCCAAGCCGATGCACTCGCCGCGAAAGATCCACCGTGCCCGGCTGAGCTCCGCCTCGGAGCTTATGCTTTCTTAAAGGGATAATATCGTTAGCATCCAGTCAGGTTAGGACCGAGCATTCGGAGGGCGCGCCGCCCTTCTTCCCTGCCTACCACTTCCGTGCAGGGCGTGATCCTCGACGAGATGCGGATGTATGTCGTCGGTGCGTTCGGTGAACCAGCCTCGACCGAGGTGCTGAGGATGACCGGACGGCCGCGCGGCGAACCCGGCTTGCATGATCACCATCAGGGGCCAGTAACGGCCCTCAGACCGCCGGCAGGGCCTTTCGAACCGCGTCCAGGTCGATCCGGCCCTCGGCGACGACGCGCCCATCGACGGTGACGACGGGCACGCGCCAGTCGTAAAGAGCAAACAGCTCATCGTCCGCGTCGACGTCGCGCAGCTCCGGCTCGACGCCGATCGCCCTGAGAGCCGCCAGCGCCTCATCGCAGAGGTGACAGTTCTTCCTGGTGACGAGCTCGACTGTCATGCGTCCATCGCTGGAAGGCATTATCGAGCGCTCCCAGCGCCAGGACCGCAGCTAAGCCGGTAGGTGCAGGGTCTCCCCCGCCTCGATCGACGGGCTGTGCAGGCCGTTGACCTGCTCGATCTCATCGACGCGGGCCCGCACGTCGTCCGACGGGTAGCGCTGTGCCGCGATCGACCAGAGCGTGTCGCCCGGCTGAACGACCACGGTCGAGTCCTGGGCCGCCGTACCCCCGTGCGCCACCACGGCCAGCCCGATGCTGACCGAGAGGGCCAGGAGCAT
>JBGPEO010000184.1:0-4637 GCA_041482895.1 Candidatus Dormibacteraceae bacterium | reverse complement strand
GAGGCTGATCCGGATGACCTTGATGCGACCAGCACGGTCCGAGGCAAAGCCCCAGAAGGGCTGCGCCAGGCCGTAAGCGAGGTAGTACGCGGTCGCCGCGATGGCGACGGCGCCCACCGGCGCGTGGAAGTCCATCGCGACCGGAATGAGGACAGGCGCGACCGCGAAGCGGTCGATCATCGTTACGAGCGGTCCGGCCGACAGTAGGCGAACGTTGAACCCCGCCTCCAACTTCGCGTTTTGCATCGCAGCGCATCAGCCTAGTTTGCCGGGCATGCGACTTGTGTTTTGCACTCTCGCCGGAGCGGATCTACACTCCAATGATCCTGTTTGCGGAGTGGGAGGAATTGCAAGATGAGGGGATCTTCGACATGGCTGCGGCGGCTTTGCACAGGAGCGATTGCGGCGCTCGGTTTGGCGCTGCTTCCGGTTGGTGCTTCGGCCGCAACAACAACGATCACCGGGACAGCGACCGATAGGTTCGGGCTCTCGTTCACATACAAGATCGAGGTGCCGTCGCAGTGGAACGGAACTCTCGCGCTGTACAGCCACGGCTATACGTTCGGACCGGACAACCCCGCCGAAGACGTGGGTGACCCGGCGACCGGAGCCTGGCTCCTGGCCAACGGCTACGCGCTGGCCGGGTCGTCGTACTCGACGACCGGATGGGCGCTCCAGCAGGCCTTTGCGGACCAGACCAAGGTGCTCGACCTCTTTACCAGCAAGTTCGGTCATCCGAAGCGAACCATTGCCTGGGGTCACTCGCTCGGCGGCATGATCACAGCCGGGCTCGTTCAGCTTTACCCCGGCCGCTTCACCGCCGCCCTCCCAATGTGCGGGGTCGTGGCCGGCGGACCTGGCGTCTGGAACCAGGGCCTGGATTCTGAGTTCGCGCTGGCGACTCTCCAGTCTCCATTCAAGATGGTGAACTTCACCAGTCCCAGCGACGTCTTCAACAACTTCATTGCGGCCAGCACTGGGCTCGCTATCGCTCAGACCTCAGCACAGGGGCGCGCACGGATCGCACTATCGGCCGCCCTGGTGGACCTACCCGGCTGGTTCGACCCGGCCAGCGCAGAGCCTGCGGCAACCGATTACGCAGCCCAGGAGCTCAACCAGTTCAATTGGGACAACAATCCCGACTTCGCGTTCGGCTTCTTCGGCCGCGCCGAGCTGGAAGCCCGGGCAGGCGGCAACTACTCGTGGAACACGGGGGTGGACTACCACGTCCAGCTGGCCAACTCCGTCGATCGGGCAGAGGTGGAGGCGCTTTATGCGGCCGCCGGGCTTGACTTGAACGCGGAGCTCGACAAGCTCAATGCCGCGCCCCGGATCTCGGTCACCAACCCCAAGGCCCTCGCCTACATCACCAAGTACATCACCTACAACGGCCAGCTCGAAATGCCCGTGCTCACGATGCACACAACAGGCGACGGCCTGGTCGAGGTGACCGACGAGAACGCATACGCCGACGTGGTCTCGAGCACCGGTAACAGCGCCCTACTGCGCCAGGTGTTCGTGCACCGGGCGGGCCACTGCAGCTTCAGCCCGGCTGAGACGATCACTGCGTTCCAGACCCTCGTTCACCGACTCGACACCGGCAGCTGGGGCGGTCTGGACCCATCGACGATGAACACGAACGCTAACTCGTTCGGGCCGGCCTTCAACGTGACCGTCTCTGCGGCGGGCAACGTGGTGGCAGCGCCGGCGAGCTTCATTGACTTCCACCCCGCCCAGTTCCTGCGCCCGTTCGACGCGCGGAACGCTGGCGACTGACCAATCATCAGGTCCTTTTTTGAACCTCTCGGGCGATCAAGCCCGGGGGGTTCTTCTTTTACGCTTGCAGGCCAAACTCTCGCAGCACTTCTTCGGTGTGCTCACCCAGCGCCGGCGCGGGCCGGGGTGGCACCGGTGAGGCCGCGCCAAAACGGAGCGGCGACCCGGCGGTCAGGAAGCTACCCAGGCCCGGGTGCTCAACCTGCGCGAACATCGGGTTGGCGGCCGAGGCGCGCGGGTCTTCCGTGACGAGCTGCTTGGTCGTCTGGTAAGGACCCCACAGCACGCCGTGCTCGTCAAAGGACTTTCGAACCTCGGCGAGGTCGTGTCGAGCGAACCATGCATCGAGCAGCTCGCAAAGCGGTTTGCGGTGGATCCAACGATCGCCTTCGTTCCGAAAATCCGCACCCGTACGCACCTCCACGGCCGAGAACTCGCGAGACAAACCGGTGGCTTCCCCGAGGCCGGCCCACTGCCGCGGGGTCAGCGCAAGCACCATCACCCGGCGCCCGTCGCGGGTGCCGAAATCACGGCCGAACGTGCCGTAGACGTCGTTGCCGAACCGGCCGCGCGGCTCCACCTCGAGGAGGGCCTCGCCGATCAGGCCGATGTGACCGGCCACCGCGAGTCCCACGTCAGACAGGCTCAGCTCGACGAGCTGACCCTCACCATGCAGGCGGCGATGGCGCTCGGCGGCAAGGATGGCGAGAGCCGCAAGAAAGCCGGTCATGCCGTCCCACGCGGGTAGGACATGATTCACCGGGCCGTCATGGCCCTCCGGCCCCGTCAGCCATGGAAATCCGAGGGCGGCGTTGACCGTGTAGTCGACCGCGGTCCCGCCGTCGCGGTCACCGGTGATGAGGACCATGATCAGGTCACGGCGCAGCTTCGAGAGCTCTTCGTATGAATTCCACTTCTTGACCGGCAGATTGGTGAGCACGATCCCTCCACCCTCGCCCGGCGCCGCGATCAGACCGGCCACCTGGCGCTGACCCGCTTCGCTTCGCGTGTCGATCACCACCGACCGCTTGCCCTGGTTGAGGCCCGCCCAGTAGAGGCTGCGGCCGCGGTTCAGCGGCCAGCGGTCGATGTCGATTCCACCGCCGGGCGGATCGACCCGGATCACGTCGGCGCCGAGCGCCGCCAGGGTGGCGCCGCCGAGCGGCGCGGCTACGAATGCCGAAAGCTCGACGATGCGCAGCCCGGAGAGGATCGGGAGATCAGCGGGGCCTGGCATCGTCCATCGCTTCGGATCTCTGCTGCTGCAGTCGGGGCGGCAGCGTTTCGTAGACGTGCTCGAAGATCGCCGCCGCACCAGGCTTTGGCAGCGCTTCGACCTGCCGCTGCGCCGTCTCGATCTCGGAGCGAATCTCGTCGAGCGCAGCGGCCTCCTGGCCAGCCGACCAGATGCCCTCGCGTGTCGCGAAGCGACGCACCCGTTCGATCGGATCCCGCTGCTCCGCCTCGTCGACCTCGGCGCTGTCGCGGTACTCCTTGGGGTTGTCCGACGTGTTGTGGAATCCCATCCGGTAGGTGCGGCATTCGATGAGCGTCGGCCCCTCCCCGGCCAGCGCGCGGTTGACCGCATCGACGGTCGTCGAGTACACGGCCATCAGGTCGTTGCCATCGACGACGAACCCGGGGAACCCGTAGCCTTCGGCGCGCGCGGCCAGGTTCACCGCCGCGGTCTGCTTGTGCAGCGGGGTCGAGATCGCATAGTGGTTGTTGATCAGCAGCATCACCAGCGGCACGCGCATCACACCGGCGAGGTTCGACGCTTCGTGAAAATCGCCTTCGGACGACGCGCCCTCGCCGAAGTAGACCGCCACCACGCCGCCGGTCCTGCGCAGCTTCAGCGCCCAGGCGAGCCCGGTCGCGTGAGGCAGCTGCGCGCCGATCGCCTGCTGGCGCGGCAGCAGCCGCACTCCCTCTGGGACGGCGGCGGCATCGAAGTTGCCCATGTAGGTCGCGAACATGTTCTTCAGCGGCAGGCCGTGCCGGAGCATGGCGGGGTGCTCGCGCGAGGCGGGGACGATCCAATCGCGATTGGGGTCGAGCGCCATCGCGGACCCGATCACCGCGGCCTCCTGCCCATGCACCGGACCGTATACACCGACGCGGCCCATCCTCTGGAGCTTGATGAGGCGATCGTCGACTGCCCGCGAAAGCAGCATGAGGCGCAGCGCATCGACGACCTGGGCGGAGCTCATCGGCGAGGTTCCTCGCACGGTCCCGTCGACTCCGAGCATCTCGATCAATCAGAACTCCACGGTGGTGCGCGCCGCGGCCACGATCCGGCGCACCGTCGGAAGGAAATGGTCCTCCATCGAACCAGGCGGATACGGCGTGTCGCGCGAGGCCACGCGGCGGATCGGCGCGTCGAGCGATCCGAAAGCCTCCTCCTGGATCGTGGCCACGATCTCCGCTCCGAAACCTCCGGTCAGAGGCGCTTCGTGGACGACGACCACCTTGCTCGTCTTTTCCACGGCCGCGATCAACCCGGCCACGTCGAGCGGAACGAGCGTCCTCAGGTCGAGGACCGAGGCTTCGATGCCGCCCTTGCTGAGCTCTTCGGCCGCGGCGAGGCAGAGGTGCACGGCCGCGCTCCAGGCGACGAGCAGCACGTCCTTGCCCTCGCGAACCGTCCGCGATGTGCCGAAGGGCACGGTGTGGTCGCCGGGCGGGACCTGTCCGCGCACCGACCGGTAGAGCCGCTGCGGCTCGAGGTAAAGGACAGGGTCGGGGTCGCGGATCGCTTCGAGGAGCAGGCCCTTCGCATCGTCCGGAAAAGCCGGGCAGACGATCTTGATCCCGGGCTCCTGGCTGAACTGGGCCTCGATCGCGTCCGGGTGGAACTCGGG
>JBGPEO010000183.1:0-4649 GCA_041482895.1 Candidatus Dormibacteraceae bacterium | reverse complement strand
CCTGTACAACTGGGCGGTCAACCAGACGTTCGCGACGATCGACTCCGAGCCCCTCGACACCGAAGAGGCCGCCGCCTGGTGGGAGGCGCACGGCAAACGCTCCAGTCTCATCGTGTGCACGGACGCCAACGGGCTGATCGGCTGGGCGCGCCTGTTTCCCTGGAACCAGCGAGGCTTCGACGTCGTCGAAGACCTCGTCTATGTGGATCCCGTACACCAGGGTCAGGGAATCGGCCACGCGTTGCTGGCCGAGCTGATCAAGGAGGCGCAGGGCCTCGGCTATCGCACGATCGTCGCGACGATTGCCACCGACAACCGCGCGGGCCTGGCGCTGCACTCGAGACATGGCTTCGAGGTGGTGGGCACGATCAAAAACGCCGCCCACAAATTCGACCGCTGGATGGACATAACGCTGGTGCAACGCTCCCTAGAGGGCTAGAAGCATCCCCCTCTCCCGTGCAACGGGAGAGGGTCGGGGAGAGGGTGCTCGAACCCCTCCCTTCCCGCTTCCAGAGTTTGGTGGTACGGCTCACGCGACCAATCGAGCGGCTGCCAGACTGCGGTCTGCGGCATATGACTGATGCTTCGAACTCGGTTATTCCGTCTCGGGCTGAACTTGAGATGCTCGCAGCCCGCTTGATGAGCTAATACGAAACTCGTTTCAATGCGGCCAACATGGACCTCTCCATCCGTCGGATCGTTTTCTGGATCTCTCGATGCATCGGTCTGGAGATCAACGGGGAATGGGATTCATTCCAGGCGGCGCGCTGGAGCTCTTTCAAACGACGCTGGGTGCTCGTGAAAGGACTCACCGAGCTTGAAGCGGCTGTCAGGGACTACCTCGAAAGGGAGTTGTTGGCAGCGCCATCGCCGTAGCCCGTTGGCTTGACCTGCCCGTAGGGAATCACCACGTAGGCTGCTCGGCTCTGGGTTCGGGAAGGAGTCCCTCCCTTCTCGCCATTTCTGCCGAGCAAGGAGGGGGTCACGCCCCCCTCCCCCATCGATTACGAGTTGCAGGCCGCCGATGCGGTCGAGTTGTTGAATCCGGTTGCGCCGGGGTCCTGGCCCACCGCCCCATCGTGGTATCCGGGCGTTCCGCCCGCGTCGCCCAGGAAACCGAAATTGCCGTTGACGTTGGCGAATGCACCGTGAATCGCACCACACGGCGATGCGTCGTTGGCGCTGACGCTTACCGTCCCCAGGAACGAGAACAGCCCGACCACCGAACAGACCGCCAGGATCTTCCGCATATACGTTTCTCCTCTTCGCGCCGTACTTGTCGACGCACCCCGCTGGCTGGTGGACCACAGAGCGTGTTTAAGCGAAATGCTTTCCCCCTATACGCATCTGCCAGTAATCGCAAGCATAGGCCTCTTCTTAAGAGAGGAAGACTGCAGCGGCTTAAGACTGCTCGGTTACTTCCTCGAGCCTTGCGCCGCCTTGTAGATCCTCCGGCTAAGGGGCACGGAAGAATACCTACATCCCGCCGAACATCGGCGTGCCCGTCGCGTACGCCGCCGGGTACACGATCTTCATCACGCCGACCGCCTGCCACTGTCCGATCACCGCCGCGGCTCGCGTGTTCTGCCCCTCATCGAGCGATCCGTCCACGCCGAACTTCACCCCGCCGCCGTTGATGCTGTCGCCCTTGGGAACGTCGACCGCGAGCGCAGCCGTGCGGATGGTCTCGGCGTTCATCGCTCCCGAAAGCTTCGGGATCACGGCGCTGAAGAGCGTCCACCCACCGATGAACCCGGCCACCGCGGGGATGTCCATGGGATCGCCGTTGTTCTCGCGGCCGTAGGCGGACCGCGCTTTTGCGATCAGCGCCTGGCCGGCGGGTGACAGCGCGCCCAGGCTGATGGCGGCGTCCGGCTTGTCCGCGGCGTACACACCCACCGATCCTGCTCCAAGAAGCTGCCCGAACGCCGGCATGCAGAAGGCGGAGCTGGTGCCGATCGCAGCCTTCAGCGCCACGTGGTTGCGCCGCACCGCCTGCCAGATGGCCACGCCGTCGTTGAGATAGCTCACGTCCCACAGGAAATCCGCGCGGTCGGCCGCGAGCCGGGCGGCGATGACGTCTGGAACGAAAGCATTCGGGTCGTAGTCGATGACGTCCACGACCTGAATACCCATCGTCTTCGCGAGCGCTTCCTCACCGCCTCCTACGGAGCGCCCGTAGATGTCATCGACGCGAACGATCACGGCGCGAGGCGCGGCAAGATTCATCGTCGGCATCAGAACGTCATGCGTGAACGTGACGGCCATCCGACCCAGCGAGCTGCCCGTCGCAACCGTTCGAAACACGTAGCGACGCTGCGCGGTGATGGGGTCCGCGACGGCGCCGGTCTCCCAGTACACCGTCTTCAGCTCTTCGGCGCGCGACGACGCCGCCGCGGAAAGGGTGCTGCCGTAGGTGCCGAGAATCGCCGGCACGTGATAGTCCTTCACGAGCGTGTCGACGGCTGCGCTCGCCGCCTGTGGCGTGGTGGCGTCGATGACCTGGAGTCGCACGTGAGTCATCAGCGCCCCACTCGCCTGCGCCACCTCGAGCGCCGCCCGCACCCCGGCCAGTTCCGCCTTGCCGCCAGGCGCCTGCGGGCCGCTCAACGGGTAGATCGCGCCGAGCACGAGGTCCGCACTCTGAGCGGCCTGGGATTGCCCGCATGCCGCCGCTGCGAACAGGACGAGGGCGAGGAGAGCGATGCGCTTCATTGCAGCCAGAATATCGAACCAATGACATCGATCAGGCTGGAGACTCTGATCACGGCCCCGATCGATCGCTGTTTCGACCTCGCGCGCTCGGTCGAGGCTCACCTCGCGTCGACAGCGAAGACCGCCGAACGAGTGGTCGGCGGGAGGAAGGAAGGCCTGTTCGAGCTCGGCGATTCAGTCACCTGGGAAGCTCGTCATTTCGGCCTCCGCCTGCGCCAGGGCTCGACGATCACCCGTTCCGAACCTCCGCATATGTTCGTAGACGAGGGCACGACCGGTCCTCTCGGTCACTTCCGCCACATGCACCAATTCGTCCCCGGACTCGCGGCCGCGACGTTGATGGTCGACACCTTCGAATTCGAGCTTCCGGTGCGACTGGGTGGCCGCCTCGCGGAACTGTTGATCGTGAAACGACACCTGCGGCGATTGCTGATCGATCGCGCCGCCTACCTCAAAAAGAAGGCGGAAGCCGACGCTTAAGCGGTGGCGGCCTGCATCGCGCCGCTGCGGGCTTCGGCCAGCTGGCGCTCCAGCTTCGGAGCGGTCGCGTATCCGTAGTTGACGTGCAGCGCGCGCCCTTCGGGCGTCATCACGACCGTCGTCGGGAGGGTGTAGACGTTGAAGCGGTCGGCCAGGGTCCGGTCGGCGATCGCGTCGACCTTGTCGATGCGCACCGCGCCGAGCTTCGCGAGCGCAGGCTCCTGGTGCGTGCGGCAGACGGTGCAGCCTTCGCCGGTGAAGTAAAGGATGTAGGGGTCGCTCGCCGGAGCAGCGATCGCGCCGAGAGTCTTGATTTGTGCACGCCGCGCACGGAAAAACTCCAGGCAGGCGGCGATGAGCACCACGACGCCCACCACCGCCAGCGCCCAGAGTTGCGCGCTCATGAAGCTCGAATCAAACCCCGCTTGCCAAGCTGGAAATAGATCTGGCAGCCCAGGCAGTACCCGAACGCGAGGTTGACGAAGGCCAGCACCGCGACGATGAGCGCGAGTGCCAGCCCGATGATCAGCGGCACCGGTCCATAGGTCGGTGAGCCGGCGTATAGGAAGAACGACGACAGAGCCAGGAAAACGCCGCCCAGCCCTTGCGCGAAGTTGTGTGGCTCAGGCCGGTCCTGCATAGGCCGCGGCTTGACGATGCCGCGTGGCTTCAGGACCTGGAAGTAGAGCTGCTTGAAGAGGGCGAACCGCGGCGCGAACGTGCCCACGAGCAGCACTATCGCAAGCGCCGGTATCAGCAAGATGAGCCCAGGGACGATCTGGCTCCCGAACACCGCGACCAACACGGTCGCGATGATGCCGGTCTGGTTGACCTTTAGAGCCGAATGATCGACAACATTGCCCTCCCCCCCTCGGGGGGAGGTCAGGTGGGGGGCTGAAGCTTGAACGTCAGACCCGACCTTATTTGCCATTCTTACTTCTCGATCGGGGCCTTGATCGAGCTGCCCCACTCAGTCCACGAGCCGTCGTAGTTGCGGACGTCGGGGTAGTTCAGAAGCTCCTTCAAAACGAACCACGTGTGAGCGGAGCGCTCGCCGATCCGGCAGTAGGCGATCACCTCTTTGTTGGCGGTGATGCCCTTGTCGCCGTAGATCGCCTTCAGCTCCTCGATGCTCTTGAAGCTGCCGTCCTCCGGGTTGACCGCGGTGCCCCACGGGATGCTGACCGCCGTCGGGATGTGGCCGCCGCGCTGCGCACCCTCCTGCGGGAGGTTCTCCGGCGCAAGCAGCTCACCCGAGTACTCCTTGGGCGAGCGCACGTCGACCAGGCCGGCCTTGCCGAGCTTGGACTCCACGTGGCTGCGGTAGGCACGGATGTCCTCTCTTGGCGAGCCGTGGAAGTTGTAGTCGGTGTTGGGATAGCTCGGGACGTCAGTGCTGTACTCGCGTCCCTCCTTCTCCCACTTGACGCGTCCACCGTCGATCAGCTGGACCT
>JBGPEO010000182.1:0-4671 GCA_041482895.1 Candidatus Dormibacteraceae bacterium | reverse complement strand
TTACGACATCCGGGTGATCGTGATCTGCAATGAAGGTTATTCATCGAGCCTCGTGGCGGCCACGCTGAAGAACCTTGGCCTCGTCAACGCAACAGATGTCATCGGGGGGTTTCAGGCCTGGCGAACGGCCGGCCTGCCGACAACCAAAAGCTAGGTCTTAGAGACCATCACGATCGCTGGGCCCAGCAAAACCAACCAGAGGGCGGGAGCCGCACAGACGATCGTGCTCACGAGAAGCAGACCGATCGTGAGCTATGGCCTGCCGGCCCGCATCATGCGGACCGCCAGCAGCGTGACGCCGCCACCCGCGGCCAGCAGCACCACCGCCGCCCCAAGCAACAGTAAGCCGAGGGGATCGTGAAACGTCGGCGCCATGTAGGTGGGGGTCACGAAGGAAAAAACAACAAGCAACATGACAGGCAGAATCAGGACGAGCACCTGGCTGACAACCAGCATCCGGATCATGTAATAGGAGAACTCCGAACGGTTTGAGCTCCTCACTTACGCACCTCGGCAGAACGGCCGCTTAGATTCCGGACTCCACCCGCCCCGAATCGGTCAGGATCTCCGCCCGGCCGCGGATCTTGATCGCCGCGGTCAGCTCGGTGAACTGCGCCACCAGCACCTCGCCGGCGTCCAGCCGCTCGGAGTGGTGCGAGCGGGTGTCCTTGCCACGAGTCAGGCCCATGATCGTGACGCCGTCCTCGAGCGCCTTTACGACGATGTAGCGCCCGGTCGCACTCCCCTCGAGCTCCATTCTCTCCCTCGTCCGTTGCCGTTGGTCTGCGCTTTCGGCCGCACCGTCTCCAGCCTGGTGGCCGTCTGGCCGACCAGCTCGTCGATCTCAGCCGCGAGCGCCGGACCGGCGAGCACATGATAGCGATCGGCATTCACGATCACCTCGCGGCTGCCCACGACCACGTGCAGCACCACCTCGTCGGTGCCCGGGTGTCGCGCCAGCACCGCTTCCAGCCGCTCCGCGAGCCCTGCGTCGCTGTTCGGGATCCGCACGTGGACCAGCTGGCGGCGGGCCACCGGCACGCATTCCGGGTCGTCCCACAGCCACGCCATTTCGGCGACGACCGAGGCCGTCTCCACCTCCGGTTCCATGTCCGGCTCGGGGGGCGGGCCACCGCTGGATCCGCTCGCCCGTGTGCTCCCGGCGCGCGCATCGACCTTGCCCTGGACGACCAGCACCCTGTCCGGCTCGAAGAGAAGCCGGGTCTGCTCGAAAACGCGAGGAAAGAGCACCACGTCGACTGCCCCCGTCAGGTCCTCCAGCGTCGCGTACGCCATGATCTGGCCCTTTCGAGTCACGACCCGGCGCACCTCACGCACCAGCCCGGCCACTCGCACCTCGGTGTCCTGCAGGGCGCTCGTCACCTCGACAGCCTGCGTGTCCGAGAGCTTGGCCAGCTCGGCCGAGATCCGGCGCAGCGGGTGGTCGCTGAGGTAGAGGCCGAGCAACTCCTTCTCGAGGCGAAGCTTCTCCTCGCCGGCCATCGGCGCGACGTCGATCAGCAGCCCGTAGTCGTCGGCCTGCGTCTCGGGCGAACCGACCATGTCGAGCAGCGACGTCTGGCCGGACTCGCGGTCACGCCGCGACCGCTCGGCGCGGCTGACGGCGTGGTCGAGCACGGCGAGAAGACGCGCGCGCTCGCCCAACGAATCGCACGCGCCCGATTGGACCAGCGACTCGAGCACGCGGCGGTTCACGTCCTGGATCGCGGCGGTCCGGTCGCACAGATCCTCCAGCGACTTGAACGGGCCGTCGGCGTCGCGCAGTGCGACGATGCTTTCCACCGCGTGCTGGCCGACGTTCTTGATGGCGGCGAGGCCGAACAGAATCCGCGGTGATGCAGGCTTAAGCCCCTCATCCTGGCCCTCTCCCCGAAGGGGAGAGGGAATAGAGAAGTCGGCGCGCGAGTGGTTGATGTCAGGCGCCACCACGTCGATGCCACGTATGCGGCAGTCGACGATCGCCGTCGCCACCCGGTCGGCGCTTCCCTCCATGTGGATGAGCAGCGCCGTCATGTACTCGAGCGGGTAGTTGGCCTTCAGGTACGCCGTCTGATAGGCGATCACGCCGTAAGCGGCCGAGTGAGCGCGGTTGAATCCATATTCGGCGAACTTCGCGATGCCGTCGAACAGCGCATCGGCCGTTGTCTGCGAGATTCCGCGCTCGACAGCCCCGTCGATGAACTTCGTGCGCTGCTTCGCCATCTTGGGCTTGTCCTTCTTGCCCATAGCGGAGCGAAGAATGTCGGCCTCGCTCATGGAGAACCCGGCCAGCTCGCGGGCGGCCATCATCACCTGCTCCTGGTAGATCATCACGCCGTAGGTCTCGCGCAGGATCGGCTCGAGCCGCTCGTGCATGTACTCGATTGGCTCACGGCCCTGCTTGCGCGCGATGAAGGCGGGGATGTTGACCATCGGCCCGGGTCGGAACAAAGCGACCGCCGCCGACACGTCTCCAAAGCTCTGTGGACGCATGTCCATCAACATGCGGCGCATCCCCGCACCTTCGAGCTGAAAGACGCCATGCGTGTCGCCGGCGGAGAGCAGCTCGTATGTTTTCGCGTCATCGAAGGGAAGCTGGTCGATGTCGATCTCGAGCCCGCGATGCTCTTTGACCAACCGCAGGCACGTCGCGATGATGTCGAGGTTCTGCAGGCCGAGGAAGTCGATCTTCAGCAGGCCGATATCACCTACGGCCTTCATGTCGTACTGCGTCACCACCGCCTCTCGACCAGGGCCGTACTGCAGCGGCGTGTAGCGCACCAGCGGCTCCGGAGCGATCACGACCCCCGCCGCGTGAGTGCTCACGTTGCGTGAGACGCCTTCGAGCGTGCGCGCCACATCGATCAGGCGCTTCTGTTCCTCGTTCGACTCGTACGCCTCGCGGAACTCCGCAACCTCCTTGATCGTGTCGTCGAGGCTCTTCGACCGGCCCTGCCACACCGGCACGAGCTTGGCCAGGCGATCGGTGTCGCGCAGCGGTACTTCCAGCACGCGTCCGACGTCGCGGATGGCGGCCTTTGACGCCATGGTCGTGAAAGTGATGATCTGCGCCACGCGGTCCGACCCGTACTTCTCCGATACGTAGCGAATGACCTTCTCGCGGCCCTCCACCGAGAAGTCGCAGTCGATGTCGGGCATCGACACACGGTCGATGTTGAGGAAGCGCTCGAAGATCAGGCCGTGCTGAATCGGGTCGAGGTTGGTGATGCCGAGGCAGTAGGAGACGAGGCTGCCCGCCGCGCTGCCGCGCCCGGGTCCCACGACGATGCCCTGCTTCCGCGCGAAGTTGTAGAAGTCCCACACGATCAGGAAGTACGAGGCGTAGCCCGTCTGGCTGATGACAGAGAGCTCCAGCTCGGCGCGCTCCTTGACGGTCGCGTTCGGCTCCCCGTACCGCCACTCGAGGCCTTCGAGGACCAGCTTGCGCAGGTACTCGTCCGGCTTCATCCCGTCCGGCACGTCGAACGGCGGCAGCAGCGTCGCGCCCAGCTTGAGCTTGAGGTCCACCATGTCGGCCACATCGAGCGTGCTGGCCAGGGCGTCGGGCAGGTCCGCGAATGCGGCGCTCATCTCGTCGGCGGTCTTCAGGTAATTCTCCTGCGAGGAGAAGCGCCAGCGGTTCGGGTCGTTGAAGCGGGCGCCAGTCTGGAGACAAAGCAGCACGTCGTGCGCCTCCGAGTCGTGGCGATGCACGTAGTGGAGGTCGTTAGTCGCGCACAGCCGCAGCCCGAACTCCTTACCGAAGCCGGACAGCGCCTCGTTGACCGCGTCCTGGCGATCGATACCGTGGCGCTGAACCTCGAGCAGGAAGCGGTCCTTGCCGAAGATGTCGCGATACGCGGCGATCGATTCGCGCGCGCCATCGATGTCTCCGTCAGTGATCCGGCTCGCGGCCTCACCTTGCAGGCAGCCCGAGAGCGCGATCAGGCCTTTGGAGTGCTCGGCCAGGATTTCCTTATCGATCCGGGGCTTGTAGTACATGCCCTCCATCTGGCCGACCGTGCAGAGCTTCATGAGGTTGAGGTAGCCGTCGTGGTCGGCGGCCAGCAGAGTCAGGTGGTTGGGGTCGCGGTCGACCCTTCCTTCGCGCAGGAGCCGCGAGCGAGGCGCGACGTAGACCTCGCAACCGATGATCGGTTTGATCCCCGCGTCCTTGCACGCCTTGTAGAAGTGGATCGCGCCGTACATGACGCCGTGATCGGTCATCGCGAGCGCCGGCATCCCGAGCTCGGCCGTGCGCGCGACGAGCGCGGGGATGCGGCTCGCCCCATCGAGCAGCGAATACTCGGTGTGGTTGTGGAGGTGAACGAATGTTTTTGGGGCGTGCTGCATCGTCAGGCTTTGGGTGTGGCGGACCCCGAGGGTAGTTTACTTGGCGCCGGGCCGCGTAGCCTGCAGCAGTGCCCGTCAAGATCCGTCCCGCAATCGAGCAGGATCAGCCCACGATCCGCCGCCTGATCAAAGACGCGAGGCTGAACCCAATGAGCCTCGACTGGCCGAACTTCGTCATGGCCCAAGAAGACGGCAAGTTCGACGGCGAGGTCGTCGGCGTGGGCCAGGTCAAAACACATGGCGACGGTAGCCGGGAACTGGCCTCTATCGTGGTCGTGCCTGCGCGCCAGGGTCACGGGATCGGGAGCGCGGTCATCG
>JBGPEO010000181.1:0-4713 GCA_041482895.1 Candidatus Dormibacteraceae bacterium | reverse complement strand
TCGATCTGGGAGGCGTTCGACAAGGCCGGCCACTACCAGCTCTCCAACCTCACCGCGATCCTCGACGTCAACCGCCTCGGCCAGCGCGGCGAGACCGAGTACGGCTGGACCACCGACGTCTACCGGCGGCGCGTGGAGGCGTTCGGCTGCTTCCCGATCGTGATCGACGGGCACGACGTGACGGCAATCGACCGCGCCTACGGGCAGGCGCTCTCCGCGAGCGGCAAGCCGACGGTGATCATCGCCAAGACGATCAAGGGCAAGGGTTTCTCGGAGATCGAGAACAAGGACGGCTGGCACGGCAAGACGCTGCCGCCGGACATGGCCGAGCGGGCGATCAAGGAGCTCGGCGGCATCCGCCACCTCAAGGTCAAGACGGCCAAGCCTGAGGCAACCCCGCGCGGCCCGAAGAGGGTGGACGCGGCGCCGGAGGTGACCCTCCCGGTCTACAAGCCGGAGGACAGGGTGGCCACGCGCAAGGCTTATGGCGATGCGCTTCTAGCGCTGGGCGCGCTTCCCGACGTGGTTGCGATGGACGGCGAGGTGTCGAACTCGACGCACGCCGATGAGTTCGCCAAGGCATACCCTGACCGCTTCTTCGAGATGTGGATCGCCGAGCAGCAGCTCGTGGCGACCGCCGTCGGGATGAACGTTCGCGGCTACAGGCCATTCGCCTCCACCTTCGCGGCGTTCTTCAGTCGCGCCTACGACTTCATCCGCATGGCGGCCATCTCGGAGGCAAACATCCGGCTGGTCGGCTCGCATGCGGGCGTCGAGATCGGCCAGGACGGTCCGTCGCAGATGGCGCTGGAAGACCTCGCGTCGCTGAGGGCGATCAACGGCTCCGTCGTGCTCTACCCGTGCGACCCGAACCAGACCGCGAAGCTCACCCGCGTGATGGCCGACACCCTGGGCATCGTCTACATGCGCACCACGCGCGGTGCGTACCCGACGATCTACGGGCCCAACGAAAGCTTCCGGGTCGGCGGTTCCAAGGTGGTGCGCCAGACTCCCAAGGACAGGGTGACGCTCATCGGAGCGGGGGTGACGCTGCATAACTGCCTCGCGGCGGCCGACGCGCTCGCGGCGAAGAAGATCCCGGCCCGTGTCATCGACCTCTACTCGGTGAAACCGGTCGACGTGAAGACGCTGCGCGAGGCGGTGCGCGCGACCAAGGGACGGCTTGTGATCGTCGAGGACCACTACCCGGAAGGCGGCCTCGGCGCGGCCGTGATGGAGGCGCTCGCGGCAGACGGAATTCCAACCAAGATCGCCCACCTCGCGGTGAAGGGGCTGCCCACGTCGGGCAAGCCCGACGAGCTGATGAACGCCGCCGGCATCTCCGCCCGTCACATCGTGGCCGCCGCCACCAAGCTCTTGCAGGCCAAATAGAAATGGCGATCGAAACGCGCCGGGCGCGCGCAGGGCGCATCACAAAAGTCAGCCCGATCAACGAGCTCAAGAAGGCCGGCCAGTCGCTCTGGCTCGACAACATTCGCCGCCAGCTGATCACCTCGGGTGAGCTGGCCCGTCTGCGCGACGAGGGCCTGACCGGAGTCACCTCCAACCCGACCATCTTCGAGAAGGCGGTCAGCGGGTCCACCGATTACGACGAGGCGATGGTCCGCCTGGTCCAGGAGAAGGCGACGCCCTCGGAGATGCTGTGGGGAATGATGGTCGAGGACATCCAGGCCGCGGCCGACGTGTTCCGGCCGGTCTTCGACAAGACGAAGGGTAAGGACGGCTACGTCAGCATCGAGGTCTCGCCGACGCTCGCGAACGACACGCGCGGCACGATCGCGATGGCCGAAGACCTGCGCAACCGCTGCCGGCGACCCAACGTCATGGTCAAGATCCCGGCGACCAAAGAAGGCCTGCCGGCGATCCAGGACCAGATCTCCAAGGGCCACAACATCAACATCACGCTGATCTTCGCCGTCGACCGGTACGACGAGGTGGTCGAGGCTTACCTGTCGGGGCTCGAGAAGCTGCACCAGAAGGGCGGCGACCTCAGCAAGGTGGCGAGCGTCGCAAGCTTCTTCGTCAGCCGGGTGGACACGAAGGTGGACAAGATGCTGGCCGAGAAGATCCAGGCCGTCATAGATCCGGTTGAGAAGCGCGAGCTCGAGCGGCTCTACGGTAAGGCCGCGATCGCCAACTCGAAGGTGGCGTACGAGCACTTCGAGAAGCTCTTCGACGGTCCGCGCTGGGAGCGGCTGCGTAAGGCAGGCGCCCTCACGCAGCGCCCGCTCTGGGCCAGCACGTCGACGAAAGACCCGCGCTACCCCGACACGTACTACGTCGAAGAGCTCATCGGACCCGATACGGTGGACACCATTCCGCCCGCGACTCTCGCTGCGTTTCGAGAGCACGGCGAGGTGCGCCGCAGCCTAGACGAGAACATCGACGTGGCGAAGCGGCAGCTGAAGCGGCTCGCGGAGACGGGAGTCGACCTGGACCAGGTCACGCACGAGCTGGAGGTCGAAGGCGTCGACGCGTTCATCAAGTCTTTCGAAACCCTCCTCGGCGCCATCACGAAGACCTCTAAGGACATCAAGGCGGGGAAGGGTCCCCGGCAGTGGTACAGCCTCGGCGAGCTTCAGCCCGCGGTGGACTCGCAGCTGGCGAAGCTGCAGAAGGAAGAGGCCGGCCGGCGCCTCTGGGCCAAGGACTCGACCCTCTGGAGCGCGGACCCCGCCAGGCGCGAGGAGATCCGCGACCGCCTCGGGTGGCTGAACGTGGCCGAGAAGATGCTCGAGCACGCTCCCGAGCTGCGGGAGCTGGCGAAGGCGGGAAAGACGTACTCCGACGTGGTTCTGCTCGGGATGGGCGGCTCCAGCCTGGGTCCGGACGTCCTGCGCAATACGTTCGGCGCGACAAAGGGCTACCCGAAGCTCCACGTGCTGGACACCACGGACCCGGCCACGATCCTGGCGACCCGGCGCAAGGTCCAGCTCGCCAAGACGCTCTTCGTCGTCGCCTCCAAGTCGGGCGAGACGACCGAGACGCTCTCGCATTTCGCCTACTTCTGGGACCAGGTGCAGAAGACCGCGCGGGGTGGAAAGGCTGGCCGCCAGTTCGCCGCCATCACCGACCCGGGCACGTCGCTGGAGAAGCTCGCGCGAGAGCACGGCTTCCGCTGGATCTTCGCCAACCCACCCGACATCGGCGGGCGCTACTCGGTCCTGAGCTATTTCGGGCTCGTTCCCGGTGCACTGATGGGCGTGAATGTCGGCGAGTTGCTCGAGCGCGCGACGGAGATGGCCAGCTCGTGCGCCGATTCGGTTCCGGCCCAAACCAACCCTGGCGTTTGGCTTGGCGCGGTGATGGGGCGGCTGGCGCTGCAGGGTCGCAACAAGCTCACGCTGATCGCCTCGCCGAAGGTCGCGACATTCGGCTACTGGGTCGAGCAGCTGCTCGCCGAGAGCACGGGCAAAGAGGGCAAGGGCATCGTCCCGGTCGAAGGCGAGCCGCTGGGCCGGCCGCCGGTCTACGGCGCCGACAGGCTTTTCGTCTACATCCGCATGGATGCCGACGCGCCGAACCGCGCCGTGGCCGCCCTGGAGAAGGCCGGCCACCCGGTCGTAACGCTCACGCTGCGCGACAAGCTGGACCTCGGGGGGGAGTTCCTCCGCTGGGAGATCGCGACCGCGATCGCGGGCTCGGTCCTGGGCATCGACCCCTTCGACCAGCCCAACGTCCAGGAGTCCAAGGACAACACCAAGCGGGTGCTCGCGAAGTTCAAGAGCGCCGGCAAGCTCCCGCCCGCGGAGTCGACCCCGGCGGCGAAGGCAAAAGCGGGTGTGAAGGGCCTGATCGGCCGCGCCAAGCCGAGCGCCTACTTCGCGATCATGGCCTACACCGCGCGCACGGCGACGTCTGAGGCGGCAATCTCAGCCATCCGGACGGCGGTCAGGGACAGCACCCACATCGCGACCACCGCGGGCTACGGGCCGCGATTCCTGCACTCGACCGGCCAGCTTCACAAGGGCGGTCCCAAAACGGGCCTGTTCCTCCAGATCGTCCAGCAGGACACGCAGGACGTGCCGATCCCCGGGCAGCCGTTCAGCTTCTCCATCCTCAAGCAGGCCCAGTCGCTGGGTGACCTCCAGTCGCTCAGCTCGCGCCGCCTGCCGGTGCTGCGGGTGACGCTCGGCAAAGATCCGGCCGCGGGCTGGAAGGCCCTCGTAGCAGCAGTCCGTGGGGCGGTGAAGTAGATGGCGCTTCGCTCCCTCACCCAGGCCCTACGCGCTAAGCGGCGTTGAGGATGGGACCAACTGATTGCCCCCAACGGGGGGAGGGATTAGAGGAGTCGACTTAATGGAAATGGGGATGGTCGGCCTCGGGCGGATGGGCGGCAACATGGTGCTGCGCCTGCTCAAGAAAGGCCACCGCACGGTCGTCTTCGATCTCTCGCCGGACGCCGTCAAGCGTCACGAGACCGCGGGCGCGGTGGGCGCGGGCTCGTGGGAGGAGTTCGTCGCCAAGTTCACAACGAAGCCGCGCGTGATGTGGGTGATGGTCCCCGCGGGCGACCCGACCACGCAGGCGATCGACAAGCTGATCGAGCTCGGCGACCCGGGCGACATCATCATCGACGGCGGCAACACCAACTGGAAGCTCGCGATGCAGGACTGCGCGCGGATCAAGGCGAAGGGCATGCACTACATGGACGCAGGCACCTCCGGCGGAATCTGGGGACTCGAGTACGGC
>JBGPEO010000180.1:0-4734 GCA_041482895.1 Candidatus Dormibacteraceae bacterium | reverse complement strand
TCTCCTCCATCGTGACCAGGACCTGCTCCCAAAGCGGTCCGAGGTCGGTTCCCTGCGTGATCCAGAGCCAGAGCTTGGCGGCGATCGCGGAAGGCTGCGACCAGAAGAAGACATCGACCCAACCAAGCCGCGTCGTGAGCTCCCAGCTTCCGAGGATCACGACGCCGACCAGGACACGGAGCCCGTTAACGGTCAGCCGCCTGCGCCGCGCGTCGCGCCTCCGCCTTTCAGCGAGATCCGAAACCGGCCCCTGGGCCTGATCGGTGCGGACACTCATGTGGACGCTAAGCCGCGCCGGTGCGCTTCTGACGTTCATAACTCACCAGCACTTCGTCTTTGAGGTCCTTCCATATCTCTTCGTAGATCTCGGCAAAACGCGGTTGGAAGCGGATTTCCGCGACGTTGCGCGGCCGTGGGAGGTCGACCTTGTAGGTGCTCTTGACCGTGCCGGGTCCGGCCGTGATCACGAAGACCCGGTCGCTGAGCGAGATCGCCTCTTCGAGGTCATGCGTCACGAACACGACCGATGCGGAGCTGGCCGCCCACAGGGCGAGCAGCTCGTTCTCCATCAGAGAGCGCGTCTGCACGTCGAGGGCGCTGAAGGGCTCGTCCATCAGAAGGATGCGAGGGCCGTTGATCAGGCTCTGCGCCAGCGCGACGCGCTTACGCATGCCGCCCGAGAGCTGGTATGGGTAGCGATCCTCGAAACCGGACAAGCCGACTCGGGAGATCCAGTCCCGCGCCCGTTCTCGCGCGTCCCGGTTTGACGTGCCCTTGTACCTGGGTCCGGCGGCGACGTTCTCCAGCACCGTCTTCCACGGAAAGACCGCGTCGGCCTGGAAAACATAGCCGATGCCCTCGGCGATCCCGCTGACCGGCTTGCCGAACACCTCGACCTCGCCTTCGCTGGCCGGCTCGAGCCCTGAGATCAACGCCAGCGTGGTCGACTTTCCGCAGCCGGTGGGCCCGACTACAGCGCAGAACTCACCCGGCTCGACCGACATGTCGAGATCGCGCAGCGCGGTGTAGATCCCGCCGGAGGGGGTGAGGAAGCGCTTCGTCACACCACGAAGCTCGATAACGGGAGTCATCGCTCATGAGGTTGGATCTCACGTGTGCCCCACACAAGCTATGCGGTCGTTGTGGCCGTTTTGGTCGTTTTGGTCGCCGCGCGGGTTACGGCGACGTAATAGGATCACCAGGGAACGATTCCGTGAAAAGACGGCTTCCCCTCGCTTACCAGATCCTGGTGTTCCAGGTTGCCATCATCTTGCTGTCTGCACTGATGGGAGCCGCGGCTGCCGTCTGGCAGGCGAGCCAGGAGCTCGACCACCAGTACGAGCAGCGCGCGCTGGCGATCGCAGAATCGGTCGCGTCCAACAGCGCGATCCAGGACGAGCTGCTCAACGGCGACCCCAACGGCCTGATCCAGAACACCGCGGAGCAGGTCCGGCGATCGACCGGCGCGACCTACGTGGTCGTCACCGATCGCGACGGCATCCGGTACTCACACACAAATCCCGCCCTGATCGGCAAGCCCGTGGACGAAAGCCCAGGCGCGGTGCTCGAAGGCAACACCTGGGTCGGCGTGCAGCGAGGCACTCTCGGCGTTTCGGCGCGCGGCAAAGCGCCAATCTTCCGCGGCGGAGGTGTGATCGGAATGGTCTCGGTCGGCTTCCTGGAAACGACCGTCTTCAACCAGCTCCTGGCCGAGCTGCCCGGGTTCGCGGTGACGGTGCTCCTCGCCCTTGGCCTGGGCGTCGCCGGTTCGATGCTGCTCGCCTCGCGCCTCAAGCGCCAGACGTTCGGACTCGAGCCGTTTGAAATCGCTGGCTTGTTGGAGGAGCGCGAAGCGAGCCTGCAGGGAATACACGAGGGGGCCATCGCCACGGATCGGGATGGAACGATCACGCTGGCGAACGACGAGGCGCGACGCCTGCTGGCGCTGCCCTCGGACTGTGTCGGCCGCAGGGTGTCGCAGGTCCTGCCACCGGGACGCTTGCTGAAGTTCCTCTCCGGTGGCTTGAACGACGAAGACGAGGTGCTCCTGGCGGGGGACCGCGTGCTGGTGGCGAGCCGGCGCGTGATTCGCGTCCAGGGCCGGGAGATCGGCCATGTCGCCACGTTGCGCGATTCGACGGAGCTGACCGGCCTGGCCCGCGGACTCGGCGTGGACAGCCTCACCGATGCGCTGCGCGCGCAGGCGCATGAGTACTCCAACCGCCTGCACACCATCGCGGGGCTGGTCCAGCTGGGTCGCGGAGACGAAGCGATGAAGCTCATCGCGCAGACCTCAGGCGTGCACCAGGAGCTCACCGAGGCGTTGCTTGACCGGGTTGGCGATCCCGTTCTCGGCGCGCTTCTGCTCGCGAAGGCGGCGCTCGCCTCCGAGAGAGGGATCGAGCTGAGAGTGAGCGATGACACCGTAATGACTCGGAGCGCTCTGGACAGTGAGGATCTCATCACGCTGCTAGGCAACCTGATCGACAACGCGCTGGACGCGGCCGGATCGTCGAGCACGGAGCGGTGGGTCAGCGTATCTGTTACCCAGCAGCAAGACGAGGTCGTGATCAGGGTCCACGACTCTGGTCCAGGGGTGCCAGAAAGCCTCAACGGCCAGATCTTCCAGGAAGGGTTCAGCACGAAATCCGGCCCGGGGCGCAAACGGCGCGGTTTCGGCCTCGCGCTGGTGCGCCAGGTGGCCCACCGGCATGGGGGCATGGTAAGCGTGGTCAATGATGGCGGCGCCCTGTTCATCGTCCGGCTTCCAGTGAGGGTGACCGCGGCCACATGATCCGCACGCTTGTCGTGGACGACGACTACCGGGTCGCCGACCTCCACTGCGCCTACGTCGAACGCGTGTCTGGTTTTGCCGTCGCCGGCCGAGCACACACCGGCGCCGAGGCGCTCTCGAGCGTGGACCAGCTGAGGCCAGACCTGGTGTTGCTGGACATCTACCTGCCCGACATCTCGGGCCTGGAGGTGCTGCAGCAGCTGCGCGAAGACGACCATCCTCCGGTCGACGTGATCTCGATCACAGCGGCGCGCGAGGTCGAGAGCCTGCGGGCGGCAATGCGCGGCGGCGTCGTCCATTACCTGATCAAGCCGTTTCTCTTCGCGACCTTCGAGGAGAAGCTCCTTTCCTACGCCGCGGCCCGCGATCGCATGAAGCGGATCGGCCATGCGGAGCAAACCGATGTGGACCGCATCTTCAGCACGCTGAGGACCGCCCGCAACGAGCCCCTGCCGAAGGGCCTGTCCGACGCCACGCTGGAATTGATCATCCTGGCGCTGAACCGGTCGCAATCAGGCCTGGCGGCGACCGCGGTGGCGGATGAGGCCGGTGTCAGCCGCGTCACGGCGCGTCGCTATCTCGATCACCTCTGTCAGTTGGGGAAGGTGGAGCTCACCATGCGCTACGGCGGGCCGGGCCGCCCCGAACACCGCTACCGACTGGTGACCGGCATCCCAGCCGCGAGATAGCGAATTAGCGCACGCGGGGCGCCTCCCGAGCTCTCCAGGGTCCCGAGGTCCGGTTGGAACACTTAGCCCGAAGTTGATGGACGCGGTGCTTCGGGCTGTGCGACGGGCGATCGGCGAGGTGGTAGCGGAGCCCTAACGCGTGCGGCCTGATAATTTCGGCGTGGCGATCATCCGGAAGATTCGCAAAGTCGGGAACTCATTGATGATCTCCTTGCCGCCGGCGACTATTTCGACAGCAGGCTTTAAGGAAGGGATGGACCTGGTCATTACCTCCAGGCCCGGTCATATTGACCTCGATCCCGCCGGCATGCCAGACAAACGGCTCGCCAATTTCACCTCCCGTTTTACCGCGCGCTACCGAAAGGATCTAGCCGAGCTCGCTGACAGGTGAGGCGGATCCTCGCCTCGAATCGGGTATAGATTCAGGCTGGTATGGCGCAGCGAGTAACAGTCCGCGAGCGGATCGATCCTGCGATCACCGCCTCTCTATTCGCCAACTACCGCTCTTCCGCCGACGCGGTCATGGAGCTGGTGGACAACGCAATCGATTCGCGCATCAAGGGCGGCCAGCTTGAAGTCTTCCTGCAGGTTCATCCGTCCTACTTTGTGATCGAAACTCGGGGTGGGGAGGGGATGGGGCCGGCCGAGCTCGAACGCAACTACCTGCGCTGGGGAGGCTCGCCCAAGCGGGGCCGCAGGCTGCTCGGCCAGTACGGTCAGGGCGGTAAGGCGGCCATCGGCCACCTCGGAAGCAGCTTCACCGTAGAAGCCAGCCGACCCGGAGATGGGAATGCGTGGCGTTTCGCCGACCCCGATTACCGCGATCGCTCCAAGCTCAAGACCTATGAACTGAAGACGGTCACCAAACGCGTGCCCGCGGACCAGGGGTACGTCCGCATTCGGATCGATGGCTTCGACAAGCGTCTTGATCCTCGTCGGCTAAGCGCTCGTCTCGGAGACACCTACCGTCCGTTAATCCTGCGGGCCGAGTTGAAGATGACCGTCAACGGATCTCGCGTCGAACCGCCTTCGATCAACTTTGAAGAAGAGCACCGCTTTGCCGTTCACGCTGCTGGCACCACGCTCAGGGGTTGGTACGGCACAGCCGATCCCGAAGGCCGCGGGGTCGACTACGTTCCGGGATTGCGCTGCTACAAGCTTGGCCGCCTCATCATCGGCGGCGAGTTCTTCGGCCATCCGAACGCGGTTCAAGTCTCAGGCATGGCCCGCCTCGTTGGCGAGATCGACCTG
>JBGPEO010000179.1:0-4818 GCA_041482895.1 Candidatus Dormibacteraceae bacterium | reverse complement strand
GCCGTACCGCCGCGCCGTGACGGCGGCGGGTGCCGAGCCGGTCGACCTTGTACCCGGGACCAGGGCGCTCCCGGATGTTGACGGCCTCCTCCTGCCGGGAGGCTGGGACGTCGACCCATCCTTTTATGGAGAGCGACGGGACGAGAAGCTCGGAGAGACCGACCCCGAGCTCGACGAGACGGAGCTGGCGTTGTTCGGCCAGGCGCGAGAACGAGAGATCCCGGTGCTCGGCATCTGCCGCGGGCAGCAGGTGATCAATGTCGCCATGGGGGGATCGTTGGTGCAGCACCTGGAGGGCCACGAGGTCCGGTCGCTCGGTCGCCGCCACCTCGCCCACACCATCGATGTCGACCCGACATCTGAGCTCGGCCAGGCGGCCGGAGAGCACAAGGTCCGCGTCAACAGCCTGCACCACCAGGCGATCAAGAGGCTTGCCGAAGGCCTGCAGCAGAGCGCCAGCGGCGAGGATGGGACTGTGGAAGGCGTTGAATCCGACGACGGATTGATCGTGGCGGTGCAGTGCCACCCGGAAGAGCTCACCACCGACCTGCCCTGGGCGCGCAACCTCTTCGAGCGCTTTGTCGCCCGAGCTCGCGGCCGCAGCAAGAAGCTCTAGCCCTTGTTAACGAAAGAGCACCTCGCGCACGGCGTCTCGGCCGGCGAGATCGACACGGTCGTCGTCGCGTTCACCGACATGCAGGGACGCCTGATGGGCAAGCGCCTCGATGCCGAGTATTTCGTCGAGACCTCATACAACGGCGAGTCCACCGAGGGCTGCAACTACCTGATGACTGTCGATATGGAGGGGGAGGTCATTCCCGGGTACAAGATGGCCAGCTGGGAGCAGGGCTACGGGGACTTCGACATGGTCCCGGATTTCGAGACCCTGCGCATCGTGCCGTGGCTGGACGCAACGGCGATGGTCCTCTGCGACGTGGCCTGGCACGACGGCAAGCCGGTGCGACCGTCACCCCGGCAGGTCTTGCGCGGGCAGATCGAGCGCGCCCGCAAGCTCGGTTTCGAGCCCATGTTCGGGTCGGAGCTCGAGTTCTACCTGCTCAAAGAGACGTTTGCCGAAGCGCACGCGAAACACTACATCGACCTCACCCCTTCGGTCCCGTACATCCTCGACTACCACATCCTCGCCACGACCTACGACGAGCCCTTCATCCGTGCCGTGCGTAAGGGCATGAAGGCCGCTGGGATCCAGGTCGAGAGCTCGAAGGGAGAGGCCTGGCCCGGCCAACAGGAGATCAACTTCCGCTTCTCGGACGCGCTCACGATGGCCGACAACCATGTGATCTACAAGAACGGCATCAAGGAGATGGCCCACCAGCACGGCTGCTCCGTGACCTTCATGGCGAAGCCGGACCACCGCTGGATCGGCAGCTCGTGCCATATCCATTCCAGCCTGTGGAAGGGCGGCCGCAACGTGTTCGACGGAGAGTCCGCAACCTTCAAGCAGTACCTCGCGGGCCACATCGCGCACGCGTCCGAGCTCGCGATCTTCCTCGCGCCCACGATCAACTCGTACAAGCGCTACGCCGCCGGCACCTGGGCGCCGACCACGCTCGCATGGGGCCACGACAACCGGACCTGCGGCTTCCGCATCGTCGGCCACGGCCAGCACCTGCGAGCCGAGTCGCGAATCCCCGGCGCGGACGCCAACCCGTACCTCGCCTTCGCGGCCCTGCTCGCGGCCGGCCTGCATGGCATCGAGCAGAAGCTCGAGCTGCCGCCCGAGTTCAAAGGCAACGCATACGAGTCCGAGGTCAAGAGGTTCCCTCACGCGATGCGCGAGGCCATCGCCGAGCTGGAGCATGGAAAGATGGCGCGTCAGGCGTTCGGCGACGACGTGGTCGACCACTATCTCCACTACGCGCAAACCGAACAGGCTATGTTCGACAAGGTCGTGACCGATTACGAGCGCGCGAGGCTGTTCGAGCGTGGGTAGACAAAACTGATGAGATTGGACGGGAAGGTCGCCGTGATCACCGGCGCGGCCGGCGGCATCGGCCGCGAGGCGGCGATCCTGTTCTCCTCCGAAGGCGCGCGGGTGTGCGTCGCGGATGTCGGAAAGGAGGCAGGCGAGAAGGCCGCGGCCGAGTGCAGGGAAGCCTTCTTCTTCCAGGCGGACGTCAGCGACCCGAAGAGTGTGCAGGCGATGTACGCCGAAACGGAAAAGCGCTACGGCCACATCGACGTGCTCTACAACAACGCGGGCATCATGCCGGCGGACGACGACTCCATCCTCACCACCGAGCCCGACGCATGGGACCGCGTGCAGGCCGTGAACGCAAAAGGGGTCTTCCTCTGCTGCAAGTACGGCATACCGCATCTGCTGAAGGCCGGTGGCGGCTCGGTCATCAACGTCGCTTCGTTCGTGGCTCTGGTTGGCGCGGCGACCTCGCAGATCGCCTACACCGCCTCCAAGGGCGCGGTACTGTCGATGAGCCGCGAGCTCGCGGTGCAGTTCGCAAGACAGGGTGTTCGGGTCAACGCGCTGTGCCCCGGACCGGTGGAGACGCCGCTGCTGATGCGACTTTTCTCCGAGACCCCGGGAGCGTATGAGCGGCGCCGCATCCACCTCCCGATGGGCCGGCTGGCTAAGGCGCGTGAGATCGCGAACGCCGCGCTGTTTCTCGCCAGCGACGAGTCCAGCTACGTCAACGGCTCGACGTTCCTGGTCGACGGCGGCCTGACCGCGGCTTACGTGACCCCCGAGTAAGCCCTCGCGGTAACCCGACTCGGTATCCGGATTTATGCGAACGAAGGTCCTGGTCACGAGCGCCCTCGCGATGGCGTCGCTGCTCGCGGCCGGATGCGGCGGATCGTCACCGTCGACGGCCAGCTCCAGCCCTTCATCAAACCCGTCCCCGAGCCCGTCCCCGAGCCCGGCCGCGACGAGCACCACCATCGCCGTCGCGACGACCGTGCTCGGCCAGATCCTGGTCGACGGAAAGGGCAAGACCGTCTACCTGTTCGTGGTCGACACCGGGTCGACCTCAACGTGCTACACCACCTGCGCGGCGGTCTGGCCGCCGGTCGTCACGACCGGCGCTCCGCAGGCCGGCACTGGCGCGAATGCCTCGCTGCTCGGCACCACGACCCGCACCGACGGGAAGATCGAGGTGACCTACGCCGGGCACCCTCTCTACTACTTCATCCAGGACAAATCTGCCGGTGACACGAGCGGGCAGGGCGTCAACGGCTTCGGCGGCCTTTGGTGGGTCATGTCTGCCTCCGGAACCGCGATCCACTAGCCACCGGTTAACTTCTGCGGGTGGATTCGACTACCCGCCGGGGAGTGATTCGGGACGCTCTGGGCATCGGCGTCGCCACCGGCGCCTATGCCCTCTCGTTTGGCGCGATCTCGACCGCCGCGGGCCTGTCGCTGCTGCAGACCTGCGCGCTCTCGCTCCTGATGTTCACGGGCGCGTCGCAGTTCGCGCTCGTGGGCGTCGTGGGCGCGGGCGGGAGCGTGTGGGCGGGGGCGGCGACGGCGGCGCTGCTCGGTTCGCGCAACGCCCTCTACGGCATGAGGCTCACGTCGCTGCTCGACCGGAGCCGCTGGAAGCGGGCGGCTGCCGCGCACTTCGTGATCGACGAGACGACGGCGATGGCGATCGCGCGCGACTCGGTTGCCGAGAGCCGGCTTGCCTTCTGGGCCACCGGCCTCGCGGTGTTTACCCTGTGGAACCTCGGCACGCTCATCGGAGCCCTCGCCACGCACGCCCTGCCCGACCCGAAGGTGCTCGGCTTCGACGCCGCCCCACCGGCCGCCTTCCTCGCCCTGCTCGCGCCCCGGCTGCGCGCGCGGGAGCCGATGGCGATCGCGCTGGGCGCCGGCGTGGTCGCGCTCGTCTGCCTGCCGTTCGTGCCTTCGGGCGTGCCGCTACTGATCGTGGCCGTGCTCGTCGCGATCTTCGGCATCGTGAGGTCGCGCGGATGATGTGGGCGGGCGTGCTGGTCGCCTGCGCCGGCTGCTACCTGTTGAAGCTGGCCGGGCTTTCTCTGCCGGCGAGCGTGCTGCAGGACGCGCGCGTTCAGCGGACGGTGCCACTGGTCCCCGTGGCGTTGCTCGCCGCGCTGGTCGCAACGCAGACCTTCTCCACCGGCCATCACCTGGTGGTGGACGTGCGAACGACCGCGCTGATCGTGGCGATCGGGATGGTCTTGCTGCGCGCCCCTTTCCTCGTCGTCGTCGCCTCTGCCGCGGCAACTGCGGCACTGCTCCGCCTCATATAGCCTGTCTGCAATGATCGGGATCGAAGCTGTCAAGGAGGCAACTCCTGAAACGCTGAAAGCCCTCGCTTACCTGCTGCCTCAGCTGAACCCCACGCTTCGCGTCCCGACGATGGAGAGGCTGCAGGCGATCGTGGCCGATCCGTCGGTCACGCTTCTGCTCGCATGGGACCAACGCGACATCGTCGGCACCGCCACGGTGATCGTCTATACCACGCCGTTCTGGGTCAAGGCGCGCATCGACGAAGTGGTGGTAGACGAAATTTCGCGCGGCCAGGGTGCGGGCAGAGCCCTCGTGAATGCATGCCTGCAGATCGCAAGAGAAAAAGGCGCCCAGGTCGCCGAGCTTCAGTCGCGCGTTTCGCGCGAGGCGGCCAATCGTTTGTACAAACGCATGGGTTTCGAGCTGCGCGAGTCGAACCTCTATCGACTCGTTCTCTAGAGGCGCGGCCGAAAACCTCGACGAGAGATTCGGCGATCCAGGTGGCCCAGATCCGGGTGAAGCGACGAGCAGCGGAGCGAGCGCATCGTGCATGCGTGAGCGAGCAGCGCAGTCGCTGAACCCGGAGATGG
>JBGPEO010000178.1:0-4875 GCA_041482895.1 Candidatus Dormibacteraceae bacterium | reverse complement strand
GGCGGCGAAGCGCTTGAGCTCGCGGATGGCGATCGGCTCGTCCATGACCCCGCGGCGGCAGGCCGTCTCGCAGGGCGCTGTGCAGACGCGGCCGCACACCGACGGGAACGGGTTGTACTCGGCGGCCACCCCCAGGGCTTCCGCGTAGCGGCCCTCGCCGACCAGCGCCACGTAGCGTCCGGCGTCAGTGCCCACAGGGCATGCCTCCTGGCAGGGAGCGAAGAGGCGGTCTGTCCCGTCGCCTTCCGTGTTCCAGGTGCGCCAGGTCTGCCAGCTTTCCTGGCGCTTGGCGGCGCGCCAGCCCGCGAGGTCTCCCCACGGGTCGGTGTGCAGCTCTCGCAGCGACTCGGTCGTGTATGCGGAGAGCGCGGCCCAGCCGGTCTCGGACTCGGGCCCGTGTCGGATGGGTCCCTGCGCGGCCGCCAGCTCAGCCGGTGCGTCGATCGCGGTGATCTGGATCACGGCGGTCGGGCACTCGACGGAGCACAGCTCGCAGCCGATGCACTCGCCCGACTGGATCGGGAACTCCATCATCCAGGGCTGCTGACCCCGAATTGGCGAGCCGCCGACGCCGGACTCGATCGATGGAGAAAGGGTCCGGGTCATGTCGAGGGCATGCACGGGGCAGACGTCCATGCACACCCCGCAGTTGATGCAATTGGATCGGTCGATCTGAAACCGGTAGGCCATTACTTTCAGTCCTCGCTGCACACGTTGAGGAGATGCGGTCACGCCAAATAGGGCCCAAGGCCCCTTCAATGAGGGACCTTCTACCAACGCCCACTAGGTAGAAGCCGCAGACAGCCAATCTTTTCTGCGCTACTCTCTACGTAGTTACCTACAGATGTCAGCACAAGCCTCCGGGCCGTCAACGATTCGCACGATGCTCGTGGACGACCACGCGCTGGTGCGCGAGGGGATCCGCCAGATCCTCGAAAAAGAGCCGGATATCACGGTGATCGGCGAAGCCGAACGGGGCGACCTCGCGCTCGAACTGCTCGATAGCCTGCAGCCGGATGTCGTGCTCCTGGACGTTCGCATGCCGGGGATGAGCGGCATCGAGACCACGCGGAGAGTCCGCGCCGCCTTCCCGAAGATCCGAGTCCTGATCCTGTCCGCCCATGCCGATTTCGCGGTCGAGGCCTTCCGCGCTGGTGCCTCAGGCTATGTCTTGAAGAGCGCCCGCAGCAGTGAGCTTGTCGCAGCGTTGCGCAGCGTCTTCTCCGGCTCGACCGTGATCCAGGGAGCGCTCGCCGAAGGGCTGAGCATCTTTGCGTCAGGCGGCCGGTTTCGAGGGACGGACCTTCTCAGCCCACGTGAGGCCCAGATCCTGCAGTTAATCGCCCGCGGGCTCACCAACCGGACGATCGCGCGCGAGATCGGCGTCGCGCCGCGCACCGCCGACCAGCACGTGCACAACATCTTCGTCAAGGTGGGAGTCAGGTCGCGCGCGGAGGCGGTGCGCTACGCAGTCGAGCACGAGCTCGCCGCGCCAACCGAGCCGGACGTCTGAACGATCGGCGCGCGGACCCTGAAGATGTCGATGAGCTCGCCGAGTCCGAGATCCCGACGCCTATTGCGACCGACCTTCGCCTGTGCCGCTATTGCAGATCGGATGCTGGAGGGGCCGGCACATGACCAGGCGGCGTCACCAGGGCAGGAGCCAAACGCTCGAAACGGCCGTAGTCCGGCCGCCGCTGAGGATGAGCCCTGACCTGTTCCTTCAAGCGAGTGACCTCGCCGTCGATCTTCGCCATCAGCAGGTCAAAAGTCGCAAGCTGATCGTGACCGGTTTCGCTTGCGCGCAGATCGCGAAGGCGGTGGCCCACGAGGTGCAGCGTGACCTTTACGACGTGCAAAGGCTCCCGTCTCTTCTTCAAGTCGCGGTCGAACTCGACCTCGGCCGCTGAGATCAGGTCGAAGTGATCGGCAAGCCCGATCACCTTATCCTCGACATAGGTTTTAACCTCGGGCGAGACATCTTGCGTTCGATCGTGAATGGCGACTTTCACTTCGGTCGAATCCTTGATCGCCCGCGCGTGATGAAGTAGTGCCGGACGGCCCTCGGATGGAGGGACGGGCGCCTGATGCGCCCGCCAGCACCATCAGGTACAAGAAGCCCAAGGAGTACTGTGCCGCAGGTCGTTCAGGAGGTCATGACATGCGATTGGACAAGGAGCTGCAAGCAGACGTCATCCGAGAGCTGGAATGGGAGCCGAAAGTCGACTCAGCGAACATCGGTGTCGCCGTAGACAAAGGAGCGGTGACGCTGACCGGACATGTGAACACGTACGCAGAGCTGGTCGCGACGGAACGGGCGACCTTGAGGGTTTACGGGGTGCAGGCGGTGGCCAACGAGCTGGTCGTGAAGCTGGCCAGTGACAGGACACGCGACGACAGCGCCATCGCTCTGGCGATTTCAAACCAGATCGCATGGAACGCCGCCATCCCACATGAGGCTGTCAAGGCCACGGTCTCGCATGGGTGGGTCACGCTCGAGGGCCGGGTCGGCTGGGCTTATCAGTCCGAGGCCGCCAACAATCTCGTCAAGGGCCTGATCGGCGTGAAGGGCGTCACGAACCGCGTGGTCGTCAAGGCCGATCCCCACTACAAGGACGTCAAGGCAAAGATCACCGAGGCCCTTCACCGCCAGGCTCAAATCGACGCCCGCCGCATCTGGCTGACGACCGACGACGGTAAGGTGACGCTGCATGGGCACGTCAGCTCGTGGAGCGAAGCCACGGCGGCCAGGAAGGCGGCCGAATCGGCGCCCGGCGTTACCAAAGTCGAGAGCCAGCTGACCATTACCCCATAGGCGCACCGGCCAGGACGGAAGTCAGCTCACCAGCTCTCGCCAATCGGCAGGTTTAGAGGCCAGGGCGTCAGAGCGAGCAGGTCGCGGGCTGATAGGAAGCCGATCAGCGGCCTCCGTCGGTTACAGGAATGTGCCGCACGTGGTGCTTGATCATCATGGCCGCCGCCTCGGCGGCCATCTTGCCGGCCTCAAATCTGCTGAGGTCCCAACGGCAGGAGCAGGTCCGCCTGCGGGAGCGCCTGACTTCTGGCCGTTTGAAAACAGGCCTTTAGCCTGTTACAACGTCCCGCCTCATGGAGGACCCTGGAGCGGGAAATGACTATGTCGGACGAACCGGCCGGCGCAATGCACGTCTTGTCGGAGTTCCAGTGTTTGGAGCTTTTGGCTTCGCGCGACCTGGGACGAGTCTCACTGGTGCTGGGCGATCAGCCCGAGATCTTTCCTGTCAACTACACGACAGATGGCGACATCATCATCTTCCGCACCTCGAGCAGCGCCAAGCTTGCCAAGGTCACCAGTGGACGGATCTCCTTCGAGGTCGACGACTGGAATGCAGCAACCGGGGTCGGCTGGAGCGTGATGGTGAAGGGCGTAGCGCAAGAGGTGACGAGCGGTGTTGATCCATTCGCCGCTGCCCTTCGCTCTCGCCCAATCCAGGCCCTCGCGCCTGGCGAGCGCCAGGAGTGGATCGCGATCTACCCCTCGGAGATCTCCGGTCGCCGGTTCCACCGCTTGCTAAGCGCGCCCCGATCGAATGGCTAGCCTCGCCGCCGAAAGCGCTGAACTGGCGCCTACCGGATTCCGAAACCGGGCCGATGCCGGTCATCATCTCGCGCTGCGGTTATCAGACCTGGCAGGACGCAACGACCTGCTTGTGCTGGGAATTCCGCGCGGTGGCGTCCCTGTTGCCTACGAGGTTGCAAAGGCACTGCGCGCTCCACTCGACGTGATCGTCGTCCGCAAGCTCGGCTATCCCGGTGCACCCGAGCTGGCGATGGGGGCAATTGCCTCCGGCGGCGTTCGAATCCTGAACCAACAGGTGCTCGAGGAGATGCCGGTACCGCCTCGAGTGATCGATCAGGTGGCGGCTCGAGAGTGGAGGGAGCTGAAACGACGTGAACTGTCGTATCGAGGGAGCCGTCCTCCGGTTGACCCGAGGGGCCTGACCGTGATCGTGGTAGACGACGGCCTCGCCACGGGGTCGAGCATGCGCGCGGCGGTAGCTGCGGTGCGGCAGCGCGGACCGGCGAAAATCGTGGCGGCCGTTCCGGTCGGCGCCACGTCGACCTGCCTTTCGCTCTCGCACGTCGTCGACAGGCTTGAATGCGTCATAGAGTCGCCTGAGTTCTCCGCAGTTGGCGCATGGTACGAGGACTTCAGCCAGACGACAGATGAAGAAGTCCGCAGCTTGCTTGACGAACTGCCAGAGCACGACTGTCATCCGCGACCCAAGACTGCGCGGAGATAATGACCGGGCTTCCTGATTCATGACCGGCTGAAAGGCCGCAGCGCCAAACTGTTCCTGTCTGCGCACGATTGGAGGCGGGACCGTCAAGGTAACCGCCATTCACGACCACCTCCAGTCCGCTCCTCTCACGGCGAAACTTGTGAGCGGAGGCTGGATGTTTGTGCTGTCTGGCATGAAGTCGGTCCTGGAGACCGGTCAGGGGCTACACGTCGGTGACGCCTGACCTCGAACCGGCAGTTCACAGCAAGGGCGCCAGGCGAACAATCGCACCCACGGCCGGATGGATCTGAGGTCAGAAATTGGTCGGGGGCCCGGGATTTGAACCCGGGGCCTCACGGTCCCGAAATCCAGGCGCTGTCGTCCACCGAAATTGCTATCGAGGGTTTTGAGTTCAATTCGAGCGCGCGATGGGTGATTTCCAGCCAGTTTTAGCCACCAACATCGCCTGGATTACTACATGAACTACTACACGGAACGTCCGCTCATGTAGACGCGCCAACGCTATGGTCCGTGCACTCCAACGTCCAGTACTGCCCGAATGTCGACCACGACCGGTCCGGCGCGCGAGACCCGCAACCGCGCCGCGCCGCCG
>JBGPEO010000177.1:0-5009 GCA_041482895.1 Candidatus Dormibacteraceae bacterium | reverse complement strand
TTCTCGCTCGAGTTCGGGCTCGCCGAATGCCTGCCCATCTACTCGGGCGGTCTCGGCGTCCTGGCCGGCGACCACCTGAAGGCGACGAGCGACCTCGGACTTCCCCTGGTCGCGGTCGGTCTCCTTTACAGGCAGGGATTCGGGCGGCAGGACATCGACGCGGGCGGCCGCCAGGTCGAGACGTACACCGAGAACCAGGGCGCCGACCTGCCCGTGCAGCGGGTCGAGGGCGTCGAGGTGGAGGCGCCGATCGGCAACCGCAACGTGCGCATCGGGGTATGGCGCGCGCAGGTTGGACGCGTCCCGCTGCTCCTCCTCGACACCGACCTCGAGGCGAACCCACCCGACCTCCGCTCGATCACCGACCGCCTCTACGTCCCGGAGCCCGACCGGCGCCTGCGCCAGGAGATCGTGCTCGGCATCGGCGGCGTGCGGGCGCTGCGGGCGATGAACATGACCGCCGGCGTCTTCCACCTGAACGAAGGTCACAGCTTTCTCTGCGCCGTCGAACGGATCCGCGAGCTGCGGGCGTCGCGGCAGATGACGCTCGAAGAGGCAAGGCTCGTCGCCCGCGCGGGAATCGTCTTCACCACGCACACGCCGATCGCCGCGGGAAGCGACTACTTCGAGTCAGGCCTCGTGTGGGACCTCCTCGGTCCGTACCTGGCCGAGGTCGGAATGTCGTTCGACCGCTTCATGGACCTCGGCCGGCAGAAGCCGGGCGATCCGCGCGAGCGCCTGTGCACGACTTACGCAGCGCTCAGGCTGGCCGACCAGTCGGTGGGAGTGAGCCGGCTCCACGGGGCCGTGTCGCGGCGGTTGTGGAAGGACGCGTGGAAGGGCCTACCCGAAACGCAGGTCCCGATCGCGTCGGTGACCAACGGCGTCCACATGCCGACCTGGATCGCCCCGGAGATCGCCGAGCTCCTCAGCCGATACGTCGGACCCGACTGGTGGGACCTCGATGGGCGCGACGGACGCTGGCAGGCGGTGTTCGAGATACCCGCGCCGGTGCTCTGGGCGACGCACCTGGAGCTGAAGCGGCGCCTGATCGAGTTCGCGAAGCGGCGTTCGGAAAAGCCGATCGAGCTCGATCCCGAAGCTCTGACCTTCGGTTTCGCGCGCCGGTTCGCGCCTTACAAGCGCGCGAACCTCCTGCTGCAGGACGTGGCTCGACTCACCTCGCTGCTGAACAACGCTAAGCGCCCGGTGCAGATCCTGTTCGCGGGCAAGTCGCACCCCGCGGACCAGCCGGGCAAGGAGATCGTCGCGCGCATCGTTGCGTTCGCGCGCGAGCAGCCTCGAGTGGTCTTCCTCAAGGACTACGACATCGAGCTGGCCCGCCACCTCGTGCATGGGGCCGACGTCTGGCTCAACAACCCGCGCCGTTTCCTGGAGGCGAGCGGTACGAGCGGTATGAAAGCCGGGGCGAATGGAGGACTCAACGTGAGCATCCTCGACGGGTGGTGGGACGAGGCCTACCGTCCCGAGCTCGGCTGGGCGATCCCGTCCGCGGCGACGCTCGAGCGGCCCGAGATCGACGATCGGGCCGAGGCGGAGGGGCTGTACCGGCTGCTCGAGCGCGAGGTCGTGCCCGCGTTTTATGAGCGCGACAAGGACGGGATTCCTCAGCGCTGGGTCGAGATGATGCGGGCGTCGATCCGCCACACCGCGACCGCGTTCGCGGCCCGCCGGATGGTGATCGACTACTTCAACCTTGCGTACGCGCCGGGGGCGAGAAGGGTCGAGCAGCTGAGGCTGCTGCCGGATTGGGGCGGCTAGTCAGCGGGGCCAGGAATCGATTGGATTGATGACAACCGGGATAGGCGTTTCCACGTTGGTAGTCAGGTTGAAGACGAAATTGCTCCCGGTCTGGACGTACTGCGGCCCAGGTCCCTGCTGGGGGTTGGGACCATATTCCGCCTCTAGCAGCAAGCTGCCCGAGAGGAACCATGGCGCGGCCCGGATTCCCGAAAGGTCCCGCACGGCATTCGAGGCCAGGTCACGGATCTCCACGTAAGGCTGGCCGGTTAGAGCGTTGTCTCCGACGGTGCGCACGTAAGCGACGTACCGATCGTCTGCCGATACAGTCGGCGAGTACCAGGTGAGCCCGGAGGCCATCGTGCCCACTGTGCTCGGGGGGTCCCATGTGTGGACTCCGTCGGAGTCGCGGTAATAGAGCCGGTCGGATCGCCGTGCCCAGGCGGCCATGGTGATGGAGGGACCAAGCTTGCTGCCTGAGGTGCCCAGCGCGCTTGGTGGCACGAACGCCAGGCTCCCATCGGCTGTACGGACCTGGACGATCGCCTGGTCTGGCGAGGCAGGTGCCGCGCCCGCGACGTAGGTGTCGACCATCAGTAGGTACTTTCCATCGGGCGAAAAGCGGACGAGGATCTGGTCGTTGGCAGAGCCGTCGCGTCCGAAAAGCGGGATCGGAGGCGTCAGCGCTCGGGGTGGGGCGCTACCGGTCTTGAGCCAGAGCTGGTTCATCGCGTCCGGAACTTCTGTGTACAAAAGGTACGCAACGCTAGAGCGATCGGGGCTCCAGGCAACGTCCATGACGTCGCCCTTTACGGCGACGACCGGCACCGCCTTGAGGTCGGTCAGGCTCATCTCGGAAATCACAGCGTTGCCATTGATCGGATCGTTCGACGACGAGTTGCTCACGTAGCCGATCTCCGAGTCCGAGATGAATCGCACTATCCCAGTGGCGCTCATCGTGCAAAGCGTTGCCGGATGAGTCGAATCGCGCAGGCTGTCCAGCAGGAGCTGCTGATGGCCTGGAGTCCAGGTGATTACAAGGGGCTCGTCGCCGGTTCCGGGGGTCGCAGAGCAAGCAATCGACATTGGAGCCGGGGCCGGCTCTGCTGAGGGCGTGGCTTCCGGGCTCAGGACCGCGGTTGAAGTCGCCGGCGAAGGCGACGCGGCCCGCACCAACGGGCCTTGCGCGGAGCATGCAGACCCGACTGCTGCAAGAAGGATCGCAATCCCAATCCAGGCCCGCCGTTCCATCACCATCACGAACGCGGGCCGGACGGTTTGGTTACCCGCGTCACCCGCTCTAGTCCGCCAGCGCTCCTACTCCTCGGCGTTCTCTTCTTGCCGTGATTGCTGCCACGTAGAGCTGCACGTATCTGTGGGCTGAGCGCGACCACGAGACGTCTTCGGTCATGTCGCGCCGTACGAGCCACGACCACGCCGTCGGGTGCCGGAAGGTCTCGGCCGCTCGCACCACCGCGGCGTAGAACTGCCAGGGGTCGTAGTCGTCAAAGGTGAACCCATTGCCGGTCGCCGCGACCGGGTCGTAGTCCCGGATCGTGTCGGCTAGACCGCCTGTCTCACGCACCACGGGGACCGTGCCGTAGCGCAAGGCGATCAGTTGCGCGAGCCCGCACGGCTCGAACCGCGACGGCATCCACAGCATGTCGGCCCCGGCGTAGATGCGCTGTGCGAGGGCGGCATCGAATCCGATCGACGCGGAGACCTGGTGTGGAGCTTCGCCGGCCAACCGCCGGAACATGTCCTCGTAGCGGCGGTCGCCCGTCCCGATCACGACCACCTGCAGGCCCAGGTGAAGAAGGTGCGGCATCGCCTGCTCCACCAGGTCGAGGCCTTTGACGTCGTAGAACCTGGACACGATCGCGCACACCGGCCTGTTCACGTCATCGAGGCCGAGCTCCGCCTTGAGCTCGGCGCGGCATAGCGCCTTGCCCTCCGGAGCGTCCGCCGAGTAGTGATGCTTCAGGTTGGCATCGCGCTGCGGGTCGAAGATCTCGTAGTCGATGCCGTTGACGACACCGTGGAGCTTGTGAGCGTTGCGGCGCAACAGCTCGTCAAGGCCCTCACCGTACTGCGCAGTCTGGATCTCCGACGCGTAGCGCTCGCTGACGGTGTTGACGACGTCTGCGAAATGGATGCCGCGGCCCAGGACGTTGACGACGCTGTCGAGCCCGGGGATGCCCACCTGTATCAGGCCCCACTCCTCGAGGCCCGCCAGCACCAGGGCGCCAAAGCCGAACGTACCCTGCGCCGCGAGGTTGTGGATGGTGAGGTTGGTGGCGATCTTCGCGTACGGGCCTTCCGAGTACACGCGCTCGAGCAGGTTGGGCACCAGCGCCGCGAACCAGTCATGGATGTGGATGACGTCCGGGAAGAACTCCAGCTCGGGCAGCATCCCCAGCAGCGCGCGCGAGAAGAAGACCGACCTTGCGTCGTCATCACCGAAACCGACGATCCCGTCGCGGTCGAAAAGCGGCGGGCAGTCGACGAAGTAGACAACCATGTCGCCCACGCGGCCTTCGTAGATCGTCGCTTCAAGCTTCTGGGCTCCAAGCGGCACCTGCAGGCCTGTCACGACCGGACGCAGGTTGTTCCGGCCGATGTCGATGTTCCGGTAGCGCGGAAGCACGACCCTTACGTCGTGGCCCGCGTGGCGCAGCTCCTTGGAGAGCGCGGCCGCGACGTCGGCTACGCCGCCGATCTTGGCAAAGGGCGCGAGCTCGGCTGTGGCGACGAGGATCTTGAGATGTTGTGAATGAGGCACCGCCGCTGCAGGCGCCTCGCCCGGCACGCGGACGCCGAGCGAGCCAGACGGGGGCACGACCTCGATGTCCTTTCCGTCCCGGCTCACGACCAGCGCCATCTCCATCGTGTCGCCCGCCCGCTTGCCCAGGCGCTCGAATGGAATCGCGACGAAGAAGGGGTCGGGGACTTCCCACGCCGTCTCGACGACGCCCCTCGTTTGGGGTTCGACAATCTTTGCCACCGTGACCGATCCGCCCTGCACCCGAGGAACGATTCTCACCGCGTAGGCCGGCTCGAAGCCGAGATCCACGGTCGCCGAGACCGGTAGCGGAAGCTCGATGTCGGCCGCCGCCCCGTCCCCGGCCGGCTTGCCAGAGCAGTACAGCCAGAAGTCGATGTGCTGCGTCTCCAGCTCAGCCGGCGTGCGCGGTGTGTCGATCCGGAAGAACAACTCCTCGTCGTCGTTGCCGTAATAGACACGCTCG
>JBGPEO010000176.1:0-5101 GCA_041482895.1 Candidatus Dormibacteraceae bacterium | reverse complement strand
GATGAGCATCAACGGATTCCTCGAGCTCGATGGCCGGCGCGTGCGGATCCGGCGCGTCCACCTCGAGGAGGACACGGGCAAGCTCATCCACGCGGGCGACAAGCTGCACAAGGCTTTGGAGTCGTTCGTCGACCTGAACCGTGCGGGTACTCCCCTCATGGAAATCGTGAGCGAGCCCGACCTGCGATCGGCAGACGAGGCCCGTGACTACGCGGTCGCCCTCCGCACCCTGCTTCGGACCGTCGGCGCATCAGAGGCGGAGATGGAGAAGGGCCAGCTGCGCGCCGAGCCGAACATCTCGATCCGCCGCGCCGGGTCGGAGGAGCTCGGCGTGAAGACCGAGCTGAAGAACATCAACTCGTTCCGAGCCCTGCACCGCGCCATCCTGTATGAGGTGGTCCGCCAGACCGAGGTCCTCGAATCGGGCGGAACCGTCGTGCAGGAGACTCGAGGCTGGTCCGAAGCGGAGGGCCGCACCTTCTCGCAGCGCAGCAAGGAGTTTGCTGAGGACTATCGATACTTCCCGGAGCCAGACCTGCCTCCGCTGGAAATCGACGCCGCGTGGGTCGAAGAGCTGCGCGCGGCCCTGCCGGAGCTACCGGGCGCCCGGCGCTCCCGCTTGACCTCCGAATACGGGATCCCCGCGGCGGACGCGGTGCTGATCGCCGCCGACCGCGAACTGGCCGATCTCTTCGAAGCGGCGGTGGCGGCAGGGGCGGACGCGAAGCCGGTCGCCAACTGGATCATCGGAGAGATTGCCCCGACTGGCAAGCTTCCGACCGCCGAGCACCTGGCCGAGCTCGTGAAGCTCGTGACGTCGGGCAGCATCACCCGCGACCAGGCGCGCGAGGTGTTGATGGAGTCGGTCGAAACGGGCCGGTCTCCGTCAGACATCGTGGCCGAGCACGGCTATTCACAGCTGAGCGACGAATCGGCCCTCATGGCCGAGGTCGAGGCCGTGATGGAAGCCAACCTCCGGGCGGTGGAGGACTACCGGGCGGGCAAGAAGCAAGCGATAGGCGCCCTGATGGAAGATTTGAAGAAGCGCGCGCCGCAGGCCAACAAGAAGGTGGCCATGGAGATCCTCAAGCGCCTTCTAGGCTAGCTCGTGCTCTTTCGTCCCTCGTCGGGACAGCCACGTGCTGTAGACGTAAAGCCCGGCTCCCACGAGGTATGCGGTCATCGCCAGCACGACCAGCAACCCACCTACGAACTGAGGGACCCACATGCTCAACCCGATCGCCACGATCGAGGCTCCGAGGCCGATCAACGTCGCGCCCTGCAGCCGGGCGACCCCCGGTGTGACCCGCTTCACGGGCCAGAGCATCCACTCCATCCACCAGCCCGGGAAGGTGCCGCGCAGGACGATGTACAGGCCAATTCCGAACAACGGCCCGCCCACCGCACCGGAAATCCCAAGCACCACGTACCCCACGGCGGGCCATTTTAGCCAGACGGACTCAAGTCCGCGCTCCAGCTAGCCTGGCCTCTCCACTCGTGGGGAGGTCGGCCCTGGCCGAACGGCCACGGCCGGGTGGGGCGCTGGAACTTCCAGCTAGCCTTGTCGCGTGCCCCTGCCACCTGACCTCCACGTGCACACCGAATGGTCGTGGGACGCCCCGCACGGCTCCATGGAACGGAGCTGTGAGCGCGCGATCGAGGTCGGGCTGCCCGCGATCGCCTTCACCGAGCACGCCGACTGGGCGCTCGTGCACGAGAGCCAGCATCCGGTCGACCTGGCCGGATACTTTGAGGCGATCGAGCGCTGCCGGGCGAAGTTCAAGGGTCTCCGCATCCTCACCGGCGTCGAGCTCGGCGAACCGCACTGGTACCCGCTGGAGACGGCGGAGGCGCTTGCTTCCGGACCGCTGGACCAGGTGCTCGGCTCGATCCACTGCATCCAGATCGGTGGCCAGATGGTCGACGCGAGCCAGTTTCCCGAACGGGCGGCAGATGACTTTCCGGGCGCGGTGAGGGAGTACTTCCGCGAGACGCTGGCTATGGTGGAGAGCGACCAGCCGTTCGAGACGCTCGCCCATATCGACTATCCCAAGCGCTACTGGCTTGATGGTGAGAAGCCGTATCGCGAGACGGACTACGAGGGTGAGATTCGAGCTGTCCTCAAAGCAGCGGTGGCTACCGGGCGTGTGCTCGAGGTCAACACGACTCGCGGCCGCACCCTCAGCCCCGACATCACCGTGGTGCGCTGGTGGAGAGAGGTCGGCGGGCAGGCGGTGCAGTTCGGAAGCGACGCGCACCAGCCGGACAAGGTGGCCGAAGGCTTCAAGGTGGCGACGGAGATGGTCGAAGCGGCCGGTTTCAAGCCGGCGCGCGACCCGATGGCGCTGTGGCGCCGCTGATCCTTCGCCCCACGGCGCCGGCCCACGGGGGTGCGGCCGTCGCGCGGGAGGACGGCAAGGTGTGGCTCGTGAACTACGCGCTGCCCGGTGAGGTTGTCGAGGCGGAGCCCCGCGGGCGCCAGGGCGGCGTGGCGGTGGCCGCGGTCACTCGCGTGATCGAGGCGTCGCCGCACCGCGTGGCCGCGCCGTGCCCGTACTTCGGGTCGTGTGGCGGGTGCCAGCTCCAGCACGCCGCGTACGAGCACCAGCTGGCGCTCAAGCGCCAGGTCGTCGAGGAGGCATGGTCGCGCGCCGGCCTGCGCCTGCCGCCTGACACACCGGTGCTTGGCATGGACGATCCATGGCGCTACCGGATCCGAGGAGAGTTCGAGGCGATCGCCGGGAGCAAAGGGTGGCGGTTTGGATTTCACCGGCTGCGGTCGCATTCGGTGCTTCCGATCGAGACCTGCCCGATCCACGAGCTCCGCATCGAGCAAGCGCTGCCTGCATTCGGTCAGGCCGCGGACGAGCTTGGACTGAAGGACCTGCAGAACCTGCTTCTCACTGCGCAGCCGAACGGGCCGGGCTTGCTTTGGCGGCTGCGCCATCGAGGCCCGGAGCCGCAATGGCCGCGAGACCAGTTCGCCCGTCGCGTCGCGGAGCTGCTACCCGAGCAAGTCCTGCTCGACGACGCCATGTCTCTCGACTTCTGGGACCTCACGTTCCGGGTCAGCAGCGACACGTTCGTGCAGACCAACTACCGCCAGATGCTCGTCCTGTACCGGACCGCCCTCGACATGCTCGGCGCCGGCCCTGCCGACCGCGTGCTCGACCTGTACGCGGGGATCGGGACTCTCTCGGTGGCCGTCGCGCGCGAGGAGGCGGCCGTGACGGCGATCGAGGAGAACCCTCATGCGGTCCAGCTGGGCCGCCTGAACGCGCGGATCAACTCAGCGCGCGTCGACTACATGCCTGGAAAGGTCGAGACGGTGTTGCGCAAGGTGCGGTTGGGGCAGTTCCAGGCTGCGATCCTCGACCCACCGCGCGCAGGGTGCGAGCCTGCGGCGATTGGGGAGCTCATCCGGCTCGGCCTCGACCGGCTGGTGTATGTCTCATGCGAGCCTTCCACACACGCGCGCGATCTGATCGCGCTGGTGAGGGGCGGCTACCGGGTCAGGCGAGCCGCAATCGTGGACATGTTCCCGCAGACGTACCACATCGAGTCGATCGCTCTGCTGGAACGGGGAGCCGGCGCCTAGAAGACGTCCAGGGTGTGGCCCAGCTTGAGAAGGGCCAGCCGCAGGCGTCCGGGCTGGAGCTGGCGGACCGTGAAAGCCAGCAGGGGCTTCAGAAAGACCACGACACTCTCAACGCGGGCGGAAGCATAGGGTTACGGTCCCCCTTTAGGCAACCCCCTTACCCGATCTCCTGGACGAACTCGGCCAGGCGGCCGACGCCCTCGCGGAGATCGATGTCGGAGCTGGCGAGGCTGATCCGGACGGCGTCGGCGGCCACATCTCCAAACGCGCTCCCCGGCGCCACAGACACTCCCTTTTCGCGCAAGAGCCTGAATGCGAAGTCGCGCGCATGCAGGCGAGTCCGCGAGATGTCCGCCATGCAGTAGAAGGCGCCGGTGGGCTCGCTCACGATCATGCCGGCCTCCCGAAGGATGTCCACGACCACGTTCCTCCGATGCCGGTACGCCGCGACCATCTCGACGACGCAGTCCTGCGGCCCGTCGAGCGCCGCCTCGGCGGCGACCTGGCTGATGGTCGACACGCAGGAGGAGTTGGATTCGAGCACCTTGGTCGCGGTGTCGATGAGCTCGGCCGACCCGGCCACGTAGCCGATCCGCCATCCGGTCATCGAGTACGACTTCGAGAACGTGAACACGCTGGCGATGCGTGGGTCGTCGGGCGCGAGGCTGGCGGGGCTGGTCCACGAGCCGTCGAGGATGATCTGGTCGTAGCACTCGTCGCTGAGCAGCCACAGGTTGTGACGCTGCGCGATCTCAACCAGGCGCGCGACCGTCTCCGCCGGATACACCGCCCCGGTCGGGTTGTTGGGGCTGTTGATCAAGAGCAGCTTGGTGCGCGGAGTGATCAGACGCTCCAGCGCTTCGAGGTCGGGCTGGAAGCCGTCGGCCGCCGCGCACGGGTAGAAGACGCCGCGCGCCCCCACCCACGAGAGCATGAGGCGCGTGTTTGGCCAGCCGGGGTCGGGAAGCAGCACCTCGTCGCCGTGCTCGATCACCGCGCCGAACACCGCGGCGATAGCGCCCACACCGCCGGGTCCGCACGCGATGCGATCTGGCGTGACCTTGATTCCGTTCACTCGTTGGAGCTTGGCCACGAGCTTCTCGCGCAGCGAGATCAGGCCCTGTGTGTGCGTGTAGAAGGTCATGTTGTCGTCGATGGCGCGCTTGCCCGCGTCGCCAATGTGCTTGGGAGTGGGGAAGTTGGGCTGGCCGACGTCGAGCCGTATCGCGCCTGGCGTTCGGAGGGCCTCGTTGGCGATCTCCCTGATGCCTGAGTGATGTGCCTCAGACGGCATTCGCGAGAGGGCGGGCAACGAAATGCGAGCCACGGCCGATTCATCGTAGTGCCTGATTGGACGCCGTTTACAGAGACGCCTCGCGGCGCATCACCAGGATCCGCGTCCCCGCGAAGCGCCCGATCAGGTTGACGAGCGGAATCAAGCGCCCGAAATAGGGTGGGTAATCGGCCCGGTTGAGACGCCGGAAGCCGAAGCGTTCGTAATAG
>JBGPEO010000175.1:0-5170 GCA_041482895.1 Candidatus Dormibacteraceae bacterium | reverse complement strand
GCCCATCCAGCGCCGGTTGACGAAGTACATACCACAGCGAGCGGCTTCGGTCTGGATGGTTTCCTGCGCCTGCTTCTTCGTGCCGACGAAGAGGACCGGCCGCCCGCTAGCCGCCACGCTGCGGGTGAAATCCCACGCCTCGTCGAGCAGCCTCACGGTCTTCTGCAGGTCGATGATGTGGATGCCGTTGCGCGCGGTGAAGATATACGCCCGCATCTTGGGGTTCCAGCGGCTGGTCTGGTGCCCGAAATGCACGCCCGCCTCCAGCAGCTGCTTCAAGGTCACTTGAGCCACGTTCGATTGCCTCCCTGTTGATCTTCCGCCCGGTTCAAGCCTTCTTTCGAAGGACAGGGGCATTGCCCCGGGCGTGCTAACTCAGTCGCTTTGACTGGCTCAGGGAGTATACCCAGCCCTCGAGATCGGCAATCAAAGGCCCCCGGGGAACCTCCCTGCGCAAATGCCGCTGGCTGTGGCGGCCAGGGGCTCCACGGTGGCGGTGACCTGCAGGTTGCCGGGCGTCTCGGCCTGGAACTGGATCACCGCATCCGGCGCGAGCAGATGATCCTCGTCGATCCAGAGGCAGGCCGAGTGTCCGGGCACCGTGGCGTATGGGCCGGGACCCAGCTGCACGATGCCGGTTGCGGGCGGAGGCGCCCCGATGCCCGCGCCGGCGGCGAACAGGATGCTCTGGCCGGCCGGTGACAGGCTCGTCATCGAGTACCCGCTTCCAGTGGAGCCCGGCCCGGTGACGCTCAACACCTTCCCCGTCCAGTCGTAAAGAGTCGTGACCCCGTTGGTGTCGGCGCACCCGACGCCGGCCGCGGACGGCCAGTAGCTCAACGTGCATGCGTTGGCCCGGATCGTGGCCATCCTCGCCGCCGACGAAGCGTTGGCCACGTGCCATTCGGAGGGAGTCAGGCCGGCGGGCTCGAACGTGCAGGCAGGGACCACCGCAAGCACGATTGCGCCCTGGTGCCATCCCATCGGCCACAGGGTCGATCCGGCTTTGCTCTTCGGAGTCGAGCTCGTGAAGATGTCGGAGTGGTGACCGCCGCCGTGAAGGTCCTCGACATACAGTCGGAGGCCGATCGAGGTCGACCCGGAAAGATCTTCCACCAGGACCGCGATCTTCTGGTCGTCTGGGCTGACCGAGAAGAAGCTCACGGTCGTTGGGCCGCCGGGCACAGTGGTCACGTCTGCCGCACTGCCCGGTGGGACCACCTCGCGGATCTTGGTGTCTCCGTCTCGGAAGAAGACCTCGTCGGACGTGGCGGAGACGGCGGGTGGCGCGAGCACGCCGTCGTGCGCCGTCGAGCAGAACTGAACCGAGGACGGGGTGATCGCAACGGTCGCCGACACGGTGGCGTCCGGCTTGACGAGCTCCAACATGCCGGCGGAGATGATCAGGCCATACGTCCCGGTGAGCGGCCCGGCGCTCGGTGAGGCGGTGGGCCCGCTCGAGGCGGACGCGGTTGCGCGGGTCGACGGCGATGCGAACGGATTGGAAGACTGAGATCCTCCCCCACACGAGAGGACCAGTAGAGCCAAACCAAAAAGAATTGCGCCGCGGCGCATAAGGCCGAACTTTAAGTTATGAGAAGGAACCGCGGGTTCCTTCTGCGCGCAAGCGCGACCAGGATGGGACCTATTGAAGGCATCGACAGGCCGGCTGCGCCGGCGTGTCTGCTCATCTTCCCCGGGATGGGATTTTCTTAATATTTCTCCCTGCCGCGATTGGGTGCCTAACGGTAGGCATGGGACGGCCGGAGTGAATCCGGCCTACCGGCCACGCCAATCAGGCCGCGCGGCTTCTAGGAGGCTTCTTTCTTCAGGCCCTTCGGTCCCGGGCACGCCGGGTAGTCCGAGCACGACTTGAACATCCCGTAACGGCCGCGGCGTTCGACCAGTGGCTTGCCGCAGATCGGACATGGCTCGTCCAGGAGCTTCGGTCCCTCGCCCACCTTGCCGTCCTTGCCGATGTTGGCGCGGTACTTGCACTCGGGGTAGCGCGAGCAGGCTACGAACGGGCCGTATCGTCCGGTCCGCTCCACCAGCTGCCCCTCCCCACACTGCGGGCACTTCTCCCCCGTCGGCTTGGCCTCGCTCTGCGCTGCATCGCGCTTGATGTATTTGCAATCCGGGTAACCCGAGCAGCCGATGAACTCGCCATAGCGGCCGGTGCGCAGCTGCAGCGGCTTGCCGCAGGTCGGGCACATCTCCTCGAGCAGTTTCGGCTGCGGAGGCTCGCCGTCGGGCGTCAGCGCACGCCGGAACTTGCACTTGGGATATCGGGAGCAGCCCATGAAGGGTCCGTACCGGCTCGCCTTGCGAACGAGGTGTCCCTCGTTGCACAGGGGGCAGACCTCATCCGTGTCGGCCGGCGTCGCCTCCTCGGCGGCGGTGAGCATCTTCTGCAGCGGACCGTAGAAGTCACTCACGACCGGGACCCATTCCTCGCTGCCCTTCTCGACCTCGTCGAGCCGCTTCTCCAGCGTAGCCGTGTAGTCGTCGTCCGAGATGACCTTGAAGTGGTCGACCATGATGGTGTTCACCGCTTCGCCGATGCGCGTCGGGTGGAGCCTGCGCTCCTTCAACTCGACGTAACCGTGGTCCTTGATCGTCTCGACGATCGGGGCGTAGGTCGACGGGCGGCCGATGCCGCGCTGCTCGAGCTCGCGGATGAGCGTCGCTTCTGAGTAGCGCGGGGGCGGCTGGCTGAAGTGCTGCTCCGGCTTGATCCCGTGGTAATCGAGGTTCTCGCCGTCCGCCAGCTCAGGAAGGTCGGCCTCGCCGTTCTCCTCTCGCGGCCAGATCTTGTAGAACCCGTCGAACGCCAGCACCGAGCCGTTGGCGCGAAAGATGAACTCGCCACCCTCGATCTCGACCTGCGTCTGGTCGTACACGGCCGGCGCCATCCGGCTGGCGACGAAGCGCCTCCAGATGAGGTCGTAGAGCTTGAACTCGTCGGCGCTCAGGTATTGCTTGATCGAATCAGGCGTCCGGCTGACGTCGGTGGGACGGATCGCCTCGTGCGCGTCCTGCGCGCCTGGGCTCGCCTTGACCGCCCGTGCAGTCCCGGTGTACTTGTCGCCGTGCTTGTCCTTGATCCAGGCGTTGACCCGGGTCTCCGCCTCGGCCGAGATGCGCGCCGAGTCCGTTCTCATGTAGGTGATCAGACCGGTCGAACCCTCGGCCCCCAGCTCGATGCCCTCGTAGAGGTTCTGCGCGATCCGCATCGTGCGGCGGGGCGCAAAGCGCAGCCGGCTCGAAGCGTCCTGCTGCAGAGTGGACGTGATGTAAGGCGCGTTCGAGCTCTTGGTCCGGCGCTTCTTCTCCACGCCGATGACGCGATAGCTCGCGCCTTCGAGCTTGCGGAGGATCTCCTGAGCCTCGGCCTCGGTCTTGACCTCGAGCTTCGTATCGGCATCGCCGGCAGCTTCCCCCCGCTGGCGGTTCAGCCTTGCCAGGAAGTGCGCCTCGGCGCCTTGCCTGGAGAGTTCCGCGTCGATCGTCCAGGACTCGACCGCGACGAACTTGCGGATCTCCTCTTCGCGGTCGACCACGAGACGAAGGGCGACCGAGGAGACGCGTCCGGCGCCGATCCCCTTCTGCACCTTGGCCCACAGGAACGGGCTCAGGCGGTAGCCGACCAGGCGGTCCACGACCCTCCGCGCCTGCTGCGCGTTGACCAGCCGCATGTCGATCTCCCGCGGCGATTCGAGCGCCCGGCGGACCGCGTCGGCCGTGATCTCGTGGAACTCGATTCGCCTGGGCGAGCGCAGGTTCAGGACCTCCGAGAGATGCCAGGCGATGGCCTCGCCCTCGCGGTCCGGGTCGGAGGCGAGGATGACCCCGCTCCCGTCCTTCTTCACGGCCGCTCTCAGCTCGTTGATCGTCTTACGCCGGCTCTCGACCACCTCGTAGTGGGGCTTGAAGCCGGCCTCGACGTCCACGGCGAGCTCCTTTCCGGGCAGGTCGCGGACGTGCCACATCGAGGCGAGGACGTCGAAACGGTCACCCAGAAACCGCTTCAAAGTCTTCGCCTTCGCGGGGGATTCGACGATGATCAGGCCTTCGCTCACAGCACCTCTTTATTCCCAAACGGCCTGCTTTAATCCGCCGGCCGGGTTCTGGGCGCGCAATCCTACGCCCGTTTCTGGCCATTGCGCAATGCCCGTATGTAGCCGTCCTGGTGACGGCGCACAGCGCCGTCCAGCTCGAGCGCCGTCAGCCTGCCGAGCACTTCCGAGACTGGGAGCTGCAGTTTCCGGGCGATCTCGGCTGCACTTTGGGCAAGCACGTCGGAGAGGTGGGAAAGGATGCCGTCCCGGCCCGGCGGGAGGGAGACTCCCAGCCTGGGCGGGGGCGCCAGCGGGTCGTCGAGGACCTCCTGGGTGGCGCCCAGGGCCGCCAGCACGTCGCGCGCGTTCTGGACCAGGGCTGCCCCGTCCCTGATGAGGCAGTGGGTGCCCACCGAGAGCGGCGAGAACACACTTCCAGGCACCGCCATGACCTCTTTATGTAGGTCGAGCGCGGCTTCGGCGGTGATCAGTGCACCCGACCTCTCGGCGGCCTCCACCACGACGACGGCGTCGGACAGCGTCGCCATCGTCCAGTTGCGCGCTGGAAAGTTGTGCCGTCGGGGAGTGGTGCCGTCGGGGAACTGGCTCACGAGCGCGCCGCCGGCGGCCAGGATCTCCTCCGCCAGCCGGCTGTGCGCGGCGGGGTACACGATGTCGACCCCAGTGCCCATCACGGCGACGGTGACACCGCCTCCGACGAGGGCGCCCCGGTGCGCGGCGGCGTCGATGCCGAGCGCCAGCCCGCTGATGACGATGACGCCCGCCCGCGCCAGGTCGGCTGCCAGCTGCTCGGCGACCGCCTCGCCGTAGGGTGACGGGCGCCGGGATCCCACGATGGCGACGCGAGGGCCTTCTGGCGGCGGCCACCGGCCGCGGGTGCGGAGACCGGCTGCATCATGCAATTTGCATCACCCCCCACCCGGACCCTGCGCGCAGAGCGGCGATAAGGATGGGACTTCGCTGATTGCCCCCTGCGAGGGAGGGGCGTTTATGCAACATCTTGGAGCCGGTAGCCGAGCGCTTCCAGGATGTGGTGCTCGCAGATTTGCTCTGCGCCCTCGAGGTCTGCGGCGGTCCGCGCCACCCTC
>JBGPEO010000174.1:0-5190 GCA_041482895.1 Candidatus Dormibacteraceae bacterium | reverse complement strand
GTCCCCCCTCACGAATTGGATGAGATCCAGATGTCGATGGCCTTTGCGTGCCCGTACGACGGTACCAGCGTGCCTGAGCCCGAGCCGCGCAACTTCTCGTTCAACAGCCCCCATGGCGCCTGCCCGACGTGCACCGGCCTCGGCTCGCAGCTCGTGGTCGATGGAGACCTGGTCGTGCCGGATCCGTCGCTGTGCCTGCGCGACGGCGCCATCGCGGCCTGGAGCCGCTCCCAGTTCTTCTATCCCGAGCTGTTGGAGTCGGTCAGCAAGTTCTTCGGCATCGATATGGACAAGCCATGGTCGAAGCTGACCAAGCCTCAGCGCGACGTGCTGCTGAACGGCACGGGCGACCGCAAGATCCGGTTCGGGTACAAGAACCAGTACGGGCACTCGCGTTGGTACGAGGCGCCCTTCGAGGGCGTGATCGCAAACCTGCAGCGGCGCTACCAGGAGACGCAATCCGACTTCCTGAAGGCCGAGCTCGAGCGGTACATGTCGGATAAGCCATGTCCCGCATGCAAGGGACGCCGGCTCAAGCCCGAGGCGCTGGCGGTGACCGTTGCGAATCACAACATCGCCGAGATATGCGAGCTGCCGGTCAGCACGGCGGTCAGCTTTTTCGACAAGCTCGATTTGAGCGAACGCGAACAGCTGATCGCTCGAGGCGTGTTGAAGGAGATTCACGAGCGGCTGCAGTTCATGATCGACGTCGGGCTCGAATACCTGACCATCGAGCGTGCCGCCAACACCCTTTCGGGCGGCGAGTCCCAGCGCATCCGGCTCGCGACGCAGATCGGCTCGAAGCTGATGGGCGTCCTCTACATCCTGGACGAGCCCTCGATCGGGCTCCACCAGCGCGACAACCGGCGGCTGATCAACACCCTGCTGAGGCTGCGCGACCTTGGCAACACCCTGATCGTGGTCGAGCACGACGAGGAGACGATCCGCTCGGCCGACTACATGGTCGACATCGGACCGGCGGCCGGGGAGCACGGGGGAGAGATCATCGCCGCGGGAACGGTCGAAGAGGTGCTGCGCGATCCCAACTCGCTCACCGCTGCCTTCCTGCGCGGGGATCGCGCGATCCCAGTCCCGGCGCGCCGGCGGAAAGGCAACGGCAAGCGCCTCGTGGTCCGCGGAGCCCGCGCGAACAACCTCAAGAACCTTGACGTGGCGATTCCGCTGGGCGCCTTCGTCGCGGTATCGGGCGTGAGCGGTTCGGGTAAATCCTCTCTAGTCACAGACATCCTCAGCCGCAAGGTGGCGCAGCACTTCTATCGCGCGAAGGACAGGCCTGGGCCTCACGATGCCGTGGAGGGACTCGAGCACCTCGACAAGGCGATCGATATCGACCAGTCGCCGATCGGCCGCACGCCGCGGTCCAACCCGGCGACATACACCGGCATGTTCACCTACATGAGGGAGCTCTTCGCCCAGCTTCCCGAGGCGAAGATGCGCGGTTATAAGCCGGGGCGGTTCAGCTTCAACGTGCGCGGCGGGCGGTGCGAGGCATGCCAGGGGGACGGCATCATCCAGATCGAGATGCACTTCCTGCCCGATGTGTACGTGCCTTGTGAGGTGTGTCACGGGACGCGCTACTCGCGCGAGGTGCAGGAGGTGAAGTTCCGCGGGCACTCGATCTCGGACGTTCTCGAGATGACCGTAGACGAGGCGTTCGAGGTGTTCGAGAACGTGCCGCGGATCCAGACGAAGCTGAAGACGCTGCGGGACGTGGGCCTTGGCTACATTCGGCTCGGGCAGCCGGCAACCCAGCTGTCGGGAGGCGAGGCGCAGCGGGTCAAGCTGTCCTCTGAGCTGTCGCGGCGCGACACCGGCCGGACCCTGTACTTGCTGGACGAGCCGACCACGGGCCTTCACTACGCGGACGTCGAGAGGCTGCTAGTCGTGCTTCACCGGCTGGTGGATCACGGCAACACGGTGGTCGTCATCGAGCACAACCTCGACGTCCTCAAGACCGCCGACTGGCTCATCGACCTGGGGCCTGAGGGTGGGGCCAGGGGGGGGTACGTGATCGCCGAGGGCTCCCCGGAGCAGCTCGCCGCCAACCCGGAGTCGTCGACCGGGCACTTCCTGCGCGCTACGCTCGAGAGGTCGGGACGGCATGCCCAGAAGGCGAACGGTGCAGCGAAGCGCCGCGCGCCGGCGCGCCGCGTCAAAGTCGCCGTCTGAAACGCAGTCGGCTTAGGTCGTGGTCCTCAGCGGCGGAAGCCGAACATCATGATGCCGAACGCGAAAATTGCAAAGATAACCCCGATCACGAAGAGGATCAGCAGCGCGAGGTGCACGATCCCGATGATCATTCCTGCGGTCGCGAATCCCATCCCTCGCTCTCCCGTGCGCCTGATCGTCTGACGCGCCTGGTAGCCGGTTATGACCGCGATCACGGCGACCACGAATCCTCCGATGACGGGGATCGGGACGTGGGCGACGAAGGAGACGATTCCCAACACGAAGCTCGCGATCGCCTCGGCGTTGATGGGGGCGCTTGCCGCCGACGTGTATGCCGGGCCGGGCGGAACCATGCTCGAGGGCACTGTCTGCTGGCCCGCGATCTGTGTGGGCGTGTTGGAGGGCGGTGGTGGCGGCGGAGACGGGAGGTCTCCGGGAGTTGTGCTCACGGCGGTCAGTTTAAGGTGAGGTGGTCGGCGAGGGCGACGTGGTCGCGTGGGTCGCAGCGAACGCAAGAATAAAGACGAAGAACGCGATGTAGGCGACGATGAAGAGCAGAAATAGCCCGATCGCGACATAGCCCACGATCAGCCCCACCAGCGCCACGTTTGCTCCGGCCTCACCGGTTCGCTTGATCTGATGCCGGGCGACGTGGCCCGTGATGACGGCGATCAAGCCGCCGAAGCACCAGGTGCCGATCACGGTCGAGGCCGCAAACGAGATGCTGACGATCGCCCACGGGTTGTATGGCCGCGAAGCCTGGGCGGCATAGGCCGGCGCTGCGGCAAGCGGCGCGGAGGGCGCCGGCGGCTTCTCCATCGGGGCAGTCTAGAAGACCTACCTAAAATCGGTTGAGTGGCGGTTTCCCTGGAAGACACGATCAAGCGGCGTCTCCGCGCCGTGCCCGACGGCCCGGGCGTCTACCTGTTTCGTGACAACCGAAGCCAGGTCATCTACGTCGGCAAGGCCCTGCGCCTGCGCGACCGGCTGCGCTCGTACTTCACGCCCGGCTACGCGCAAACCGCTCGCGTCGCCGAGCTCGTGCGCAAGGCGTCGGACTTCGAGTTCGTCACGACCGCCAACGAGGTGGAGGCGCTGGTCCTCGAGTGCAACCTCATCAAGAACTACCGGCCCCGCTTCAACATCCGGCTCAAGGACGACAAGAACTATCTCTACCTGAAGCTGCCCGTGACCGAGGAGTTCCCGCGCGTCCACTATTCGCGCCGCGTGCAGAACGACGGCGCGCGCTATTTCGGTCCTTACACCTCTGCGCAGTCTTTGCGTGGCACGGTCAAGTCGATCCGCCAGCTGCTTCCTTTCAGGACGTGCTCGGACGAGATCTTCAAGCAGGGCAAGGTGTGCCTCGACTTCCACATCAAGCGCTGCCCTGGTCCATGCGAGCGGCGGATCAGCCCGGAGGATTACAAAGCGCGGATCAACGAGGTCGCCTTCTTCATGGAGGGCCGCTCCGACCTGCTGGTGCACGAGCTCAAAGACCGCATGGAGGACTCGGCGAACCGGCTCGACTTCGAGAATGCGGCGCGCTACCGCGATCAGCTCCAGTCGATCGAGCGCATCGCCGACCGCCAGAAGGTCCTCACGCACGGCCGTGACGACCAGGACCTGATCGCGTACGCCCGCCACGGTGGAGACGTCTTCGTCGAGGTCGCCTACGTGAGGCAGGGCAAGATGGTCGGCCACGACGGTCACCCCCTCGACGGCGCCGCCGAGGCGACCGAGGCCGAGCTGCTCCGCGGCTTCGTGCTCCAGTACTACGCGAGTGCGACGCACGTGCCGCGGGCGGTCATCCTGCCCGGGCCTGTCGACGAGCCCGGCCTGCTGGCCGGCTGGCTGAGCCAGAAGCGCGGCGGCCCGGTGGCGATTGAGGTGCCGCAGCGCGGGCGGAAGCGTGCGCTCGTGCGGCAGCTGGCGGAGACGGCGGCCCAGGAGCTCGAGCAGCTCCGCATCCAGGCTGACTATGACCGCAGCCGCACGGAGCCCATGCTCGCCGCGCTGGCCGAGGCCCTCGACCTGGAGACTCCGCCCAAGCGCATCGAGTGCTACGACATCTCCAACATCCAGGGTGACTCGGCGGTCGGCGCCATGGTCGTCTTCGAAGACGGCAGGCCGCGAAACGACCACTACCGCCACTTCAAGATCAGGTTCGTCCCCGGACCTAACGACTTCGCCATGCTGCAGGAGGTGCTGCGGCGCAGGCTCGAGCGCCTCGAGTCCGCCCAGCGCCGGGAGGATGCCGACGCCGTGGGTGATCGCTCGTTCACAAGCCGGCCTGACCTCATCCTCATCGACGGTGGCCGCGGCCAGCTGAGCGCGGCGCTCGAGGTTCTCGAATCGGCTGGATACGCGGACATCCCGACCTTCGCGCTGGCCAAGGAGAGAGAGGAGATCTTCGCGCCTGGGCGCGCGGAACCGATCGTGCAGGAGCGCAACTCGCCGGGCATGTTCCTGGTGCAGCGCATCCGCGACGAGGCGCATCGCTTTGCGATCACCCACCACCGCAAGGTCCGGTCGAAGAAGGCGCTGACCTCACCGCTCGACTCGGTCGAGGGCATAGGCCCCGCGCGCAAGCGCATCCTCCTGCGACACTTCGGCTCGGTGCAGGCGATCCGCGAAGCTCCCGTCGAGGACATCGTCAAGCTCGGCGTGCCTGAGCGCCTGGCAAAACGCTTGAAAGAATCGCTGTGACTGCAGGGTCGCGGCCGGAACGCCTCGGCGGATCTTCGGCGCCCATGCGGCCCATCTGCGTCGTTGCGGCCTGCGCTTCTCGCTCACGCATCAACGGATGCGCTCGCTCCGATGCTCGGCCGCGCCTAGCATCTGGGCCACCTGGGCACCGAATCTCTCGCCGCGGGTTCCGCCCGTGACCCTGGTGATCGTGGGGGGCGGCAGCGAGCCCCAGCTCGACGAGGCTGTCGGCGTCTTTCTCGACTCGGGATTTCAGCTTGCCCGCTGGCTTTCCGCGTGGGACGAATCCGATGC
>JBGPEO010000173.1:0-5218 GCA_041482895.1 Candidatus Dormibacteraceae bacterium | reverse complement strand
GTCGGCTGAGAAAGGGGTGTGGCCGCCTTCATGGCGCGCCACCTCCTCCCCGTTGACCCAGACCGTCGCCCGGTAGTCGACCGCGCCGAAATGGAGGACGAGGCGCTCCGCCTCCGGGGCGTCGAAGCGGCGCCGGTACCAGACCACGTCGCCGGGCGACGCGTCCCCGATGCCCGACAGAGACGACTGCGGGCAAAAGGGCACCAGGATCCGTCGGTCGAAGGTCTCGACGTCTCCTGAGCCGAATTCCCACTCGCCATTCAGGCTCACCCATTGTGGCCGCCTGAAATTAGGACGCGGATAATCCATGAAGATATGAGAAGGAACCGGGCGGTTCCTTCTCATCGGCCGGTCGGCTCCGCCGGCGGGCCTGCTCATCTTCCCCGGGATGGGATTTTCGAAATAGTCCTCCTCGCAACGTACGAAGACACCAGCCGCGCTGAGGGACGGCCGGAGTAAATCCGGCCTACAGGCCACGCGTTCAACTGGTTCATCACAACTTATGATCGCCAGGGAAAGATGCGCCCGCCAGTAGAAACCAACTCTGGTCTGTCAGCCGTGCTTCGCGGCGTCGTCGCCGACATGCAGCACGCCTCGGGCGCGGACATCGTGTCCATCTTCCTTTACGAAGAGGCCACGCACACCTACTACGCGCCTTTCGCAACCGGCCAGCCCCAGGAGAGCCTCCTCGACTCGCTCACCGATATGCGCGAGCAGCTGGCGCGATACCTGACCGACGCCGAGCAGGGGAAGGTGCCGGACGAGCTGGGCGTCCACCAGTACGGATCTACGGTCTGGCTGACCGTGACCCGCCAGCGGCTCATCGCGCGGAACGCGGCCTCGGAGATCGACAGCACCTTCATCCGGCGCTACCAGGTGCAGTCGACGATCGGGCTTCCTCTCTTGGCAGGCGACCGCCTCCTGGGGCTCGTCTACCTCAACTACCGCAACCAGGACAAGGCGCCGGACGATTCGGCTCTTGCCGAGCTCGAGCGGAGGGCGACGGCCGCGGCGATGGTCGTGCAGGCCGTACTGGCTGGGGCGGAACGCACCGCGCTCGAGGGCCTCGCCCGGCTGACCGGGATGCTCACCGCTCCGGTGGGCGATGCGAAGACTGGAGCCAAGGAGCTGAGGCGCCGGCTCTCGATCGCTCTGGCGGACCTGCTGATGGCCAGCAACCTTGACGGCGCGGCGATCTACCAGTTCGGTTCTCAGCGGACGCACCTCGAGCTCGTGACCGCGCACCTGCGCGTGGCGGCTCCGGTCCGTATTGAGCGGCCGGATCAGTCCGCCAGCTGGGAGGAGGCCCTGAGCAAGACCGTCTCGGCCGCCGCCGCTGAGGCCGACCTACACCCCGTCGCGACATACGCGCTCGGGCATGCCCACGATCCACATGGCTTCCTCGTGCTCCTCAGCCGCGACCGCCTCGCGACTGTTCGCCGCGCGCCGCCGACCGACATGATGCTGAAGGCCGGAGCCGAGCTGATCGGCGGGGCGCTGGCGAGCGAGCGGCTGATCACCGACCTCGAGAACAGCAACCGCCTGCTCGGTGCGCTGGGCGACATGACGAGCGCGATGTTGCAGCCAGGCTCGACCCGCCACGACGTGATCGACGCCGTCGTCGGCCACCTGACCGACGCCGAGGTGCCCGAGTTCGACTTCAACTTCGCCACCGTCTACCTGATCGAAGAAAGCGAGGACCAGGGCATGCTGGTGCGGATGGCCGCGGGCGCGGCCGCCACCGCCGCAACCGCCGCCATAGACACCGCCGAGACCTCAAAGCCGGGTGGTTGGCGTCAGGGTGCTCGCCCTCGCGTCCCGCGCTGGGCGCTCGAGGAGGACCGGCCCCTCGCCGCTGACGACGTACTCGTGCACGTGGCGCGCAGCTGGCAGCCGGTGATCGTCGGACCGTTCCCGGCAGGGGACCGCTCCGCGGTCGTCACGGGGACGATCCCGGTTCCGGCGACCTGGGAGGAGGTGCCGGTGGTACTGGCCGGCGGTTCGGTGCTGGGTCACGTCCTCGCCTGTCTTATTGGTGGCGCCCTGCGCGCGCCCGGCGTCGGGGAGAAAGAGCACGGGCACGGCGACGGCGCGCCGTTCACACTGGCGGGCGAGGTTTTCGAGCGCGGCGGTCACAAGGACCTGATCCGGATCTTCCTGCCGTTCGGCACCGACCAGACGGGCCGCGCGAGCGGCGTGCTGGAGGTGGGCTACCACCGGTCGTTCGAGCGGCGGCCGGACTGGGGTCAGGTCGAGGCGCTGCGCGCGGCGGCGGCGCAGATCGCGGCCGCGGTCGAGATGGCTCGCCTCTACGAGGACGCGCAGCGGCATTCGGAGCAGCTCGAGCTCGTCGCAGAGATCAGCAAGGCGATTGCGAGCTCCATCGACCTGGACCAGACGTTGCGGCTCGTCGCCCAGAACCTCGCGAGGCTCGTGAATGCGTCGCTGTGCCAGATCGCGCTCCTCGAGGAGGACCGCGAAGGTTGGTACGGCGCCGCGGCCTCTGACCTCGAGGAGCAGTGGCGGCGCCAGCACGCCGAGCGCTCCCAGCCCTCCTTCGTGTTCGACGTGCTGGATCATGGCGAGCCGGTGGTCATCGACGACACCGCGGCCTCGAGCCATGTCGACCCTGCCTATGTGCGCGCGTTCGGCGTGCGGTCGCTGATGGCCATACCGCTGGTCGCGGACGGCCAGCCCATCGGCGCCGCCATTCTGGGCGAGCGCGAGCGCCATCGCACCTTCGCGCCTGGGGAAGTGCAGCGTGCGCAATCGCTCGCGGTGCAGGCGGCCGTCGCGATCAAGAACGCGCGCCTGCACGCGCTGGCCGAGGAGGAGCGGCACCTTCAGAAAGACTTCGTGCTCATCGGCTTCGGCCAGTGGGGCCAGAAGGCTTACCAGCACTTGCTGACGCTCAAGCAGTTCTTCAACTTCCGCACGCACGTGGTGGAGCAGGACTCGCCCGGCTCACGCGACCGCCTCGGCGTCAAGGAAGAAGAGGTTCGGACGCACGGCGATTCCTTCTACTGGGACAGCCACGGATCGCCCGCGCACGACCAGCTCGAGCGCGAGCTCGAGTCGAGCTCGTACGTCATCACCTACATCGCCACGCCAGCCGCCACCCACCTGCCGACGCTGAAGCTCTTCTACGACCTGAGCGACGTGGTTTTGATCGAAAAGCCGCTGGGCGCTCCGCCCGAGGCCTATCGCGAGTTCCTCGAAACCGCGACCGGCGGAGTCGAGATCGTGGCCGCGGATCACTACTACTTCAAGCTCGAGGTCCGCCTGCTGCAGATGCTCTTGACCGAGGAGCGGACGCTGCGCAACTTCCTGGACAGCGTCGAAGAGATAAAGATTGAGATCCTCGAGGAGCAGCCGCTGGTCGGCGCGGCGGCGGACATCGGCGTCATCGCGGACCTCGTCCCGCACGCGTTCGCGATCATCTCCCTGCTCACGGCGATCGATCGGATCAAGCTCGACGCCGAGTCACCGCTCCTCGTTGGCCGGCACGAAGGCCTGACCGGCCAGCGCGAGAGCTACGCGCGAGTGAACGCGAGCTTCCACCACCAGGGCCGTCCGGTGAAGCTCGTGATCGACGTCGGCAAGGGGGCGGACAACGCCAAGTGGATCAAGCTGAGCGGCGAGCGGCGGGCCGCCGGGCGAAGCCCCAGCTATAAGTTCGACTTCGGCAAGGGCGAGGCGATCGACGCCACGCAGGCGACGGTCCGGGCGGCGGTGCGGAGGATTCGCGAGCCCGGGGTGCCCGACAACGCGCACCTCAACATGCTTCGCCATGTGATCGAGAAGCGGCACCCGGCGGTCGGGATTCTGTCGATTCGCGAAGCGATCCGCGCCAACCAGCGAGTCCGCGAGCTGGAGGCGATGGCTGTCGATTTGCTCGCGCGCGGCGAGTGGACGGGCTATGCGGTCGGCACGCGCCCGGCCTTCGAGTCTGGAGCTACGCAGCCTTCCCAGCAGGCAATCGGTACCACGAGCTGAGCCCGACCCTGTGATGGAGCGGGTCATCGTCAAGGAGGACCGCTTCTTCGCGGTCTCGGCACCGGACGGTTCGATGCGGGCAGACGGTCCCGACGGGCACGGGCTCTGGTGGGGCGACACACGCTTTCTTTCCGAGTACCACCTGCTCATTGACGGGCAGGAGCCTGAGCCGGTGGGCGTTCAGGTCGAGGCGGGATGGGTCGCGTTGGAGCTGGCCGTCGGGGCGTTGCGGATCCGGCGCGAGCGGTATGTGGACGGCGGGCTGCACGAGCGAATCACCATCACCAACCCAGGACCATCGAGGACGGTCGCCGGGGTAGAGCTCGTTTGTGGTGCGGACTTTGCGGCCATGCTCGCCATTCGCGGCATCGTGCCCCTCCCCCCGCCGCCGCCGGCTCAGCAGGCAGAGACCGACCGCGGAATCGAGCTCCGCGATTCGAGTGGATCGAGGCGTCGAGCGCATGAGGTGGGGACGTCATTGAATGGTCGCGTGACGGAAGTGATCGTCCGGCCGCCCGGCAGTCACCACCGGCTGGAGCTCGGCGCCGGCGAAGAGTTCGTGCTCGAGGTCGCCGTGGTGACGGGATCGGGTCACGAACATGCGACGTTCGAAGCCGGTCTGGATCGCATTCGTGGTTCGTACAGGCAGTGGTCGGCCGGCTGTGCCGCGTTTGAGACCGACAACCCGGCGCTCAACGAACTCTTGCAGCGGAGCCGCGACGACATACGCATGCTGTGCGACCAGTACCCCACAGGGCTCTATCCGAACGGCGGGCTGCCCTGGTTCGCCGTCCCGTTCGGGCGCGACGCGCTGTTCACGTCCATGTTCGCCCTGCCGATGAACCCGCAGATCGCCCGAGGCGCGCTGCGCTACCTCGCGGCGCACCAGGGCAAGCAGGTGAATCGAGATACGGAAGAGCAGCCGGGCAAGATCCTGCACGAAGTTCGCACCGGGGACCTGGTCGATCGCGGACTCTGGCCGGGCATCCTCTACGGCACGGTGGACGCCACGCCGCTCTACCTCTGCGCGCTGGCGACCACGCTCGACTGGACCGCGGACACCGAGCTCTTCGATGAGCTGTGGCCGGTCGCCGAGGCGGCGCTGGAGTGGTGCGTCACATACGGCGATCCCGACCACGACGGCTACGTCGAGTACTCGGGGGGCCGCGCGCGCAACCAGGGCTGGAAAGACTCCGACGACGCGCTCACTCATGTCGACGGG
>JBGPEO010000172.1:0-5253 GCA_041482895.1 Candidatus Dormibacteraceae bacterium | reverse complement strand
GGCGAGGAAGAGGCCTCCCAGGGCGGCCGTTGCCACTGCAAGCGCTGTGGCGCGCGCGTAAACGCCGCGGCTATTGATGCCGACGAGCTCGGCAGCATCGGCGTCCTCGGCGGTTGCCCGCATTCTCCACCCGCCACGCGTTTTCGACAGAAACAGCTGCAGGGTCCCGAACAGCAGCACCGCCACCACCAGGATCACGATGCCAAGCGCGGAAACCGACAGGCCGCTCGTGACCTGCCAGCTCGATGTGGTGACAGCACCTGCGTTTCCACCGAGCGAGCGAACGTCGGGCGAGAACTTGAGGAGCAGCAGGTTCTGGATTACGATCGACAGCCCGAAAGTGGCCAGGAGTGGGGTCAGGATGCCGGATTTGAGGCTTCTCTCGAGGACTGTCAGCTGGAGGACATAGCCGAGCACGATCATCACGGGCAGCGCCACGAGGAATGCAACAAAAGGCGACATCCCGGTGCTGTCGACGATGACGAAGACTACGTACGCACCAAGCACGGCAACGTCGCCGTGAGCCAGGTTGATGATCCTCATCACACCGAACATGATCGAAAGACCGCAGGCGAGCACTGCGTAAAAGGCTCCGAGGAAGATGCCCTGCAGCACGGCGTTGACGATTGTCATGCCGGCCGTTTCAATCCGAAGTACGCCTCGACTACCCGGTCACGATCCATGGATGCGGCCTCGCCCTCCAGAACGATGCGCCCTTCGAGCATGCAGACCACGCGGCCGGCCACTTTCAGCGCGCGCGCAAGGTCTTGCTCGACCAGCAACACCGTGGTGCCTTCACTGATGATGCCGGCCAGCGAGCGATAGACGGCGTCGACGACGATCGGCGCCAGCCCCAACGAGACCTCATCCAGCAGGAGCAGCCGAGGGTTGCACATCAGCGCCCGCCCGATCGCAACCGCCTGTTGCTCCCCACCGGAAAGGTTTGCAGCCGCCATGTGTCGCCGTGGCTGGAGCACCGGGAACAATTCGAGCACCGACTGCACGTTCCACCGGCCTTTGCGCGCAGCGGCGGCGCGGAGGTTCTCTTCGACAGTCAGGCTGGGAAAAAGCCGGCGGCCTTCGGGCACCAGGGCTATCCCCAGCGCCACTCGGCGGTGGGCCCGCATCGAAGTGACATCTGCGCCGTCGAACACCACGCGGCCGCTATGCGGTTTGTGAGCTCCGGCAATCGCCCTCAGCAAGGTGGATTTGCCCGCGCCGTTGGCGCCGATGAGGGCAACGGTCTCGCTCTGGGCCACCTCGAACGAGACGCCGCGCACGGCTTGCAGCAGGCCGTAACGGCAATCTAGCTCCTCGACCCGCAGGACCGTCACGAGCGGGCGCCGAGGTACGCGTCGATCACGGCCGCCTGCGCGACGACTGCCTCTGGCGGTCCCTCGGCGATGATGCGGCCGGCGTCCATGCAGACCAGCCGGCTCACCACCTGCATGAGCAGATGAACGATGTGCTCGATCCAGAGCACGGCGATCCCGCGATCGCGGAGGCTCGCCACCAGCTCGACAAGCGCGGTGGTTTCAGCGTCCGTGAGCCCACCTCCGATCTCATCGAGCAACAAAACAGAAGGTTCGACGGCCAGCGCGCGCGCCAGCTCGAGGCGCTTGCGCTGCAGCAGACCCAGGCTTTCCGCGCGCCGGTTGGCAAGATGCGCCAGCCCGGTCTGGTCCATCACCTGCAGGCAGAGGTCATAGGCTTCGGCGCCGCGGCGCCGTCCACCGGCGGTCGCGCCCACAAGAACGTTCTCGAACACGCTCATGCCTACGAAAGGACGCGGCAACTGGTGCGTTCGGGCGACACCCAGCTTGCATCGATCGGCGGCGCCTCTGAATGTGACATCTCGACCGCGGAAGTCGACGCCGCCCGAGTCTGGCACGAGCGCGCCTGACAGGACGTTCAGCAAGGTGGTCTTGCCGGCGCCGTTTGGCCCGACGATGCCGACCGCCTCGCCCTCCATGAGCGAGAGGTTGACGCCGTCCAGCACCACGACGGCGCCGAAGCGCTTGCGAACGTCCACCGCGGCGAGAACCGCCGCCGCCACGTCTAGCCCTGGTATGGCTGCAGGGTCGACGCGACGGGTACGTTGCTGTCCGACGAGTTTTCACAGATCACGAAGTCGACCGGCCATTTGGAGACGTTCTGCTTCCACTGCCCGCCGATGATGGGCGCAGCGACCACGTTCGGAACCGGGGCTCCGGCCAGCGTCGCCGGCTTCGACCAGTCGAGGTGACCGATGGGCGTATCGACGGCGAGGGTCTTCATCGCATCCGCCACCTTCGCCTTGTCTTTTGGATTGCCGCTCGCCTTCAGCACTGCCTGGGCGACGTCGAACAGCGCCAGGCTGGGCCCGAGCTGCTGGTTCCACTGCTTTCCACTCGAAGTCTCGTACCCACTGGCGAGATCCTTCGACGAAATGCCGGTCAGCGATGACTTGTAAGGCCACGTCGGCGCCCAGTACACGCCCGAGGCGAGGCCGTTACCGATTGATCCAAGCGACGAGACCTGCGAGGGAAACAACCCGGTCTTTGCGATCTGCCCGATTTTCACGTGCTTTGTGTATCCCTGCTGTGCGGCCTGCCGCCAGAAGGTGGCGAAGTCCGGCGGGATGGGGAACGTGTTGAAGATCTGGCAGTCCTCGCTGATGAACTTCTGGATCTGCGCCGTGTAATCGTTGGTGCCGTCTTCGTAAGCGCCAGGGTCAACGATCGTATAACCGGCCTGCTTGAGCAGCGGGCCGAGTGCGCCTCGGATGGCGTTGCCGTCGGCGTCGTTCGGCCACATCACGCCGACCTTCTTGTTCGTGGCAACCTGCGGCCAGAGGTGGGTGTACGCGTTGAAGAACTGCTCGACGCCGAAGCAGAAATGAAACGTGAACTTGAATGGCGAAGGCTGCCCGACCTTGGCGCCGCGGCCCAGGTACCACGCCTCCCACGGCACGACTGTGGAGATGCAAGGAACCCCGGCGGCCTCGCACGCGTCCGAAACGGGATTCACCGTCTCCGGCGTGGAGGTTGCCAGCATCAGGTCCACTTTCTGGTTCTGGATGAGGTCTTGCGCGACCGAGGCGCCAACTGATGGCGTCGACTGTCCGTCGCGAGAAACGATCTCCACGCTGTAGTTGGTTCCGCCGACGGTCAGCCCGTTCTTGAAAGCATTCTTGGCGAGGCCGATGGCGTACGAGTCCGGTTCGCCGAAGCCGGAAGCCGGGCCCGTGATCGGGCTGACGAAGCCGATCTTGATGGAGCCGCTCTGGGTCGTCGGGGTCGAGGTGAGGCAGGCTTCGAGGAATCCCGGCACCGCCAGGCCACCCAGGACCAGGCCGGTGCCTTTCAGCATCTCGCGCCGCGTGATCGGGCCGGATCGAAGTTTCCTCTTGCTCACAGGACTCGTCCCCCTAACTGGTCAGGAATTGATCCGTGTACCGACGATCCGGAGTGTGCATCAAGCCGGTCCAAGAATCAAGGCCAGGGTCATGGGCCGGCAAAAATGCTCCGTGTACCGACGATCGGAGTTTGAGCGGGTTCATAATTCCCGTCAAGGCCGTGAGCGACGTGGAGTACGAGCCGCCTTACCTCTATCCCGACTATCGCTCCACGGAGCTGCGCGCTCCCAAACACGAGCCCGTGCGACTGCCCGACGAGTGGTTCCACAACACACCCGGACCCGCCTTCGGGCGGATCCCGGTTCGGGTGGAGGATGCAGACCTCACCCGCCAGCATCGGGGCGAGCCCCTTGGCGAGCGGATCGTCATCACAGGGCGCGTCCTTGACAGCGACGGGCAGCCCGTGCGCAACACTCTCGTCGAGGTGTGGCAGGCCAACGCCGCGGGACGCTACATGGATCCGGTCGACGACCATGACGCACCACTCGACCCCAACTTCACCGGCGCGGGACGGTGCCTGACCGACGACCACGGTCTTTATCGATTCGTCACCGTGAAACCGGGCGCGTATCCATGGCGAAATCATCTGAACGCATGGCGTCCCGCGCACGTGCACTTCTCGCTCTTCGGTCCATCGCTCTCGAGCCGGGTCGTCACGCAGATGTACTTTCCAGGCGATCCGCTGATCCCGCTCGACCCGATCCTCAGCTCGATCGCGGACCAGCGCGGACGCGAGCTGCTCATAGCGCGACTCGACCTCGACACGACAGTTCCGGCGTGGGCTTGGGCTATCGCTGGGACATCGTGCTGCGCGGCGGGCGGGCGACGCCGACCGAGTCATGACTTCACCCACGCCGTCGCAGACCGTCGGGCCATTTTTCGGTTTCGCTCTGCCTTTCGAAAATGACGCGAACGCGATTGAGAAAGTCGCGTATACGACCGCCGGCGAAACCCGTGACGCGATCAGGGTCGAGGGCCAGGTGCTCGACGGCGCCGGCGAGGCCGTACCCGATGCGCTCGTCGAGGCTTTCAAGGGGGTGCAGTTCGCGCGCTGCCGCACCGACGGCGAAGGCGCGTTTCACTTCACCCTGCACAGGCCGGTCGTGAGCGACGGCGCACCATGTTTCGAGATCACAGTCTTCGCTCGCGGTCTGTTGCGACATCTCCACACCCGCATGTACTTTTCTGACGAGGAGAGTGCGAATCGGGCGGACCGCGTTCTACAGCTGGTCGACGAGTCACGACGTCATACGCTCATCGCCCGCCCGGACGGGGACATCGTGCGTTTCGATGTCCGCCTACAGGGGGAGGGCGAGACCGTGTTTTTCGCTTCGTGAAATGCTCGCAAGCGGCGATAAGGATGTGACGTACTGATTGCGGGAGGAATCTGTCATGACTGATAAGAAGCAGAGCGGTATGCAGGTGCGTCGTGCGGTGTTGGGCGATGCTTACGTCGATCGCGCGGAGGGCTCTCGCGCGCCCCTCACCGATGAGTTCCAGGATTTCATCACGCGCTACGTATGGGGTGAGATCTGGACGCGACCGGGTCTCGACCGGCGCACGCGCAGCTGCATCACTGTCGCGATGCTCGTCGCTCTCAATCGCAATGAGGAGCTCGCTCTTCACATGCGGGCGGCCATGACGAACGGGGTCACCGTGGACGAGTTGAAGGAAATCCTGCTGCAGACGGCGGTCTACTGCGGGGTGCCGGCTGCCAATGCCGCGTTCGGGGTGGCCGCAAAAGTCCTCGCGGAGGCATGACGACGTGTCGGAACAGTTGAGGCCGTGGCGAGCTGAGGTTGTAGGCAGCCTCCTCCGACCACCTGACCTGGTCAGCGCTCGTGAGCGGTTGGAGT
>JBGPEO010000171.1:0-5279 GCA_041482895.1 Candidatus Dormibacteraceae bacterium | reverse complement strand
CGCAGCGGGCGCCGCGCCACGATGAATTGCGCGATCCGGCGAGCCCATCGCTCTTCGCCGTACTCCCGGAGGATGCGCTCGATCTCGCGGATGTCCGACTCGTTGACGATGGTCGCCGCTGTTACAGGGGCGGCGGGATCCATGCGCATGTCGAGCGGACCTTCTCCGCGGAAGCTGAAGCCGCGCTCCGGGTCATCGATCTGGTTGCTGGAAAGGCCGAAGTCGAAGAGGATCATGTCGGCTTCCGCGAAGCCGTTTTCGGCGCTGATCGAGCCGAGCTCGGAAAAGCGCCCTTGAACCAGGACAGCCGAAGACCCAAATCGGGCCAGGGCCACCCGCGCGGCTTCGACGGCGACGGGATCGCGGTCGATCCCGAGCAGCCGGCCACCGGGTGTGATCCTCTCCAGGATCTGGCGGGCATGGCCCGCCTGCCCCACAGTGCAGTCGATCGCGACCGCCCTGAGGTGGGGCTGGAGCAGCTCTATTACCTCTTGTAAAAGTGCGGGTTGGTGCGGACTCAGTGCCCTGAGATCACCCTGTCAGCGAATTCGGTAAAGCGACCTTGCGCGTCGGCGTTGTAGCTGTCCCATCGGCCCTCGGGCCAGATTTCCACTCGGGACCCGGTCCCGATCACCACCACCGTCGACGGTGTTTCGATCCCCGCCAACCGGCGCTGTTCCGGTTGAAGGCTGATCCGTCCCTGCCCGTCCGGCTCGAATGGGTCCGACATCGGATAGAGCGTACGAGCCAGTGCACGCTGGTCCGGTCCCGGCAGCGGGCTGCGCAGCTCCTGAGCCAGGGCGGCCCAGAGGTCCGGAGGGTAGATCGCCAGGACGTTGTCCTGGCTGACCGAGACGAAGCTCCCCTCTTGGAGCTGCTTGCGAAAGGCCGCCGGAATGGCCAGCCTGCCCTTGTCGTCGACCCTCACCCTGTGCGCCCCGGTGAACACTCATCGGGACTCCCAGAAGTGACGTCGGTCACGCTGCCGGCGGGCGCAAAGGCTGCATCCGCAGCCATGAAGCTCGAGCGGGAGACGGTTGCCGTCTTTGTCGTAGCGGTGGTTGGCCGGCACCGAGTGCCCATCGCGGCTGCGGGGAGAAGTGGCGTAGAGGAGGTGTATGGCGTGCTGTACCTGGACGTAGGGTGCGACGTATGCTTCAGCGTTGCTTTGACTCACCACTTCTCCCCACTGATCACCGCGATTCGCCGCGAACACTAACGGTGCGTACTCAGCCTGTCAATACCCTTACCACAACATGTAGAGAGGCCTGGAGGGCTCTCAAGGGGGGCGACCACGACATCTTGTGTCCTGGCACGCGAGGCGCCCTAGATGGTGCGCTGAAACGTTATAGTCCCGAACATTAGTTTGGATGTCGCCGCGGCAGCCAGAGAGAGGCCTGGCTGCCTTTTCTTTACCCGCTTCGCTTCAACAGGCCGAGCCTTTTCGCGCGGTTTTCGGCCCAGCCGAAGACCAGGACGCTGACCGGGATCATCACGGCGCCCATGCCCAGGAGGATGCCGATCGTCGGCAGCTGGGCCTGCAGCCCTACCCCGTCGAGCAGGCTGCGCCGGATGCCGGCGAGCGCGTAGGTGAGCGGGCTCGCCGCCCCCGCGACCTGCATCGCAACCGGCAGCACGCTCAGCGGGTAGTACACGCCCGAGACGAGCAGCAGGAAGCCCTGCAGCGCGACCGACATCTGCTCTCCCTTCTGCGGTGAGAGGAGCGGCAGGACCGACGTCAGGATGCTGAGGCCGATCAGCGGCACGGTCGACGCGGCGAGCACCGCGAGGGCGGCCGGAATGTCCGCGTGCGAGAAATCGAGGTTGAACATGAACGCGGCGATGAGCAGCACCACGAACGTGCGGATGAGGCCGTAGCCGATGGCGAAGAGGCAGATGCCGAACAGGTGAGTGACGCGCCTCACCGGCGCCATGAACGTGTACTCGATGGTGCCCTCCCACCTCTCCCAGGCGATCGCGTACGCAGCCTCCATGAAGACCAGTGACAGGTAGCCCCACAGCAGTGCGCCGATGAGCAGGTACAGCTGGGCCTTGCGCATGTCGAACGAGGCGTTCTGGGCGCCGAGCGACCCGAGGCCCGAGGCGAGGAAGCCGATCGAGAGCACGCTGACCAGGCTGTAGAAGAGCCAGACGACCTCCCACAGCCAGTAGCGCTTGACGACGTGAAGCTGCCGCTCCGCGAAGCCGTAGAGCGCGTTGAGCTCGGTGTGACGTATCCCTACTCCGACGCTCATGTCCCCTCCTCCTTCTCCTCGGCGACCTCGAGGCTCTTCCCGGTGAGGTGCATGAAGACGTCCTCCAGGGTCGGGTCGGGCTTGGCGTTCGCGTGCAGCCGGCAGAGCTCATCGGGGCTCCCGTCCGCGAGCACGCGGCCTCCATCCATCATCAGCACGCGGTCGCACAGCTCCGCTGCCTCGGCCATATCGTGCGTGCAGAGCAGGACGGTGACCTCGCGTTCGGCGCGGAGCATGTGCAGCAGTGTCTGCACCTCTTTCCTCGAGCGAGGATCGAGCCCCGTGGTGGGCTCGTCCATCAAGAGAAGCGACGGCGCTGTCAGGAAGCTTCGCGCGATGGCGACCTTCTGCTGCTGCCCGCGCGACAGCTGCTTCATCGGCTGGTCGACCGTGTCGAGGGGCAGACCCAGCTTGTCCAGGATCTCCATCACGCGCTGGCGGGTGCCCGCGGCTCCGCCGCCGTACAGGCGCGCCGCGTAGAGCATGTTCTCCCAGGGGCTGAGCTCCTTGAAGAAGGCAGCCTCGACCGAGACGCGGTTGACGTGGCGACGCACCGAAAGCGGTTGCGCAACCACGTCCCAGCCGAACACCGTCGCCGTTCCGGCATCCGGCGTGAGGAGCGTGCCGAGGATGCGGATGAGCGTCGACTTGCCGCTGCCGTTCGGCCCGAGGATGCCGGTCACGCCGCCCGCCTCGACGACCAGGTCGAGCTCGTGAAGGGCGACCTTGTCCTTCCACTCCCGCCGCCACCAGGGCGCGCCGGCTTCGCGCTCGCGGCGCCGGAACGCTTTCTGTATCCCGCGAATCTCAATCGCTGTCGTAGACATCACTTTCTCCATGGAAATTTCCGAAGGCAAAAGAAAAGGACCGTGGCGGTGCCCAACTACCGCACGGTCCTCTGTCGGTGAACTTGCTTTCTAGGTTCTGGCTACCGAAGCAGACTCAATGTGCGGTAAGAAGGCACACTTCGCTCTCGCCGGCGAAGACCTTCGTGTTACCGCCCATTAGCACTCTCCCGCAAACGCTGTAGACACACCCGGATGGGTGTGATGAGTGGCCTAGCCTAATCCCGATCCGGAGCCAAGTCAAGAGCGCAGCGGTCCAGCACGAAGGCCGTGACGAAGGCCTCTTCGCGCCACGACTCGTAGCGTCCGGACGGGCCCGAGTGGCCCACTCCCATCTGCGTCTTGAGCACCAGCACGTTGTCGCTCCGGTTGAGAGAACGCAGCTTCGCCACCCATTTGGCCGGTTCCCAGTACGAGACGCGCGGGTCGTTCAGGCCCGTGGTCACCAGCAGGGCTGGGTATTCCGCCGGCCTCACGTTGTCGTAAGGCGAGTACGTCTTGATGTACCGGTAGAAGTCGGCCTCGGCCGGGTTGCCCCACTCGTCGAACTCGTTGACGGTGAGCGGCAGCTTGTCGTCCAGCATCGTGGTGAGGGCGTCGACGAACGGGACCTGCGCCACCGCGCAGGCGAACAGGTCGGGCCGCATGTTCAGCACCGCGCCGATCAGCAGGCCGCCCGCGCTCCGCCCTCGAATCGCCAGCCCGCGTGGGCTGGTGTATCCGAGCTCGACCAGGCGCTCAGCGCAGGCGATGAAGTCGCTGAACGTGTTGGCCTTCCGCAGGAACTTGCCATCCTCGTACCACTCCCTCCCCATCTCGCCGCCGCCGCGCACGTGCGCGATCGCGAACACGAATCCGCGGTCGAGCAGGCTCACCCGCACCGGGTCGAACATCGGGTCGCTGGACAGCTCGTATGCGCCGTAACCGTTGAGCAGCGTCGGACTCGAGCCATCGCGCCTCAGGCCACGCTTGTAGACGATCGACACCGGCACGCGAACTCCATCTGGCGCCGCGGCCCACAGACGCTCCGTCACGTAAGCGTCGCGATCGTAGCCGGGCACCGGCTGCTCCTTGACGATCGTCCGGCGGCGCGTGCTCATGTCGTAGTCGACGGCGGAGAAAGGGGCGGTCAGGGACGTGTAGAAGAAGCGCATGACCGAGCTGTCGTAGTTCGGGTCGGAGCCGGGGAAGGCGGTGTACGCGGTGTCCGGCTGCTCGACGACGTGAAGCGCACCGGTCGCGAAGTCCAGCACCTCCAGCCGCTGCAGCCCGTCGGACCTCTGGCCTAGCACGACGTGGCCTGCAAACGCATCGGTGTAGTTGAGGCGCACGCCATGCCGCTCAGGAACGACCTCTGTCCAGGACGTGCGACCCGGGCTCGAGAGCGGGGCCGCCATCAGCCTGAAGTTGCGCGCGCCGTCGTTGGTGAGGATGAGAAACCGATCACCCTGGTGGTCGATCCCGTACTCGATCCCATGACGTCGCGACTCGATCATCCGTGGCTCAGAATCCGGTTGGTCGCTGGGCAGGAAACTGGTTTCGCTGGTCACCTGGCTCGTGCTGCTCAGGAGCACGTACCGCTCGCTCTTGGTCAGCTCCACGCTGAGCTCGAACCGCTCGTCGTCCTCCTGCATCACCAGCACGTCATCCGTGGTTGGGGTGCCGAGCACGTGGCGCCACACCTGGAACGGCCTGACCGCCGCATCCGGCATGACGTAGAAGAAAGTCCTGCTGTCCGCCGACCAGGCGGAGCCGTAATAGACGCCCGGGATGATGTCCCCCAGGTCCGCGCCCGTCGCGAGGTCGCGGAAGCGAAGCTCGTGCCGTTCGGAGCCGTCGAGATCGACGGCGTAAGCCACCAACTTCTCATCGGGGCTGCGCTCGACGTACCCGAGGTCGAAGTATTCATGGCCTTTGGCCAGCTCATTGGCGTCGAGAACCACCTCTTCGGTGGATTCCATGCTTCTCCACCGGCGGCAGTAGATCTCGTAGTCGAGGCCCTCGACGGTCCGGGTGTAGGTCCACCAGCCCTTGTACAAAGCCGGCGCCGAGGTGTCGGTCTGCTGCACCCGGCCCACGATCTCGCGGTAGAGGCGCTCCTGAAGCGGGAGGGTCGGCGCCATGATGGCGTCCGCGTACGAGTTCTCGGCGTCCAGGTACGAGATGACCTCGGGGTTGT
>JBGPEO010000170.1:0-5294 GCA_041482895.1 Candidatus Dormibacteraceae bacterium | reverse complement strand
GAGGCGCTCGCCCCAGGGCAGGATGAAACCGCCGAGGCAGCCGTCCACGTGCAGGCCGAGGTCGTGCTCGAGTGCGATCTCGGCGAGCTCTTCGATTGGGTCAATGAGCCCGTGCGCGTAGTTCGCCGCCGAGCCGACCAGCGCGACCGTGTTCTTGGTGATGTGATTGCGAATCCAATCGACGTCAGCCACCCAATCGCTGGTAAGCGGCGCCTTGAGCACTTTGATGCCCAGCAGGTGGCCCGCCTTCTCGAGCGCGACGTGCGCGGTTACGGGGATGATCACCTCAGGCTCGGTGATCCCCTTCTCGGCACGGCCCCGATCGCGGTAGACCAGCATCGGGTTGATCAGGCTCTCGGTACCGCCGAACGTGACGACGCCGCAAACGTCGGGAGTGCCGTGCAGCATCGCCGCGGTCATCGCAACGATCTCCGCCTCCAGCTTCGTCGCGCTCGGATACATGTCGCGCTGCAGCACGTTCGCGTGCGCGAAGAGCCGGAAGGCCTCGGTCAGGAATGCGTAGTGATCGTGGCCCCCGTGGTAGATCGAGCCCGAAACGCGGCCGAGGTCGGCGATCCGGTCCTCTTCGCGCGCCATCGTCGCCAGCTCGTCGAGGATGCTCTGCCGATCACGGCCGGTGGGCTCGAGGCGCTCATAGGTCTTGAAGCGAGCGCGGTAGGGATAGAAGTCGATGAGCGAACCGCCGTCGTCCTGGTCACTCATGACGCCGACAGCTTAAGACCGTTCAGCTACGCGACGCGGCTGATCCTCTCGCTCCAGCGCTCGTCGATGCGGCGCGCCTTGTAGATCAGAAGCGCCGCCACCCAGGCCACCACGAACACGGCGACGATGAAGTACCCGGCCCGCCCGATCAGGTCGAAGCTCGCGATGGCGCTGAACACACCGCCTTTCAAGTCGAACGCGCGGATGAGCGCCTGCATGAGCTCGAGCCCGCCGATGAACAGCGCGACGAAAACCGAGAGGCTTGTCATCGTCAGGTTGTAGAAGACCTTGCGGATCGGGCTGGTGAAGGCCCACGAGTAAGCCTTGGCCATGAACGCGCCGTCGGCGGTGTCCATCAATGACATACCGGCAGCGAAGATCAGGGGAAGGGCGATGACTGCGACAAAGGGCAGGCCCTTGGCCGCCGCGCCGGCCGAGATCGCGAGAATCGCGACCTCCGAAGCGGTGTCGAAACCAAGCCCGAAGAGAAAACCGATCGGATACATCTGCCAGCTGTGGCTGATCACTCTGAACAGGCGGCCGAAGAGCCGGCTCATCACGCCGCCGGCCGTGAGGTCGAGTTCGAGGGACTTGTCGTCGTACCCGCCGGCCTGGAGCCGCCGGTACACGCGGACGATGTCGAGCAGGATGACCAGGTTGAGGACGCCGATCAAGACCAGGAATCCCCCCGATACGACCGCGCCCAACGTGCCGCCGACGATCCGCAGCTGGCCGCCGTTGCCGGCCACGCCCTCGACGATCCACTTGACCGTGAGCCCCAGGGCCGCGGCGATGATGAAGACCACTGTGGAGTGCCCGAGGGAGAAGAAGAAGCCCACGCCCACGGGCTTCCGACCGTCCTGGAGCAGCTTGCGCGTCGTGTTGTCGATCGCCGCGATGTGGTCCGCATCGAAAGCGTGCCTCAGGCCGAACGTGTAGGCGAGGCCGCCAAGGGCGAGGATGGTCGGCTGTCCCGCGGCGGCGGCGAACAGAAGGCCCCAGCCCGCGATGTGAAGCAAGCCCACGCCACCGAAGAACCCCGCCAGGCGCCTGCGTTCGCCCGGATCGAAGGACTCGCGCATCAGGGCGCCGATTGATGCCACGCCTGGAGCCTAATGCTTATTGCGACTCTGTCGCAACTTCCAGTTCAGATCGCCTCCGGCCATATGCGACTCCTTCTCACCACGGAACCCCCGGACCTCTCGCGGTACGCTTCGCGAGTGGACCTCCAGAACCTGCCGCCACAGCTGCGTTCGATACTCAGCCTCCTCGCCTCTGCGATCAACCGACGCGAACCCGCCATCCGGGCAACGGTCGAGCAGCTGCGCACGAGCCATCCGAGCTACGACAATCATCAACTCACGCTGGCGTTCATTCGTTCCACCAGGCGTAGGGTCGCGGCGACCGGCGCGCTGAGCGGCGCACTTGCGATCGCGCCAGGTCTCGGCACCGTGCTGGCGATCGGCACCATCACCAGCCAGACGCTTTATGCCCTCGAACAGGAGATGGAGCTGGTCCTGGGCATCGCGATGATCTTCGGTCACGAGCTCGACAGCTCAGATGCGCGTGTCCTCGAGGCGCTGGTGGTAGTCGGCATCACGAGTGGGGCGGTCAAGCTGCGCGAAGAGGTGCTCGTCGCCGGCGGAGAGCGCATCGCCGTCGCCGCCTTCCGCCACCTACCCCGCCTCCTGCTCACGCACGGCGGAGGCCGCGTCTTGACGCGGATCCTTGCGCGCTTTGCGACCTCGGGTGCGGCCAAGGCCGCCGCCCGAGTCGTGCCGCTCGGTGTCGGTGTCGCGGTCGGAGCGGGCTTTGACTGGGTCGCGGTGACGGGCCTCGGCCGGGCCGCGATGAAGTACTACGGCCCTGGTGGTCCCGGCGCGCGGCCGCTGCTACTTGCTCCCGAAGATCCCACGCACGTCGAACTCGGCCGCTGACGCGATCTGGTCGAAGCCGCATTTGCGCGGGGGCTTGTCGGTGCGCCAGCGCAGAAACCGCGTCGCATGGCGGAACCGTTCGCCGGCCTCGAGCTTGTCGTAGGCGACCTCGCAGACCAGCTCGGGCCGCACAGCAACCCACTCGGTGTCTTTCCCGCGCGACCACCTGCTGGGTCCGCCCGGCATACGCCCTGGGTTGACCTTCCATTCCGACTCGGGGATCTCGGTCGTGAGTGGCTTCAGCCTGGCGATCAGCTGCTTGCGCTCCGCGGCGCTGAACGACGAGGTGTGGCCGACGTAGTGCATCGTGCCCTTCTTGTCATAGAGGCCGAGCAGCAGCGACCCGAGTGAGATTCCGTCGTTGGATTTGCGCCATCCGATCACCACGCAGTCGGCCGTGCGCTGGTGCTTGATCTTCACCCACAGTCGCTTGCCGGGGACGTACGCGCCATCCCAAGACTTTGCGATCACCCCGTCGAGCCCGGCGCCTTCGAAACGCTCGAACCAGCTCTCGGCCGTCGGGTGGTCGCGGGTGTGCGGAGTGAGGAAGATCGGCGGCTTGACGCCTTTGAGCAGGCGCTCGAGCCGCTTGCGCCGCTCTCCCAGCGGCAGCTTGCGCAGGTCGTCACCTCCTTCGGACAGGAGGTCGAAAGCAATGAACCACGCCGGCGTGGCTTCGCTCAGCATGCGGACGCGCGAATCCGCCGGGTGTATGCGCTGCTGAAGGGCTCCGAAGTCAAGGCCGTTCTTCGCCACCACCACGATCTCCCCGTCCAGCACGACCTGGGTCTCGCGGAGCCCTCGGAAGGGAGCAAGCAGCTCGGGGAAGTAACGGGTCATCGGCCGGGCGCCGCGGCTGATGAGCGCGACCTCTTCCCCATCGCGGAAGACGAGCGTGCGGAAGCCGTCCCACTTGGGCTCGTACTCCCAGCCGTCACCCTTGGGGATGCCCGCCTCGGAGGGGGCTGAGAGCATCGGTTCCATATCGAGCGGGATGGGCAATTTCAAGGCACTTATCCCCAGGTGTCTATATCTTGTGGACGGCGGGACACCGTGCTACCATATCGGCGGCCGGTAAGCTGGCCCTGAATTCGACTCCACGCCCCCACCCCAGCCTTGGGAAGCTCGCGCAAGCGGGCTTCCCGCTTTTATAGGTCACTCGCGTAAGCGGGCTTCCCGCTTCAGAGGTCGCTCGGGTAAGCGGGCTTCCCGCTTTTAAGAGGTCGCTCGGGTAAGCGGGTTTCCCGCTTATGGGTGAAACTGCTTCAGCAGGTCGGCCACGGTGACGTTGCCGTAATCCTTTCCGAGCACCGCCTGGGCGGTCGCCCAGACCGCACGAGCCGGCGCCGGGCCCTTGCTCGTCAGGTCTGACAGGCGCAGCGCGTCGTAGACCCGGATGTCGGGGATCTGATGGAGCTGGTCGGACATCCACTTCGCCCACTGAGCAACGTTGCCGTCGCTGGGCCAGACCTTCGCCGCCGCGGCCGCAACCTTCGCGGCCGGGGCCGCCACGGCCGCCACAACCGCTGCCTTTTCGGCCGCCCCTGCCTCTTTCAGCGCGCCGGCAACCGACTTCGCCTTGGCAGCCTCGTCTGCCGCCTTCTCGTCGGCCTTCTCTTTCGCAACCTCGGCCTCGGCCTCAGCTTTTGCGGCCGCAGCGGCCGTCTGCGCTTTGAGCGCACTCAGGCCGTGGCCGGCGATCTCGCTGATCCGCTCGGCCGCGCTCCCCGGGTCGCTGCCGCGTTCGCCATCTCCGGTGCGCAGCCGCTCGCCAAACCCGCGACCCAGCGCGCCGCCGATGAGGTTTGGCACGTCGAGCCCGGTCAGGCCCTTGATCGCGGTCGTCGATTCGATCATCGCGCGGGTCGCGTTCTTGACGATGTCGGATGCGCCGTCGGCGCTCATCACGGTCAGCGAGTCGATGTGGCCCATCGGCTCGGCTGCCGCGCGGACGATTTCGGGCAGCGCGGCCAGCACCGTCTGGATGATGGCGGCCTCGTTGAACTGCTTGTAGGCATCCGCGCGCATCGCGAGTGCCTTGGCCTCGGCCTCACCTTTGGTGAGGACGATCTGAGCCTCTGCCCCACCTTCGAGCCTCGTCGTCTCCGCATCCGCCTCGGCGGCTGCGATGCGCGCCCGCTTGTCACCTTCCGCGCGAGCGATCACGGCCTGGGCCTCCGCGGCGGCGGGCTTGACCACCGAGGCGAGCAGCTCCTTCTCTTTCCGATCTGCTTCCAGCTGGGCCAGCTCGGTCTGCTTGCGCACGACCTCCTGCTGCGCCGTGGCCATCGCCAGGGGGCCGGCCTGGTCGGCGCGCGCCTGTGCGGCGGCGACCTGGGTCTTCGTCTCGGCCTCTCGCAGCGAAACGTCTCGGCCGGCGTTGATCTTGACCTGCATCGACTCGGCTTCTCGAACCGCCGCCTCCTGGTCGGTCGTCGCCTTGACCATGCGCGCGTCGCGGGTGATCGTGGACACGCTCTGCTGGCCGAGCAGCTCGATGTAATTCGACTCGTCCGAGAAGCTCTGGATGGTGAAGGCATCGATCTGCAGACCGCTCGTCGCGAGGTCGCCCTTGGCCGCGTCCTGAACCTGCTGCAGGAGCTTCTGGCGGTCGCGGATGAGCTCCTCGATGGT
>JBGPEO010000169.1:0-5510 GCA_041482895.1 Candidatus Dormibacteraceae bacterium | reverse complement strand
CCTCCGGGTGCGGTAGCGAGTCGATCAGCGCCCTGGTGTAGGGATGCCGCGAACGTCCCATCACCTGGGCCGTGGTACCTGACTCCACCACCCGGCCCGCATACATCACTGTGACCGTATCGGCCAGCGCCGAAAGAACCCCGAGGTCGTGCGTGATGAGCATCACGGCGAGGTCCTTCTCCTCGCAGAGTCGGTGAAGCAAGCGCAGGATCCCCGCCTGGACAGTCACGTCGAGTGCGGTCGTGGGCTCGTCGGCGATCAGGAGCCGGGGCTCGCAGGCAAGACCGATGGCGATCTGTATTCGCTGTCGCATGCCGCCGCTGAACTGATGTGGGTAGCCGCGCAGCGCGGCTTTGGGATTGGGGATGCGCACCTCTGTGAGCAGCTGGATCGCCCTCTCGTAAGCCTCCTTGTGGCTCATTCCCAGCTGGTAGCGAAGGTGCTCGGTCAGCTGCCGCTCGATGGTGAGCATCGGGTGCAGCGACGACACCGGGTCCTGAAACACCATCGCGACCTCGCGACCGCGAGTCCGCCGCCGCTGGGCGGTTCGCATCGTCAGCAGGTCGCGTTCGTCCAGGATCGCCGAGCCGCCGGTGCGCGCGCCCGCCGGAAGGAGTCCCAGCAGTGCCAGCGCGGTGATGGTCTTGCCGCTGCCGCTCTCGCCGGCAAGCCCGAACACCTGGCCGGCGGAGATATCGAAGCTGACGCCGTCGACGATGGATAGCGGGCCCCCTGCCGTATCCAGCCAGACCCGAAGGTCGCGGACGCTGAGGAGCGGCTTCATGCGCCGCGCGCCTTGATGATCGCCTTCGGGTCGAATGCATCGCGAAGACTGTCGCCGAGCAAGTTGAAGGCCAGCACAACGCTCACAATGGCAATGCCCGGGAAGACACCGATCCACCACGCCTCGAAGTGTTCGGCGCCGGTGGAGACCATCGATCCCCATTCGGCTGTGGGCGGGCGGGCGCCCAATCCCAGGAAGGACAGCGCGCTGAGCAGCAGGATCGCATTGCCTATCTCGAGAGCGGCGAGAACGATCACCGGTCCGGCGACGTTCGGCAGCACGTCAACCACCAGCGCGCGGTGGGTGGGCGAGCCGAGCAGCCGCCCGACGGCGACGTATTCCGACTGCATGGTGGTCCGAACCAGTCCTCTGACCACTCGGGCGTGGCCGGGCCAGGAGACGAGCACCACCGCCAGCACGGCATGGAAGAGGCCGGGCCCGAGGGCCGCGACGACGGCCATCGCCAGCAGGATGGTCGGCACAGCGAAAACGAAGTCCGCGCCGCGCATCACAACTTCGTCCACCCAGCCGCCGAGGTAGCCGGCGAGTCCGCCAAGAGTGCCACCGATCGTGAACGCCAGCGCGACGAGCAGCATGGCCAGCGGGATCGAGATCCGGGCGCCCCACAGAACGCGCGAGAAGACGTCTCGGCCCAGCTCGTCGGTGCCCATGAGATTCGCCGCCGATGGTGCCTGGTACAGGGCGGCGCCCTGCGCAAGTGGATCGTGCGGGGCCACCAGGGGCGCCACCGCGGCGATCACAACCCAGAAGGCTGCGATGACCAACCCGACGATGGCCACGGGTTGTCTCCACGCGCCGGGGATCCGGCGCCACGAAGAGGCGAGCGGATGGCGGAGGGCGGCGACGCTCATGCGACTCGAATCCTCGGATCGACGACGCCGTAAAGGATGTCGACGAACATGTTGACCAGGATGTAGACGATCGCCACGAAAAGCATCACGCCCACGATCGCCGGCAGGTCGAGCGCCGTCGCGCTCCTGTATGAGTACTGGCCGATTCCAGGCCAGGAGAAGATGTTCTCAACAAGGACGGTTCCTGTCATGACATTGCCGAAGGCGAGCCCAACCACCGTGAGGATTGGCGGAGATGCTGCTCGGAGGATGTGTCGGAACACGACTGTCAGCTCGGGCAGGCCCTTGGCGCGCGCGGTGCGAACGTAATCGTTCTCGAGCACCTCGAGCACGGCCGACCGGGTGAATCGGGTGAAGAGACCCATGTTGAAAGCGGCAAGGACGCAGGCGGGCAGGATCAGGTGTTGGAGGCTGTTGACGAAAACGTAGTATTGGCCGGCTGCCAGCGAATCGATCGTGAACAGTCCGGTCAGGTGAGGGGGCGGCAGCACGGCGGCATCGAGGCGGCCGCTGCCCGGGGCCCAGCTCAGCTTGTAGAAGAAGACGTAGAGCGCGACCAGGGCAAGCCAGAACTGTGGAGTGGACATGCCGGCCAGGGACACCACCCGAATGATCTGGTCGGTGGCCTTGTTACGGTTCAGCGCGGCGATGACTCCCAGCGTCAGGCCGAGCAGGCTGGCGAGCACCATCGACGTGATGGCGAGCTCGGCAGTCGCCGGAATGTACTCGGCGAGGTCGGTACTGACCGCCCGCCGGCTCTGTTCCGATTCGCCAAGGTCACCGTGAAGAAGGTTCCCCAGGTAGACCACGTACTGGACCGGCAGGGGTTTGTCGAGTCCGAAGTGCTCTCGGTAGAGCCGCAATGCCACCGGGTCGGAAGAGGCCCGGTCTCCGAGGTTCGCGACGGCAGGGTCCCCCGGCACGAGGTGGGTGAGGACGAAAGCCATCACCGACACCCCAAGGCAGAGAAACACGAGCGCGATCAGACGCCGCCCTATGAAGAAGAGGAGTGGATGTTGGGAGCGGCGCTTTGCGAGCGCCGCTCCCAGTGACTCAGGCGGTGCCGATCGAGGCGAGGTCGAGGTACCAGACTGGGCTGTATACGACATTCGTAAGGTTCTTGGTGCCTACAACGGACTGCCCGGGCTGGATGAGCGGCAGCATCGGGCTCTTCTGGTTGAGCAAGGTCTGGAGCTGCTGGTACAGCTGGCCACGAGTGGCATTGTCCGGCGTGGAGCCTGCCTTGGCACCGAGAGCCTCGATATCTGGGGCCGCGCCCGTGAGCCAGCCGGCGCGCTTGCCGACCAGCTGGCCAGGCAGGAACGCCAGGTAATCGTTGGGGTCCGGGTAGTCAGGCGCCCAGCCTGCGAGACCAAGCCTGTACTTGGCGCCGCGGTAGTTTGGCGTGGCGATTGAGCTCGGCTGGCCGTTGAGGTTCACCGTGATGCCGACATCCGCCAGGTTGGCCTTGATCTTGGCCGCCAACGAGTCGTTGAGGCCAGTGCTGCTGATCGTGTAGTCGAGGTCGATGGTGGGATTGGAGACGCCCGATGCCGCCAGTTCGCTCTTGGCCTTGGTCACGTCACGCGCGACCGCCTGCGACTGGGGAAGAGCGCCAAGGAACTGAGTCGGGACGACGCCAGGCGCTTGAGCCGCTCCCGCGCCGGCCACACTGATCAGGCCCTGGTAGTCGATGCCATATCGAATTGCGTTGACGAAGTGCTGGTTGCCGCAGGCCGCGTAGGTCTTGATGTTGCAGAACGCGAAGGTGATGTTCGGCGAGGTGAAGCTCGAAACGCTCAGCGCGTTGTTGCTCTTGAGGCTGACGGCCTGGTCGCCGGACAGGCTGAGCTCGATCTGGTTGGACGCTTTCTGAATCTCGATCAGCTGCGTTGCGGCGGCGACGTTGCGGAAGATCACCGTCCCGAAGTTGGGCTTGTCCGGCCCCCAGTACTTGGAGTTCGCTTTCAACACCACCTCTGTCGTGTCGACTGAGGCCATCGTGTAGGGACCGCTGCCGACTGATGTCGTGCCTAGAAAGTTGTGCGCGGTGTCCGTCGTGGCGGCATCCGCGGCGTCGCTCCCACCGTGGGCCATCAGGAGCTTCGAGTTGATGATGCCGAGGGCCGGGTTGGTGACGATGAATGGGATCGCGGGGTTGGGGACCGAGGACACGAGCACGAATGTGTAGTCGTCGGTCGCTTTCATCGACGTGATCCCGTCCAGGAGATAGACGGGGTTGTCGTGAAGGTTCAGCAATCGGTTGAACGTGAATTCGACGTCGTGCGCGGTCAGCGGCGTACCGTCGGCGAACTTCACGTCCTTACGGATCGTGAAGGTGAAGGTCTTGGCGTCAGCTGAGACCGTGTAGGACTGAGCGACCAGCGGGATCGGTGTCGAAGAATCGCCAAGCTTGAACGTCAGCAAGCTGTCGTAGATCGCGTGGAAGAACGGATCTGCGTCGAAGTCGACGCCGCCACGGCTTGGGTCGGTGTCCTTGCTGAAATCCCAGGTGTATGCGTCGTCGACGACGAGTGTCTTGCCGGCCGCGCTGCCGGACGTGCTGGGGCTCCCATTGTTGCCGCAGGCCGCGAGAAGAACCATGAGCGCGCTCATGGCGGCTATCACCAACTTGCTGCGTCCCTGCATCAGACGGCTGCACCTCCCCAAATCCGGCTTTCGAGATCAATCCTTGCCAGAAAGATCTAAACCGCGACAATATACATTCTTCTGGTGAAAGAATCTCAGCCAGTTCAAGTCGCCTTGGTCTCCGATCCCGGCGGGGTCGCTGCTGTCGACGCCGACGTGCTGGCGATACCCGTCATGTCAGGGGCGCAAAGTGATTCGGCGCTGACGCAGGTGGATCCCGGCGCGGCCCGGTTTGTCGCTTCCGGCGAGCACACCGGACGCCTGCACGAGGTTTTGCTTCTGCCTGCCAGGGAGGGCTTTAGCAGTCCCCGTGTCCTTCTATATGGCCTTGGCGCGGCTGCCGACCTCGACGGCTCCAGGCTTCGCTTCGCGCACCAGGAGATGGTGCGAACCGCGCGCGAGTTCGGCCACGGAAGGATCGCGGTGTTGAGGGCGGGCGCGCTCCGGAACTCGGACGTTGGCGCCGTCGTCGAAGGCTGTGTTGCCGGCAGCTGGGATCGCCGCGGCCGGAGCACGGGTCGCCACCCGGCGCCGCTGACCGCCCTTACCCTTGTCGGCTTCGGCGACGCCCCTGACGCCGTGGTCGATGTCTCGCGGCGGCTTGGCGAGGCCACCGCGAGGGCGCGCGAGTGGCAGAACGCGCCGGCCAACGAGCTGGGCCCAGATCAACTGGAAACAATCGCTCGCGAGATGGCGGACCGTTTGGGCCTGGACTGCGAAACCCTGCGAGCCGAAGCTTTGAGGGCGGGCGGTTACAACCTTCTGGCAGCCGTCGGCGCCGCCTCCGAGCAGGAGCCGCGCTTGATCAGGCTGACATATCGTGGTGCGGCCAAAGACGAACGAAACCTGGCTCTAATAGGCAAGGGCATCACATTCGACAGCGGCGGGCTCTCTCTGAAGTCCGCGGATTGGATGGTCAAGATGCGGGGCGACATGGGTGGCGCGGCCGCCGTGCTGGCGGCGATCCAGGTTATCGCCGAGAGCCGGCTCGCCCTCAACGTGATGGCAGTGATCGCGGCGGCAGAAAACTTGCCGGGGCGCGGCGCCCAGCGGCCGGGAGATATATGGACGAGCGCGTCGGGCAAGACCGTCGAGGTGCTGAACACCGACGCCGAAGGGCGGCTCGTCCTGGCCGACGCGCTCACGCTCGCCGTCGCCGACAAGCCCGCGGCGATCATCGACATCGCCACCCTCACCGGTGCCGT
>JBGPEO010000168.1:0-5524 GCA_041482895.1 Candidatus Dormibacteraceae bacterium | reverse complement strand
CTCTCCTTGTGTCCCAGCCCTTCGCGTGCCGCACTGGCTTCGACCCCAACATCCGGCGCACCGCGGCGGCAGGGAATACCGCAGTAAGCCGCACCGCGCGAAAGTCTAGTCCCGGCTCGCCTCCGCGTAAAGAGCCTGATGAACGACTTACAAGTGGTGGCTTGACGGTGGGTGGTTACAGCTTTGGCCGGTTCTCGACATTCATTTGGGCGAGGTTCGGTTGGCGGCCTGGGCGGCCTGGCCGGTACCGGAAAATCGCGCGCCGCGGGGCTCGTCCGCCAGCTGCTCGAGCCGCCAAATGGCTCGTCGCCAGCGATCGCAAGCGCATGACAGAGCAGCTCTTCAAGGACATGATCGCCGCCGCCAGCCGGACCTATGCCCGGCATTCGGGCCGTGGAAGACCGCCTTGCATGTGGCAGAATCGAGCCCGTTCCGGTCGGCCCCGTGTGGAGGCATCCGCCATGAGCTTGAGCATCACCGATGTCGTGGTAGAGATCCCCCAGGGCCGTTTGCGCGGCTCGCTCACCGAGGGTGTCGCGTCATTCAAAGGCATCCCCTACGCCGCGGCGCCGTTCGGCGCCAACCGGTTCAAGCCGCCGCAGCCTGCCCCGTCATGGGAAAGGATTCGGGACGCCCTCGCCTACGGCCCTACGGTGCCAAAGCCGCCCTACTTTCCACCCTTCGACGAGATCCTCCTAGAGCCCGCGATCGAGGGCGAACAGTGCCTCAACCTGAACATCTGGACGCCTGATGCGGCGGCCAGCGGGCTGCCCGTGATGGTCTGGATCCACGGGGGCGCGTTCGCCAACGGGACCGGCGCAGTGCCGCAGTACGACGGCCGCCGGTTCGCACGCGACGGCGTCGTGCTGGTCAGCATCAACTACCGCCTCGGTGTCGACGGCTTCCTGTTCCTCGACGATGGAGTCGCCAACCTCGGCCTGCTCGACCAGGTGGCGGCGCTCGAATGGGTGCGGGACAACATCGCGGCTTTCGGTGGCGACAAGGGGAACGTCACGATCTTCGGCGAGTCGGCAGGTGCGATGAGCGTGACGACGCTCCTGTCGATGCCCCGCGCCAAAGGTCTTTTCAAGCGCGTCATCGCCGAGAGCGGCGCAGGCCACCACGCTCTCTCAGCGGCGACGGCGAAGCGGGTGGGCGGCTACCTGGCCGAGAAGCTCGGCGTGCCGGCGGATCGCGCCGCCATCGCCAATGTGCCCGTGCCGCAGGCCTACGAGGCCCAGGTCGCGCTCAGCGCCGAGGCGTTCCTGATGCCGGACCCGGCCAAGTGGGGCGAGGTCGCCGCCAACCTGATGCCGTTCGAGCCGGTGATCGATGGCCACGTTGTTCCTTCGCTTCCAATCGAAGGGATTGCCGCCGGAGCGAGCGCCGGCGTTGACGTGATGGTCGGCACCAATCGCGAAGAGCAGCGACTCTTCATGGTGCCGAACGGCGCCATCGATCTCATCAACGAGGACATCCTTGGGATGGCCGTGGCCGGCTACCGCCTGCCCGCCAACGCCATCGAGCAGTATTCGTCCGCGCGCCCAGGCGCGACGCCCGGCGAGCTGCTGGCGGCGATGAGCACCGATTGGTTCTTCCGGATTCCGGCGGTTCGGCTCGCCGAGGCGCATTCCAGGAACGGTGGGTCCGCCCACGTTTACGAGATGGCGTGGCGGTCGCCTCTTTACGGCGGCCGGCTGGGCGCATGCCACGCCCTCGAGATCGGGTTCGTCTTCGACAACCTGGACGCCGAGTGGACCGACAGGCTCGCGGGACCCAACCCGCCCCAGTCCATCGCCGATGAGATGCATCGCGCATGGGTTGCCTTCGCCTGCACCGGCGACCCGGGATGGGAGAGCTACGACGCCCACCGCCGGACGGTGATGCGCTTCGATTCGGCCTCGGGCGCCGTCGACGACCCCGACAGCGAGGAGCGTCTGCTCTGGGAGGGAATCCGCTAGGGCCCGGGGCCGGCCGCCGGCCTAGATCGCGGCCAGGTCCGGGGTGGCGGGATGCCAGGTGCCGCCGAAGGCGTTGACGCCCTCTCCGTTCGCGTCGCCGCTTGCCTTGTCCTTAACGAAGGCGTACAGGGGATGCCCGTTGTAAAGAACCTGGCGACCGTTGGGATCCGTCAAAACGCTGAGCTTTCCGGGCAGCGAGCTACCAGAGGACGGGTCGCCCGCCGGGAGCAGCAGAGGCGGCCAGAACGTGGCGCACTGGCCGCTGCACGCGACCGTGGTCGAAGTGTCGGAGGTGAGGTAGTAGAGGGTCTGCGCATTGGCGTTCACCAGGACAGATTCCTGCTGTCCTTTTACGGACTTGGCCTCGACTGCGACCACAAGTTGTCCGGAGGGCGTCGGGCTGGTTGAAACCTGGGCGGCCGGCGAGCTGCCACATGCAGCGACCATGACTCCGGCGACGGCGAACGCGAGGCTTGCTCTCATGGCGGACAATACGGGCCCGAGTTACAGGCGCTCGCTTTTTCTCGGGCGATTGAACGCAGTCACCGACGGACTTCAGCCGATAAAGCGATAGCCCATTCCGCGGACGGTCTGGAGAGCGGCGGCGTGAGCTCCCAATTTGCTCCGAAGCAGCTTGACGGTGGCATCGACGACGTTGCTGCCGCGCGCCGCGGAGTGGCCCCAGACATCGGCCAGCAGCTCCTCGCGAGTCACTACGCGATCCTGGCGCTCGGCAAGGTACTGGAGCACGTCGAATTCCTGCCGGGTCAGGTCGACCCGCACGCCGTCCAGCACCAGCTGCCGGAGCCTGCGATCCAGCAGCTCTGGTTCCTCCACTCCCAGCTCTGACGCGATGACCCAGGACAGCCAGCCGTCGACCGACGAAGGCCCGAAGTCGAGCATCAACGGATGGAGCGTGTAGCCGTCGATTACCGGAGGAGCGCCGGGAAGGTACCGGAAGCCCAGGGTAGTCATCGCCGGACCGAAGACGTCGATCGCCGGCTCCCCCAGCGATGAGTAAACCCGGCGCAGCCGGGGGCGCAGCTCGACGTACAGACGCTTGACGTCCAGCCACAGGGCGGCCATCAGCGGGGATGGCATCTCTCCATCCTCCCGCGTAACCATGCCTCCGACAAAAAGGCTCGTCTGGTGTCGAGGGATGCGGTCTGCTCCGAGATGCCGCCAGAACGCTCCAACGAGTGGATCGGACTCCATCCACGAAGGGATGGCGGCGGTAGGTTCGAAAAACAGAGAGAAAGCTGCAAGCTCGCCACTCCCCTCCCGCGCCACGCGGAACGCTCCGGGCAGCCGCGCCCACCATGTCACCAGCCTCTCGGCCGCCAACCCAGGTAAGTGCCGCCGGGCAATGGCCGCGATACCGGCGCCGTCGGTTGGACGTGCCGGTTCCATGGCGTAGACATGCGCGGTGGTCGGAAAGAACGCCTCCCGGACTGCCGGGTTCTCCAGCAGGAACAGGCTGTCCGCCGTGTAACGCCAGAGGTCCGGATCAGGCGCGGTTCGCAGCGCCGATCGAAGTTGTCCGAATGCAGCTCTCCGGTAGCGCCGATGAGACTCGGGATCGGCCGCACGGAAGCTACCGGCAAGGGCGCGCTGGACCGAATCATGGAGGCGGAGCCCATCGTCGGCCGCTTGCACGAACGGCAGAGCGGACAGCCGATCGTAAGCATCCTGCGGGGCAACATCCGGCAGCATCACCTGCAGGAGGGGCCGGGTGACGCGCCGCACCACCGAAGCCGCCTCGAGACAGCGCCTGGTCACGTCGTCGAGACCTTCGACATGGATCCGGGTCAGCTCTTCGATCACTCGGTCGGACGCCGCCTGCTCCAGTCCCGGATCGAGTGGCCCGCGCATCGCGCCGGCTGCCACACGCAAGGCCAGCGGATGCCCACGTGCGACTCGGTTCAAGCGCCTCGCGGCGTCCGCCGGGACACCGTCCTGCGCCAGCACCGCGAGGGCGGACGCCTCGTCCAGCGGCTTCAACTCCACCGCCCTGAAGTCGTTGCTGCGCGGGACGGCCTGCAGCCACGCCGTCAGCGGCGGCTCGCGGCCCGCGATAAACAGCGTCACGTTGGCCGGCAGCTCCGGCACCAACTCCAGCCGGACCCAGTGATCGATGAGACGCAGAAGCTCGTAGGTATCGACTGCAAGCACTACGCGCTTACCGAGGCTGCCGAGCCGGCGAATGACTTCAGGTGGCGCATCCCCACCACCGCCGGCTGCGATTGCCAGCGCACCCATGAACCCGGCTGGCGTGGGTTCCAGGAGGTTGCCGTCGAGCCGGACTACGACCATGCCCTGGCGACGCGCCTGAGCGGAGACAAGACCGACCAGCGAGGTTTTGCCGATGCCGGCCAGGCCGTGCAGGAAGAGGACGGACGGGCCGTCCTCCTCGAGCAGGCCGAGCAGCTGAGCCTCTTCGGAAGCCCGTCCAATAAGGGCGCCTGCGGGGCTCGTCCGCTCGCTCACTTTGGTGGTGATCATCGGCTCACCTCTGGATGCTCACCATATGCGCTTTTGGGCAAAATGGGCGATCAGCCCTGGTCGCCGTCACGGTCGAACCAGTAGGTTCCGTTGAGCGAGTAAACGTTGGCGGTGCTTGTCGTCCCGACCGCCATCGCGGCGTGGAATCCTGCCAGCTTGCCGGTGCCGGCCCAGTACTCGCAGTGACCGGTTCCAGCCGCCGCTCCAGCAAAGAAGAACGTGCACTGGCCCGTGGCAGTACTCGCCCTCTTATCGACAGCGGTGAAGGTGACTGGACTCGTGAGATGATCGGCGTAGAACACGATCGCGGTGTAGTGGATCGTGCCCCCAAGCAGGATCTTCACGCTCGACTGCGTGATCTGGCAGGTTTGCGTGGTCGGTGTGATGAGACCACTGCACGCCTTGAGCGCTGTGAACGGCTTGGCCTCGGCGGCCGACGCCGGAGACGCGGCAACGATCGCGAGCACACCGACCGCGGCGGCGACCGCGACGATCGGTCGGATCTTGCTCAAGGTACGTGCCCTGAACGTTGTTGACGATCGCGAAAGGACTTCTGTGTGCATAACGACGACCTCCTCCAGGATGTGGATCTGACGGTGACAACCGCCTGTAGGCACAACTTAGGTCGAGGCCGTCGGGCCGGACCGAGACGTTGATGAGATCTTCATGAAAAAGGGAAGGGGCGGCCCAGGCGGTCTGCATCTCAAAGTGAGGTAGTGTCCGTCAGGGCATGGCTGCACGTAGAACCGCATCGACCCCCTTCGGCCATGGCGACGGGCCCATCGACGATTGCCTCTCGATCCGAAATGGCGTCCTGTTCATAGAGGGCTGCGATTCAACAGAACTCGCCGCGCGCTTCGGCACGCCCCTCTACGTCATGTCAGAGGATCAGGTCAGACGGAACTTCAGAAGCTTCCAGGCTGAGTTCCAGCGAGGCTGGCCCGACGGTCCCGTCGTCGTCATGCCCTCCATCAAAGCGAACTACGGGCTAGCCCTCCGCCGGATCCTCACCGAGGAGGGTGCCGGCTGCGACACATTCGGGCCCGGTGAGCTGTATGCCG
>JBGPEO010000167.1:0-5539 GCA_041482895.1 Candidatus Dormibacteraceae bacterium | reverse complement strand
TCGATCCCCGCGCACGTCCCGGTCTCGCGCATCATCTCGAGGTCGAAGTTGGTGCGCTGCCTGAGCCGCTGAGCCTCGAGCAGCCGGCCGTGCTCCTCGAACCACTTCGTGCGCTCGTCGAGCTCGGCCTCGATGTCGACCATCGCAAGGCGCAGCTTGTCCGCGGGCGTCACGTAGTGCGACGCCGGGAAGATGGTGAACTCGTCGCGCGCGCCGAGAATCTCCCCGGTCACTGCGTCGAGCTCCTGGATGCGCTCGATCTCGTCGCCGAAGAACTCGACCCGGTAGACCCTCTCCTCGTTTGCCGGCACGAGGTCGACGACATCGCCGCGCACCCTGAACCGCAGGCGCGCGAGGTCATAGTCGTTGCGCTCGTACAGCATCTCGGTGAGCTTGCGCAAGAAAACCTCGCGGCGGATCGCCTGGCCCTTCTCGACGTGCAGCGACTCGCCCATGTAGTCCTCGACGGAACCGACGCCATAGATGCAGCTGATGCTCGCCACGACCAGGACGTCGCGCCGCGTGAGCAGCGCTTGCGTGGTCGAGTGGCGCATCCGGTCGATCTCCTCGTTCCGGCTCGAATCCTTTTCGATGTACGTGTCGGACCGCGCGATGTACGCCTCGGGCTGGTAGTAGTCGTAATAGCTCACGAAGTATTCGACCGCGTTGTCAGGCAGCAGCCGGCGGAACTCGGCGCACAGCTGTGCGGCCAGAGTCTTGTTGGGGCTCAGCACGAGGACCGGCCTCTGCAGCTGCTCGACCGCCCACGCCATCACGTTGGTCTTGCCGCTTCCGGTGACCCCAGCCAGGACCTGCTGGGTCAGGCCTGATCGAACGCCCTCGACGAGCTGCTCGATGGCCTGAGGCTGGTCCCCCGCCGGCTTGAAGGGTGCGTCGACACGAAAGTTGGAGGGCATGAGAGAGATCTAATTCTAAAGCGAACGGACGTTCGAAACGTTAGGGCAGAGAGAGAATCATCGCCTCGACGATCGACCCCTCGCGTAGCCCCTGATCGCCTGGCGGGATGCGCAACAGCGCGTGGGCGCCCGCCAGCGACATCAGTCGCGATGAGGACTGGGAGCCCGTGGAGACGGCGACGAGATCGCGACCATCTCGCTTCAGCGTGACCCGCTGGTACTCAGTGCGATCCGCTGTCGGGCGCGCTTCATAGCCGAGGCGGACCGGCAGCATGGGGCGATTCAGCTGCGTGTGGCCCTGCATCTTCCGCAGCGCGGGGCGGACGAAAACCTCGAATGTCACGAGTGACGAAACGGGGAAACCGGGCAGGCCGAATGCAAGCTTCTCCCTCCCCCGCAAGGGGGAGGGTGGCGCGGAGCGCCGGGTGGGGGGACTCGGATCGCGAAGAGTCGCGAAAGTAAAAGGCTTGCCCGGCTTCAGCTTCACCCGCCCCACGTGCACGTCGCCAAGCGATTCGAGCAGGGGCTTGACCAGGTCGTGGGTCCCCACCGAGACGCCGCCCGAGGTGACCAGCACGTCAGACTCAGCGAGCGCGCCGGCGACCAGGCGTCGCAGCGCCTCGGGCTCGTCAGGACCGATGCCGAGCAGGCGCACCTCCGCCCCGGCCTCGCGCAGCGCGGCGAGCAGCGCCCACCGGTTCGAGTCGGGGATCTGGCCTCGCCCGGGCCTCTCGCCCACCTCGACCAGCTCGTCGCCGGTGGACATGAGCGCCACGCGCGGCCGGCGGCCGACGGGCAGCTCGGCCAGCCCAAGCGCGGCCGCCAGACCGATCTCTGCCGGCCCGAGAGACGATCCTGCGGGAAGCACCCGCTCGCCCGCGCGGAGGTCGGCTCCAGGAGCGTGAAAGTTCTGTCCGGGCTGGAGGCCGCCGGGGACGGTGACGACTTCCCCGTCCAGCGTCACGTCCTCCAGCATCACCACGCAATCCGCGCCCGCCGGCAGAACGCCTCCGGTCAGGATTCGAATCGCGGTGCCAGGCTCGAGGTCGCGCTCGGAGGGCCGCCCCGCCGCGGATTCGCCGGCCACCCGCAGCGCCTTCCCACCGTCAGCTGCCCGAACCGCGAACCCGTCGACAGCGCTGGAGGGAAACGCCGGCAGCGGAGCCGGCGCCACCACGTCCTCCGCCAGCACGCGGCCGTAGCAATCGATGAGTGGAACCCGTTCGGCCCGGAGGACAGGTGTGCGTTCGAGCACGAGCAATGCCGCAGCATCGGCATCGAGGAGCGGGTAAGAGGAGACCCTCACTTATTCGTAGCGGAGAGCTCGCACGGGGTCCTGGACCGCCGCCCTCAGCGCGGGAAGCAGCCCGCTCACGGTGCTCAGCACCACCGCCACGACGAGGCCGGCGGCCACCACGGCGAAGTCGGTGCGGAACACGTCGAAACCGGCACCAGGCACCGATTGCGTGATCCGGTCGACCGCAACGTTCCCGAGCCGGCCCAACCCGACCGCGATGAGGATCCCGACCAGTCCTCCCGCGAGCCCGATGATGGCCGCCTCCGCCACGAAGATCAGCAGCACGTCACGCCGGCGTGCGCCGAGCGCCTTGAGGACACCGATCTCCTTGGTACGCTCGAGCACAGCGGTGTACATCGTGTTGGCGATGCCAAGGCAGGCCAGCAGCAGGGCCACCAAAGCCAGGCCCAGCAGCGCCACGCGCATCTTTCCAAGCAGGTCCTCGAAGCTGCGGAACTGGTCGCCGAACGTCTGGGCCTGGAAACCGAGGGCGACGATTCTTTGCTGGAGGGTCCCGACCGCGAGGCCGGAATCCGCCAGAAGGGTGATGGTCGAATACTCGCCGCCCTTCCAGCCGTTGGCCCGCGCGAGCTGCGTCCAGTAGTCGCGTTCGGTCGCGTAAGGCGCCATGCCGCCGGGCGCGCCTGCGGGCATTGCGTTGCCGGACACGATGCCAACCACGATCAGCTTCAGGTCCAAAGGATTCGCGACGGGATTGCGCGTCACGCCCGGGACCATCAGCGCGCCGGAAGAGGCTGTGTAGACGACCTGGGTTCCAATCGCGCCTCGCGCGGAGAGGAATCCCAGCGAGGTCGCCTCGGTGTCCGTGAGCAGCACCTCGGAGGCTTTGTCGGAACGGGGCAGGCGGCCTGCGCTCAGCGCTGGCATCGCGCTGGATGACCGCAGCGGTGCGAGTGACACCAGGGCGCCGAGCGGTTGCGGCTTCTGTCCGGCCGATCCAGCGGGCGTCCCGGTGGTGAAGGTTCCGCTCATCGACAGCTGGCCCCATGCAGCGCTGACATGGGGCTGCCCGGCCAGCGTCGTGAGCGTTGCCGCGTCGAATGCGGGGTTGCTCGCGTCGGTGGCCGGGTAGACCTCGACCTGGTGCACCTGGCTGGTCGCGAGCGCCGGGGCGTTGAGCGCGCCCTGGAGCCCGCCGGCCAGCGCGACGATCAGGCTCATCGCCGCGATGCCGATGGCGACCCCAGTCGTCGTGAGGACGGTCCGCAGTGGCCGGCGTCCGGCGCTGCCCACGCCAACCTTCAGCGTGTCGCGCCAGTGAAGGCGGCGGGCTTGATCGACGGGTTCTTGCTTGCGCACGGTGGGATTGCCGGCTTCGAGCTCGATCGCGCGGCCGTCGATCATCCTCACCACGCGCCGGGCGCGCCGAGCCACTTCCGGGTCGTGGGTCACGAGCACGACCGTTGCGCCGCGGCGATTGAGATCTTCGAGCAGGTTGAGCACCCCTTCGCCGGCCGCCGAGTCGAGGCTGCCGGTTGGTTCGTCGGCAAGGATCAGCCCGGGACGGTTGGCAAGTGCGCGGGCCACCGCCACCTTTTGCTGCTCGCCGCCCGACAGCAGCCTGGCGCGGGTGCGGGCGCGATGGCCCAGGCCGACCAGCTCGAGCAGGTGCCGGGCCCGCTTCAGCCGTTCCTCGACCTCCACCCCCGCCAGAGTGAGCGGCAGGGCGACGTTGTCCTCGACCGTCATGGAGGGGATCAGGTTGAAGGTCTGGAAGATGGTGCTCACGCGCTGAAGGCGGTAATCGGCGAGGTCCTGGTCGGAGAGCTCGCCAAGCGGAAGGCCGGCCCCGTAGACGTGACCGGTCGTCGGCCGGTCGAGGCCGCCCATCAGTGAGAGCAGGGTGGTCTTGCCGCACCCGGACGGACCGACCACCGCGACGAACTCGCACGGCCCGATCTCCAGCGACACGTTCTGCAGAGCGCTCACGTGCATCTCGTGATTGCCGCCGAACTCGCGCGAGACCGAGTCAAGCCGCAGGCCCACCGCCTGGCCGAGCAGGTCCTTGAACTCGTCCGGCTCGACGGCAGGCGCCTCCGCGAGAACCGCCTGGTTCACCGGCGACTCGAGCTCGGGCAGGACCGCCATAGCCACTACCTCGGCCTCGGCTGCGTGAGGCGGCGCACCCGCTTCGACGCCGTTGCCGCTCCCGGTGCCATTGGTAGCCGGAGCAAGCTCCATCTCGGCGGCCTCTTGGCGCGCACGGCGACGGCGGCGCTTCTTGGAGCCGCTGGAATCGCCAGGAACGTCGACCGCCGTTGCCACCCCGTCCATGAGTCTAAGTGTTGACTTAACGCTTAGCGGGCTTCATGCGTTACTTGGTCTGCGAGCCAGTTCAGGTAGTCCGGCGACCCACCCTCGACGCCGATCTGCAGGATCTCAGGAAGCTCGTATTCGTGATGAGTTCGAACATACTCCTGAACCGCGGCCGCCCTGGACTCTAGCGTTTTTACGAGCAGCAGGGCCTCGTGCTCACGCTTCAGCTGGCCCTCCCAGTAATAGACTGAGTGGACGGTCGGGATTACCGAGCAGCACCCAGCGAGATGCTCGACCACCAGGGCTTCGCCCAGCCGCTCGGCGTCATTGCGGCCGCCGGTCGTCACCATGATCAGTACCGCCTTATCCACGCCCTAATTCTCGGGCTTTCTTGGACGGTCCAGCCAGACGGTCGCCGCGACCAGGGCGATGCCGCCGAGCAGCAGGCCTCCGACGACGTCCGACTCCCAGTGGACGTCGAGATACAGCCGGTCCAGGGCCACCGCCGAGATGATCACGATCGCGACCGGAATGGCGAGCATCCGCACAGCACGTGACGGCGCGAGCCGGCTGATGACGAAGGCGAGCAAGCCCCACGCGACGACCGCACGCACCATATGACCGCTGGGAAAGCTGTTGCCCAGCCCATTGCCCGCGAGAAGATCGGTCAGGCTCGGACCGTCGCGATGCGACAGAGAGCGTGGTGGACCGGGATGAAAGAACAAGAACTTGTAGACGAGCTCGAGCATCACCGCGCCGACGAACGCGGCGACGACAAGCGCGTCCGCACCGAAGCCGCCTCGCCACAGATAGATGACGAGACCAAGCATGAGGATGCTGGTCAGCTCGAGACCGCCCAGCTCGGCGATCAGCTGGAACACTGTGTGCAGCGATTCCTGCCAGAGACCGTGCATCGCTTCGGCAACCTGGCGGTCCAGCGAGGTGAAGATCCCAGCGGTGATCGCGATCGTCATCGCGACAAACGCGACCGAAAGCAAGACGATCGCGACCAGTCGCGGAAGCAAGTGGTTTAGAGGCACGGGCGGGC
>JBGPEO010000166.1:0-5591 GCA_041482895.1 Candidatus Dormibacteraceae bacterium | reverse complement strand
GAGAAGATCGACAAAGAGGCGATGGCGGTTGCCCTTGCCTCACCCCCGCCGGCCCCCCGCGAGGGCGGCTTTGGTGGCGGTGGTCGCGATCGCGGCGGCCGAAACGGCGGCGGCAGTCGTGGCCCCCGTCGCAACTAGGTAATTCACATGGCCGAGCCGATTAAAGTCGCGGTCGCCGGCTACCGCGGCAAGGTCGGCTCGGTCCTCGCCGCGGCTTTCTCGAGCGAGCCGGGCATCGAGTATGTCGGCGGGGTGGAGCTGGGAGACGACCTTGCGGCCTTCCTGCACGACAAGAGGCCGCGAGCGCTGGTCGATTTCACCAAACCTTCCGAAGCTCTGCACAATGCCCTGGCCGCGGTCGCGGCGGGCGCGTCTCCCGTGATCGGCACGACCGGCCTGAGCGCCGACTCGGTGGACAAGCTCGAGACCGCGTGCAAGAGCAAGGGAGTGGGCGGGATCGTCGCCCCGAACTTCGCGGTGGGCGCGGTACTGATGATGCACCTGGCGGACATAGCGGCTCCGCATTTCGACGCGGTCGAGGTGATCGAGATGCACCACGCGACGAAGCTGGACGCTCCGTCGGGCACTGCGCTCTCCACCGCCAGGCGCCTCGCCGCGAGGCGTCGCGAAAAACCGTTCAGCCACCAGACACCCGAGAAGGAGACGCTCGCCGGGACGCGCGGGGGGGAAGAGGGCAACGTCGCCGTGCACAGCGTGCGCCTGCCCGGCTTCGTCGCCGACCAGGAGGTCATCTTCGGACTGCCTGGACAGACGCTGACGATCGTGCACCGGACCACGAGTCGCGAGGCGTACATCCCCGGCGTGCTGCTCGCGATCCGCAAGGTGACGGCAGGGCCGCGCTTCTATCGAGGCCTGGACGAGCTGCTTGGCCTTAACTCCTCCGGCTAGCCACGTCGATCCGCTCGTTTGGCGCCAAGCGTGCCAATCGCTTGTCTGGATACCGCACGTTTGGCGCCACAAGCGCGGAATATCACAGGCGCCCGTATCGATCTAGACTTTTCAGATGCCCACCTCCAAGCGACTAAACGTTGCTGTTGTCGGCGCGACCGGGATGGTCGGCCACGAGATGCTCCGCGTTCTCGCCGAGCGGCACTTTCCAAGTGAGCGCGTAGTCGCGCTGGCATCGGAGCGCTCAAAGGGCTTGAGCGTGGGCTACAACGGCGGGTCGATCAGCATCGATCTGCTCGATGAGAAGTCCTTCAAAGGCATCGACATCGCGCTGTTCGCAGCGAGCAGCGACATCGCATTGATGTACGGACCGCTCGCCGCCGAGGCGGGAGCCCTGGTCATCGACAACAGCTCCGCCTGGCGCATGAAGGAGAACGTTCCGCTCGTCGTCCCCGAGGTCAACAGCGACGACATCCGCGACAACGAAGGCATCGTCGCCAATCCCAACTGCTGCGCCATCCCGCTCACGGTCATCCTCAACCCGCTGAAGCGCGCGGCCGGCCTGGAGCGCGTCCTGGTCTCCACGTACCAATCGGCCTCCGGAGCCGGCCGGGCTCTGGTGGACGAGTTGGAGGAACAGACGAAGGCCATCGCCGCCGGCACCGAGCCGCAGGCGGTCGCCTATCCGTACCAGCTCGCGTACAACGTCGTGCCGGGCGGCTGGCGACCCGAGCCGGAGGGCTACAACGAGGAAGAGGTAAAGATCGTCAACGAGACGCGGAAGATCCTCCACATGCCGGAGCTCCGCATCACGGCCACCTGCGTCCGCGTGCCGGTTCCCATCGGACACGGCGAGTCCGTTTTCGTCGAGACGACCAGGAAGATCACGGCCGACGAAGCTCGCACGCTCTTCGGCTCGGCACCGGGGGTCATGGTGGAAGACGACCCGCACGCAAAGCTCTATCCGACCCCGCATGGAGTCGCAGGCAAGGACGAGGTGTATGTTGGCCGCATTCGAAACGACGCCTCGACCAAGAACGGGCTCGCGCTATGGCTCGTCTCTGACAACCTGCGAAAAGGCGCCGCGCTGAACGCGGTCCAGATCGCAGAACAGGCCATCGAGATGGGAGTTGTGAAGTGACACCAGAGATTGGTCGCCTGCTGACGGCGATGATCACGCCTTTCAAATCAGACGGCTCGGTCGATTACGAGGCAGCGGAAAAAATGGCGGCCATCCTGGTCGCGGACGGCTCGGATGGTGTGGTCGTTGCCGGTACCACCGGCGAGGCGCCGAGCCTCAGCGATGACGAAAAGATCGAGCTGCTCAAGGCCGTCAAGAAGGCAATTCCCGGCAAGAGCATCGTCGCCGGTACCGGCAGCAACGACACGCATCACTCGGTCAAACTCTCCGAGCGCGCAATGAAGGCCGGCGCTGACGCACTGCTCGCAGTAGTGCCCTATTACAACAAGCCGCCGCAAGAAGGCATGTACCAGCACTTCAGGGCGATCTCCGAGGTCGGGCCGACGATCATGTACAACATCCAGGGCCGCACCGCGGTCAACATGACCGCCGCCACGACGCTGCGGTGCGCCGACCTCCCCGGGATACTTGGCGTAAAGGAGGCCAGCGGCGACCTCGACCAGATCGGTCTCGTCTGCGCGGGCAAGCCGGACAGATTCAAGGTGTGGAGCGGGGATGACAGCTGGACGTTGGCCGTGCTCGGGACCGGCGGCTATGGCGTGATCTGCGTCGTGTCTCATATCGCCGGTCGATCGATCAAGAAACTGATCGATACGTATACGAAGGGTGAGAACGACACTGCTCGCAAGATCCACCTCGGTTTGCTGCCGGTGATCAAAACGCTCATGACCACCGCCGCCAACCCGGTGCCGATCAAGTCGGTGCTGAACGCGATGGGATTCCCCGCGGGTCCGTTCCGCCTGCCCCTGGTGCCCCTGACCGACGATCAGCTGCAATCGGTGTTGCAAACGATCCGGGAGGCCGAGGACCTCATCACCTTCAAGGCGGGAGTGAAAGTCGCTTAGTTCCCCGGAGCTGACTCAGCTCCACGCCGACATCCGGTCGTGCACGAAATGCGGCCTGCATGCGACCCGCACCCAGGCGGTGCCCGGAATCGGTCCTTGTCCGGCCGACATCATGATCGTCGGCGAGGCTCCCGGCTTCAACGAGGATCGGCAGGGCGAACCATTCGTCGGCGCTGCGGGCAAGCTGCTCGACACGCTCCTCGAACGCATCGGACTCAGCCGGGCCGACGTGTTCATCACCAACGTGCTCAAGTGCAGGCCGCCGATGAACCGCGACCCGATGCCCAACGAAGCTGAGTCCTGCTCTCCATATCTCAAGCGCCAGCTCGAGCTCGTGCAGCCCAAAGTCGTCCTCATCCTCGGCCGTCACGCGCTGGAGCGCCTGATGCCCGGCCAGGGCTCGATCACGCGGGTGCATGGGACTCTCGTCAAACGCGGCGACGTCGCTTACGTGCCGCTTTACCATCCGGCTGCCGCCCTCCACAACGGCGCCCTGGTGGCTGACCTCGAGCACGACTTCGACCGCGTGAAGGCGTACCTGGAGGCACTCCTGGCTCCGCCTCCGCCCCCTCCGCCGGTCGCACCGCCGAAGCAGGAAGCGGAACAGCTGCGTTTGTTGTGAGTTCGGGGCGACTTCGTTACCTCCCACTCGGCGGTCTGGGCGAGATCGGCATCAACATGTGGGCGCTCGAGTGGGACAACAAGATCCTCGTTGTCGACGCGGGCCTCATGTTCCCTCAGGAGGACATGCCCGGCATCGACCTCGTCCTCCCGGACATCTCCTACTTGCTGCAGCCAAAGAAAGAGGTCCTGGGCATCTTCCTCACGCACGGCCATGAAGACCACATCGGCGGCCTGCCGTATGCGCTGAAGAAAGTCAACGTCCCCGTCTACGGCACGCGCCTGACCCTGGGTCTCGTGAAGCCCAAGCTGAAGGAGCATCGCTTCCTCCGCGAGGCCGACTTGCGCGAGGTGCGGGTCGGCGACTCGATCCAGATCGGCCCTTTTCGCGTGGAGACCATTGCCGTCTGCCACTCCATCCCCGACGCGGTGGCGCTCGCCATCGACACGCCGGTGGGAAAGGTCGTGTACACGAGCGACTTCAAGCTCGACCCCGCGCCACCCGATGGGCTTCCTACCGACATGGCTCGCTTCCGCAAGATCGGCGACGAAGGAGTACTGCTCCTGCTGAGCGACTCAACCAATGCTGAGCGCGCGGGACACTCGGGCTCGGAGCGAGACCTGCATGCGGCGCTGGAGCAGATCTTCAGCGAGGCACCGGGCCGCATCGTGGTCGCCAACTTCGCGTCCAACATCCACCGCATCCAGCACCTGGTGCGGATGGCGAGCCAGTTCGGCCGGCGCGTGGCGGTGGTCGGGCGAAGCCTTCAGACCAACTTCAAGACCTCGCGCGAACTGGGCTTTCTGAAAGTTCCCGATGGGCTGACGGTTCCTCTCGAGGACATCGACCGCGTGCCGCCCTCCAAGCTCTTGCTGCTCACGGCGGGCAGCCAGGGCGAGCCGATGTCCGCGCTGGCGCGCTTTGCGGCGCAGCGTCATCCCTTCGTCAACGTGCTCAAGGGCGACTGGGTGGTGATCTCCGCCAGGCCGATTCCCGGCAACGAACGCAGCGTCCACCACACCGTCAACAACCTCTACCGCCACGGGGCGGCCAGGGTCTTCTACTCCGAGGTTGGCAACGTGCATGTGACCGGGCACGCGCAGCGTGACGAGCTTCGCGAGATGCTCGACGCCATCCGTCCACGAAACTTCACCCCGGTCCACGGCGAGTATCGGCAGCTCCTGCTACATTCGGAGATCGCACGCGAGGCCGGTATTCCCGCGGATCGGATCATCGTTGTCGAGGACGGCGAGACGGTAGAGCTCGACGCAAAATCGCTCAAACGGGGGGAGAAGATCGCCACCGGACTGGTGTATGTCGACGGGCTCGGAGTGGGGGATGTCGAACAGGTCGTGCTGCGCGATCGGCGCCACCTGGCCGAGGATGGCATCCTGGTCGTGACTCTTACGCTGGACCGCGACGACGGCACCGTCCGGGCGGGGCCTGACCTCATCTCGCGCGGGCTGATCGAACCGGAGCTCTCGGCCCGTCTGATGGCAGAGGCGCGGACCGCGGTGATTCAGAGCATCGGCCGTCTGGCCGAGACGCACGCCGACGTCAACCTCTTGAAAGAGGCCATCCACGATGCGGTCTCCAAGACCGTCTGGCGCCAGACGCGGCGTCGCCCTATGGTGATCCCCGTCATAACAGAGATATGAGAAGGAACCTGACGGTTCCTTCTGCGCGCAAGCGGCGATGAGGATGGGACTTACTGATTGCATCGCCCGGTCGGCTTTGCCGACGGGGCTGCTCATCTTCCCCGGGATGGGATTTCCGGAATAGTTGCTCCTGGAGATGTTTGGCAGTGAAGAAGAACAAAGTTGCGGCCGAGGTGAACTCGGCCGCCCTGCCACGCTGGTAATGCTGTGAAGCTTCCACCTCTAGCCCTCGTAGCCCCGAGCCTGTGCCCGCGCTGCGATCAGCCGGCCATGATGATCAACCACGCAGAGGAGTCGCGCTGCGCCCACTGCAGCCTGCAGCTGCACCAGTGCGGGAGCTGCCGGGGAATCGCGGG
>JBGPEO010000165.1:0-5626 GCA_041482895.1 Candidatus Dormibacteraceae bacterium | reverse complement strand
GATCTCGGCGCTCAACCCAAGGATGCTGGACCTGGCGGGCCAGCAAGCAGACGGGATCGTCCTCTACATGTGCTCGCCTGCTTATATCCGCGACCACGTGGTCCCGGCGGTGGCAGCCGGCCGGAGCAAGGTCGGGAAGCCACTCAAAGGTTTCGAGATCGTCGCGGCGGTGCCGGTCTGCCTGACGTCTGACCGCGCCGCCGGCCAAGAGGTCTTCCGCCAGACTGTTGAGCGCTACTCCAACCTGCCCTACTACCGGAAGATGATGGACGCCAGCGGATTCGCTTCCGAGCTTGCTGCCGGTCAGGTCAGCGAGGCGATGCTCGATGAGCTCTCAGGAATCGGCGACGAGCGGCAGGTGCGAGCGGCGATCAGCCGGTATCGAGAAGCGGGCGTCACTCTGCCCGGCGCGGGACCGTTTGGCGGGCACATGGGCGCGGCGGGATTCGAAGCGACGCTGGAGGCTGTAGCGACCGCCTAGCCGAGCTTGGCGATCACGTCGTCGAGCAGCGCGCGGGCGGTGTCGAACTCGCGCCTCACCGCGGCGTCCTCGACGCGATCGAGGAGGGCGACCACGTCCTCCCACCGCGCAGCGTCCCGCTCGTGCAGACCGGACCTGACCTGACCGATCGTCTGAGTCGCGAAGAGGAGGCCGCCACCGGGGTTGTCCAGGATCTGGCCCGCGATCTCCAGCTGGCCGCGAGCCCAGCCCACGACCGAATCGCCGGGGTGCGTCTCCAGCTTCTTGGGGCGAAGGACTTCCATGCGGAACCTATTCTCGGCCAAGCGAGGAGAGCGCCTCGCCGGTCAGCCTGTACACGGTCCATTCGGAGTTGGGTTGCGCGCCCAATCGCTCGTAGAAGGCAATCGCCTCGCGGTTCCAGTCGAGCACCGACCACTCGAGCCTGCCGCATTCCCGCTCCACGGCCAGGCGGGCGAGCTCCTTGAGGAGCGCGCGCCCGACGCCGCGACCGCGCTGCTCCGGGATCACGAACAGGTCCTCGAGATAGATTCCAGGCTGCGCGAGGAAGGTCGAGAAGTTGTGAAAGAAAAGGGCAAAGCCCACCGGAGCGCCGCCTGCCGAGTCATCGTCTTGCGCGATCAATGTCTCCGCGTAGTGGTGTGGCCCGAACAGGTTGGCGGCGAGCCTGTCCTCCGTCATGGTGACCTCGTGCTCCAGCTTTTCGAAATGCGCCAGCCCACGGATCAACTTCGCGATCACCGGAACGTCGGCGCGCTCGCCAGGCCGGATGACCATCGTCATTGGGGACGGTCGCGCAGCCGAAAGACCAACCGCATCGCGCCCTGGGTGTCTGAGAAGCTCGCGATCTTGTTGTCGACCAGCCCGGCCGCAAGACCGGCCTCGATGACGTCCGTGTCCCGGATCTCGGAGCGGCCACCCTTCGGGCGCACCACCCAGATCGCGCCGTTCGGCTCAATCCATTTCTTGACGTCCTTCAGCCGTTTCAAGTCGCGCAGCTCTTTGGCGCCCATGAACACGAGATCGCTCGGGGTGCGAGAGCGTCCGTGGACGATGCTGGACGTGCGCTCGCGAAGCAGATGCTCGAACGCCGGGTCGTCGAGATCGACGATAGCCACTTTTGAGCCGGGCTTGACGCCGAGCTTGTCGAGCAGCGGGCGAGTCGATGCGACGTCAGGGCTCAGCTCTGCTCTTCCTTGGCCCCGGCGCCGCGAACGGCGCCGAAGACGATCACGCCGACAAGCCAGCCCGCATATGCTCCGGCGATGGCGAGGACGATGACCGGGACCACGCTGTCGACCCGGCTGGACAGCAACAGACCGAATGCGAAGAGCGCTCCGAACACCACGGCTCCCATGATTCCACCGGCAAGCGCCCCGGCAAGGACCGAGACCGTGATGCGGCTCCTCAGACCTCGATCACCTGGAAGTCATCGACGGCTCCGTCAACGGTGCCGCCGTACACGTGGTTGAACATGAATCGAGTCTTGGGGTGGCGCTTTTTCAAGGCCGTCGCGTCGTCCCAGCTCATGTGGCTGAAAACGTCTCCGGGCCCGGTCGCCTCCACGATGGCGATGTCGGCCCCCTCGACGAGCTCATCGAGAGGAGCGGTCGGCTCGGTATCGCCCGAGTAGGCGAGGATCTTGCCGTCGACCCAGATCCGATAGCCGTTGCTCCCGCTGGTTCCGTGGTCGAGCCTGACCGTCTCGTACTTGTAGCCGGCGACCTTGCCTTCCGGCTCGGCCACCTCGTACGCAACCTTGAAACGAGGCCGCATCACTGTTTTCCAGTCGGGCCCCCAGCTGATGTCCCAGAGGGCCTCCAGCTTCTCCTCGATTCCTGTCGGACCCACGAACGTGATCGGGCGAGGGTCGACGAACACACGGTGCAGCACGAACGGCGGCAATCCGAGGGTGTGGTCGCCGTGGAAGTGCGTCAGGAAAACGACCTCGATTGCGCCCGCGTCGACGCCGACGCGTTTCATGTGCGGAAGGAGCGGTGCGCCACCGTCGAGGAGCAGGCGGCCGTCGACCACGACCGCGCCGTTATACCGATCCAGCGAGAAGGCTGCACCCGTACCGAGGAACGCGAGCTTCAGGCGATGGTTACCGACTCGTTCAGGTACACGTCCTGAATTGCGTGTAGTAACTCGACTCCCTCCTTCATCGGGCGCTGGAACGACTTCCGGCCGCTGATCAGGCCCATGCCGCCCGCGCGCTTGTTGATCACCGCGGTGCGGACAGCGTCTTTCAAGTCCGTCGCGCCGCGTGACTCACCCCCCGAGTTGATGAGGCCCGCCCGACCCATGTAGTTGTTGATCACCTGATAACGGCACAGGTCGATCGGGTGGTCGGTGCTCAATTTGTCGTAAACCAGCGGCGAGGTTTTGCCGAAGCCGATCACCTCGAAGCCGCGGTTGGTGTCAGGCAGCTTCTGCTTGATGATGTCCGCCTCGATCGTGGCGCCGAGGTGGTTGGCCTGACCGGTCAGATCGGCCGCGGTCTCGTAGTTGACCCCGTTCTTCTTGAATGCGTTGTTGCGGACGTAGCACCACAGGACCGTCGCCATGCCGAGCTGGTGCGCCTCGTGGAAGGCTCTGGCGATCTCCTGGATCTGGCGGTCCGATTCCGCAGAACCGAAGTAGACCGTGGCCCCCACCGCGACGGCCCCCATCTCCCAGGCCTCTTTGACGGTGCCGAACATGATCTGGTCGGAGTGGTTCGGGTAGGTCAGGAGCTCGTTGTGGTTGAGCTTGCAGATGAAAGGGATCTGGTGCGCGTACTTTCGAGCGACCGAGCCCAGGACGCCGAAGGTGGAGGCAACCGCGTTGCAGCCCCCTTCGATCGCCAGCTCGACGATCTTGGCGCCGTCGAAGTAGATCGGGTTCGGGGCGAAGGACACCCCGGCCGTGTGCTCGATGCCCTGGTCGACCGGCAGGATGGATACGTAGCCGGTATTCGCCAGCCGTCCGTGGCCGAGGATCGACTGCAGGCTGCCCAGCACCCGGGTCGGGCGGTCGCTGTCCTTCCAGACGCGGTCTACGAAGTCCGGGCCGGGCAGGTGAAGCTGCTCTTTCGGCACTGTGCTGCACTTGTGGTCGAGCAGGTCCCGGGCGTCCCCACCCAGCAGCTCCTCGAGCTTTTCCAACGAACCCGTGGTGACTGTAGCCATCATTGCCTCTTACATACTTGATTAGCGTGCCGCGCAGGTACTCTTAAGTGCTTGCGTCACTCTATAGTGCGCCGATATGACTGAGCGGGCGAGCGACCTGCTGACGGAGGTCGCCGACCGGCTATCTGACAAGGCGGCCGAGAGCGGGTTGGTGGCTGCCGAGTCGGTCCGCGCGATCGAGCCGGAGCTCCTCAAGACCCACAAGGACGGCACCGTGGACGAGCTCGTCAAGACCTCGGTCGCCTTCCTGGAGATCCTGTTCCGCTCCCTTCGCACCGACTCCCGGGTGCCGTGGCACGAGTACTACAGCGTGGCCCGGGAGGCTTCCCGGCGCTATGCCGACAAGGGCGTCCCGCTCGAGTCCCTGATGGAGGGCCTGGCGGTGTTCCGGAGGTCGGTCATCGCCCGAGTCACCGACGAGCTGGCCGGCAGCGAATACGCGGACGAGGTGCTGCTGCTCGCCCAGAGCCGCCTGGGGGACGTGATCGAGCACCTGAACTCGAGCTTCATCCGGGGCTACCTCGACTACACCGAAACCCGCCACAAGGCCCGCCAGACCGAGCTCCACGGGCTCTACCACATCGCCAGCGCGCTCGGACGCTCCCTGGACGTGACCGAGATCGCAGAGGTAGGCCTCCGGGAGACGCTCAAGGTGCTGGGCCTCCAGGCGGGCGCGGTGTGGGTGCGCGACGGCGCCCGCCTCAAGCTCGCCAAGACGATCGGCATGCAGCCAGGCGAGGAGGAGGAGTTCTCCGAATCCGGCCGCTCCGGCCTCGTCAAGGTGGTCGAGGTGTCGTCCGGCCCTGCCGAGTCGCGGGTCGACCGGATCGCCGGCGAATGGAGCGCGATCCGCGCCGAGCTGCGCACGAAGGGCGTGTTGCTCGGGGCGATGACAGTGGCGACGAGGCTGCCCAGGACTTTCGAGTCGAGCGACCTCGAGTTCGTGGCGGCGGTGGCGGACCAGATCGCGGTCGCGCTCGACCGGGCCCGGCAGCACACGCGCGAGGCCCGGACCGACTACCTGACCGGGTTGGCCAACCGGCCCGAGTTCGAGCGGGCGATCGACCGAGCCGTGGCCGGCGCTTCCAGGCACGGCCGGAGGCTCGCGCTGATGATGCTCGACCTCGACGGCCTCAAAGACATCAACGACACCCTCGGCCACCATGTCGGCGATGAGGCGATCCGCGTGCTCGCCCACGAGCTGCAGCGCGCGGTGCGGGCGTCTGACACTTGCGGTCGCCTTGGGGGCGACGAGTTCGGCGTCGCAATGCCGGAGGCCGACGAGCGCGATGCCCGCGAGGTGGGTGCCCGGGTGCGCCAGTCGCTCGACGACCTGAACCGCTCGGAGAAGGTGCCAGTCCCGGTCGAGTTCAGCATCGGGATCACGGCCTGGAAGGCGGGCATGGATTGGCAGGCGATGTACCAGATGGCCGACAAGGCCCTTTATGTGGACAAGCGCCGGCGGCAGGCGGGGCGCAGGAAAGTCGGCGAAGCACGGTAGATATGAGCGGAAACCGCGGGTTTTCGCTGCGCGCAAGCGCGACCAGGTTCGGACTTACTGAATGCATCGGCAGGTTGGCTTCGCCAACGTGCCTGCTCACTTTCCCTTTAAGGATTGGATTACTAAATAGTTTCTCCATGCGACGCAGCGAGGCTTGCAAGATTGCCGAGTCGCGGCCGGGGTGAAACCCCCCGCCAATTCCAATAAATACAACACGGTTCCCCAACCAACCCCCTCGGGCAACATCCACCAGGCAGCGTTAATCGATCGCCAGACCCTGGGCCGCCACACCGCCCGACGCCAGGACCTGGCTCGAGGGCGCGCACGAGCACCGCCTGAGGCACGCCGGCCGGTCGCGTCACGAAATTGAGGCAGTGGTGCATTCCGTAGGTGAAATAGACGTAGGCGTGGCCGGGCGGCCCATACATGACCTCGTTGCGGGGGCTGCGCCGCCCACCTGACGAATGCGACGCG
>JBGPEO010000164.1:0-5638 GCA_041482895.1 Candidatus Dormibacteraceae bacterium | reverse complement strand
GACATCGCGTGCTGGGCGGCCGCCATCCATGCCGGGTCCTGGAGCCATGTCTCGGCGCCCCACAACAGAACAACCTTCAACGGCTCCTGCCGGTAATCGACCGCGCTCACGATGAGGTTCGCCGGTGTGAAGCCGGTGGAGTTGCCCCATGGCTGGGCCTGCATCTCGGCGATCCAGAGCTGCTTGCCCTGGGCTGTCGCCTGGCCGGCCCAGAAGTCCAGTGCCTGCTGCTTCCACTCGCTGCGCAGATCGGGGCTGGTGAACCGAAGCGGCGTCGAGGCCGCGTCGACGTACAGGTTCAGGCCCAGGGCGTCGCCGGCAGCAAGCGCATCTCCAGGATGGCCGCTGGGATAGGCGCCGATCAGGGCCAGCAGCGGGGGTGCGTACAGCTGTGTTATGTCGACGGTCGAGTTCCAGCCGTCGAAACTCGTCACCACTACGGTCCGGCCGGGATCGAGCTGGTGGACCTCGGTGATCTCCCACGAAAGCTGTGCGCCAGTGATCTGATCCTCGCCCGTTAGTTCGTTGTGTACGTAGTCGAAAGGTTCGTCCTCGACCTGCCACGCATAGAGCAGCGGCGACGAGCGATACCGCGTGAGGCTCGCGTCGAAATAAGCGCGGTAGGGGTCGGCTGACTGGGCCGCGTTGAGGAAGGGCTGCTGCCGGGGCCCGGCCCAAGCCGGTTCATGAAGCTCGGGATAGAGAAAGTTGCGGGCACCGACGGTGAGCACGACTTGGGTCGGCCGGCTCGCCACCAGGTCGTGTTGCTCGACTACCGCAATCAGGTCATCGACGGAAGAGAAGTCCAGGCTGTCAGGGGTCGGCTGAACGGACTCCCAGTAGATGGGCAGCCGGACGAGGTCGGCGTCCGTGGCGTCGAGCAGTGCAGCCAGGTCCTGGGCCGGATCGCGATTGGCCGACAACGACGTGAGCGGGCTGTAGCTGAAACCGACCAGCGGCGCGGCCGGTGCAGCCGGGGGCCACGCCTCGCTGCCCAACAGCAGCGCAAGTGCGGCAAGGCAAATAAGTCCTCGCAACGAGCTCTACCCTCCGAAGTCGGCGGGCCGATTTCCTGACGCCAGGAGTCACGCCGCCTTCGCCGATCTTATGTGCACAGCCTCAGAACTTGCTGAGAGCCGCCTGTCACGGCAAATCCACAGTGACCTCGCACGCCTTGCTGAGGATGGGACGTCAGTCTCCAACCCGACGCTCGAGACGTCCTCGTCCGCAAATACTCGAACAAGGAGGTAACCAGATGAACGGTATTCGCAAGACAGTCGCTGCGGCCACCATCGCCGGATCGATGCTGGTGGGTGGGGTGATCGGCGCCGCCATGTACAGCGTGTCGGTGATCAACGCGGCCGCGGCCACTACGGTGGCCAGCCCGAGCCCAACGACCCCAAGCGCCACGACGCCATTCGTGTCAAACGAGACCGCGGCCCATGAGGCCACGGAAAGCGCCGCCCGCGAGGCGCAGGAAAACGCGGGCATCCAGCCGACGGTTCCCTAGCAGAGTTCAAACCAATCCGGAGGGCCGGTGAAAGGCCGGCCCTCCTCAACCGTGAGGCGGTCGAGTCCTATCCGCCCGGTGAGTACCCAGCCGGTCTGGCGAGCTCGTTAGGAATCCAGATCAGCTCGCAACCCTCCGGGAGTGCCTCAGGCACTTGGCATCGTCGACGAAGCCGCGCGGTCGAATCCTATCGAGTCGGGTGAGATGAAAATCCCGCCCGTTAGCCGGCAGGGGGGTGCTGCCGGGTATTCGCAAAGAGACAGCGCGGCCTGATTGGCGCGCGGTCGTCCGTTCGCCTACCGACCGGCCGCGTATCCCTGCCCGCCACGCGGGTTTGCGGCCGCCGAAAGCATCCCGGTGTCTGCGTCGCGTCCGACCGCGCACAGGCGGCCCAGCGACCAGGGACCTGACTCGACGATCTCGTGCCCCCGCCGGCGCAGCTCACCCAGCACATCGGGCTCGACTCGCGACTCGATGTACAGGCTCCCCGGCTCCGCATCATGGGGAGCGAACGAGCTTGGAAAGTGCGCGGTATGAAACATCGGTGCGTCGATGGCCGCTTGCAGGTCGTGGTCGAAGATGGCATGCGCCAGGAAGAACTCCAGCGACCACTGGTCTTGCTGGTCCCCGCCGGGTGTTCCGAAGGCCAGCCGAGGTTCACCATCGCGCAGCACAAGCGATGGACTGAGCGTCGTGCGCGGCCGCTTTCCGCCTTCGAGGCGGTTGGGGTGACCTGGGTCGAGGTTGAGCATTTGCGCGCGAGTGCCCAGGCAGAAACCGAGGCCATCGATGACGGGCGAGCTCTGGAGCCAGCCGCCGCTCGGCGTGCAGGCGACCATGTTGCCGTGCCGGTCGGTGGCCGCGACGTGAACGGTGTCGCCCCGCACCTCGCCGACCGCCTGCGCGCCGGTTCCGGTCCAGTGGCCTTCGGCAACCGTCTGCCCGGTCGGCCGCGGCAGCCTGGGATTGCGGCCGCCGGGAGCCCCTGGGCGCAGCTCGAGCGAAGCACGATCTCCCAGGAGCTCGCGTCGCGCGGCAGCGTAGGCTGGCGCGAGCAGGTCCTCCAACGGTACATCCGCAAAATCCGGGTCCGCGTACCAGGCGTCGCGGTCAGCGAATGCGAGCTTGGCGCTCTCGGTCACGAGATGGATGTGGTCCGCTCCAAGGAAACCGGCCGCGCGAATGTCGAGCCCTTCGAGCAGCCGCAGCTGCTGAAGGAACACGGGGCCCTGGCTCCACGGCCCGCATTTGGCCACGGTCCAGCCCTCGAAGTCCACCGTCACGGGCCGCTCGTGCCTCGCCTCGAAGGCCGCCAGGTCTGCGCCCGCAAGCAAGCCGCGATGGGCGGTCCCCGAGCTGTCCATGAACTCGGTGCGGCAGTGTCGATCCACCGCCTCCGCCACGAAGCCTGAATAGAAGGCGCCGAGGGCGGCATCGATCTGGCTCTCACGCCCACCTCGGGCCGACTCCCCCTCCCCCACCAACCGCCGGTACGTCCCGGCGAGATCCGGATTGCGGAAGCGGGAACCGGGCGCGGGCATCCCGTCGTGCAGGTAAACCGCAGCCGACGTGGGCCAGTGCGTGCGGAAGATTCCCTCCACCATGGCGATCGTGTCGGCGATGCGCGCAGCCAGGGGGTGGCCGGCATCGGCGTATTCGATCGCGAAGCGCATGACGTCGCCGACCCGCCACGTCCCGTGATCTCTCAGCAGCGCCATCCACCCTCCGAAAGCGCCGGGCACGCAGGCGGCGAGCAATCCCGTACCGGGGATGTCCTCCAGCCCGAGGGCACGGATCGAATCGATGGATGCCGACCTGGGCGCCCCGCCCTGACCGCAGATGACCTCGGCACGGGCACGCGAAACGTCCCAGAGGAGGATTGGCACCTCGCCGCCCAGCCCGTTGAGGTGAGGCTCGACCACCTGCAGCACGAGCCCGGCGGCGACGGCGGCGTCGAAAGCGTTGCCGCCTTGCTCGAGCACCGCCATTCCGCATTGCGTGGCGAGCCAGTGCGTCGAGCTGACCATCCCGAATGTGCCCTTCAGCTCGGGGCGGGTGGTGAAGCCCACTCGTCGATCATAGTTGGGAACCGATGAGTCTCCGGATCACCCGGGCGGAAGGGCCCCTGACCGACCGGTGGCGCGACGTTCCCATCGAACCGCGTGGCTCGACGCGGCTGGGCCTGAGCTTCCGGCCTCTCCAGGCCGAGGGGTTGGGTCTGGAGCCGCGAGCCGCGCTAGATGAGCTCCTCGTACATCCCTACGAGGTAATACGTCTGGCCGCGCTGTGGAACCGGATGGAGCCAGCGCCCGATGCGTTCGATCCGTCGCACCTGGATTGGCAGGTCGAAGCCGCCGGGCGCGCGGGCAAGCAGGTGATCATCGCTCTGGGCGCGGTCAAGAACTTCGGCTACCCGGAGTTCTTCGTTCCCCACCACCACCTTCCAAGGCCGCTGCCTGAAGGCTCGCTGGTCGGCGAGGCATCTCATCCTCAGCTGCTCGAGGGCGCGCTTGCGTTTGCCGGCCGGGTCGTGGATCGATACGCCGGGCACGAGTCGGTCATCGCCTGGCAGGTCGAACACGAGGCGGTGGATCCACTCGGCGTGGAGCACTCGTGGCGGCTGGCCACGGGTTTCGTGAAAAGGGAGATGGCGGAGGTCAGGCGCCTGGATCCGGCGCGGCCCATCCTCCTGAATGGATTCCTGCCGATGTCGATGCCGGTTGCCGCCCAGCAATGGTGGCGGACTCGCGACCAGGGCGATTCGCTGGCGCTGGCCGAAGAGGCGGCCGAGATCGTAGGTGTGGACTTCTATCCATGCCACGCGCTTGGGGCTGCCGGCGGACTGACCGCCTACCTGGACTCGCGCGACCAAGCCTGGCGAGAGCGCGCCCGGCGCGTGGTCCGGCGGGCCGCGGAGAAGGGACGGCGGCTGATGATCAGCGAGGGACAGGCCGAACCGTGGGAGGCCGTGACCACTCCGCCGAACCCGCAGGGACGCGCGATGGCGAGCTGTCCGCCGGAGAGCGTGATCGAGAACTACAACCGGTGCCTGAGCCTGGCTCGCGAGTCGGGCGGCATGCTGGACTCATACCTGTTCTGGGGAGCGGAGTACTGGCTCTCGAGACAGCAGGCCGGGGACCGAAGGTACCTGGGCGCTTTTGGGCGAATCCTCGCGAGCGATTGAGCCGGCTTCATGAAGCTGCCCTCGCATCGGCCGCTTCCTGCATTCCCACCCCGACCAGGAGCAGCCAGGCGCCTGTCACCATGAAGATGAACGACGACATCATTCCCAACGCGACCACGTAGAGACCCCAGCTTGAGCCGAAGAACAGGACGACCGCTTCACGATTGGAGGCTCGGCGATCGTCAGTGCCGTTCGCGCTCCCGCTCCGATATCTCGTCGATGCACACCGCCGCAGCGAGCATCAGCGCCTGGTCCACCTCCGGGGGCGACTGCCACGCCGTAAGCGTCGCGGATCGAAAACCACTGCCGGGAAATCTGGGCGACCGGCTGACCGTTGTTGCGGACCTCGTACTCGTGGTTGGTGATGTCGCCATCGGTCTCGTAGATCGGCCCTCCCTCCACCTGGATCGTGTAGTGCTGGTGTAGGAGCGTGAACAGCGCCTTTGTCACGGTTGCGTAAAGCTGTCCCTGCCGCTCGATCTTCATCGTGGGCTGGAGCGCGATGAGCTTGGCTTCGACTGTCAAGAGCTCGGCGCCCGCCTGGTCTTCCAGGATGAATTTCTCGCGGATGCTGAGCGCCTTGCCGTCGACCTTGAAGACGGATTCGCCTCTCTCGTTTTCGATCCAGAAGTCTTCGCCGATCGCGAAAAGCTTGCGCTGCAGCTTGTACCTCATCCAGGCGGTCGTCGCCATCAGGCCCTGCCCAGATCCACGATTCGACACGGAATGTTGGCGTCTTCATCGAGGTGATAGCTGGCGCAGATCCGGTGGTAGCCGTCGGCGACGATCAGCGGAATACCCGCCCGCAGCATGCCTCTTATGCAGAGAACAGGAGACAGCAGCCGGCCGTCGGCTACTTTCTTGAGATCCTTCGCCACGTGGAAATTGTCCGGCGCCAGGAGCGGCAGCCGGCTGGCCCGCAGCAGGTCCTTCGCCTTCCGGTG
>JBGPEO010000163.1:0-5650 GCA_041482895.1 Candidatus Dormibacteraceae bacterium | reverse complement strand
CGATGCGGTTCTACGAGCAGATGTCTCAATCGGAGATCGCGCGCCGGCTCGGCATCAGCCAGATGCACGTCTCGCGCCTGCAGCGCGCCGCCCTGGAGCAGCTTCGCAAGTACGTGCCGGAAGAAACGGCCAGCCCCTAGTGACACGCATGGCGCTGCTCGAATCGGACGTCCCCCGCGATCCGCTGACCTTGTTCCGCCGCTGGTATCGCGACGCGCAAGAGGCGGGAGCACCGCAGCCGGACGCCATCGCGCTCGCGACCGGCTGGTCTGAAGGTCCGTCGGTCCGCATGGTGCTGTTCAAGGGTCTCAGGGACCGATCCTTTCTCTTCTATTCGAATTACGAGAGCCGAAAAGGGCGCGACCTCGCAGAGGACAATCGCGCGGCGATCGTCTTCTACTGGTTCCCGACCCACCACCAGGTTCGGGTTTCGGGAACCGTGACCCGCCTGGACCGCAAAACGTCGCTGGCCTACTTCCGAAGCCGGCCGCGCGGCGCGCAGCTGTCGGCCCTTGCGTCGAGGCAGAGCCGGGTGGTCCGGTCGCGCGACGTGCTCGAGCGCGCCGTCCTGGAGCTGGCGGAGAAGCACCCCCGCGGCGTTCCGCTGCCTGCGGATTGGGGCGGTTATGCGCTGCGTCCGCGCTGGATCGAGTTCTGGGAGAGCCGTGAGGATCGCCTCCACGATCGCCTCCGCTACGTGCGCCGTCCAGGAGGAGTTTGGCGACTCGAGCGTCTCGCCCCCTAAACTGAATCGACCCCGTGACCGGGAATGAGATCCGCAGACGTTTTCTAGAGCATTTCGCGAGCCGGGAGCATAAGGTCCTGCCCAGCGCGTCGCTGGTGCCGCACGCGGACCCGAGCACGCTCTTCATCTCGGCCGGAATGCAGCCGCTCAAGCCGTACTACCTGGGTTTGAGCGATCCGCCCGCGCCCAGGCTCGCGAGCTGCCAGAAGTGCCTTCGCACAGGCGACATCGATGAGGTGGGGAAGACCGACCGCCACAGCACCTTCTTCGAGATGCTGGGCAACTTCGCCCCAACGGGCGATTACTTCAAGGAAAGGGCGATCCCTCTCGCCTGGGAGCTGGTCACCGAGGTCTTCGACATGCCGATCAATCGGCTCCGCGTGACCATCCATCCAAGCGATGACGAAGCGCACGACATCTGGGTCAAGCAACCGGGCATGACTGCGGAGCACGTGACACGTCTCGAAGACAACTGGTGGGGTCTCGGCGCGGGACCGTGCGGACCTGACTCGGAGATCTGGTGGGACCGTGGCAAAGAGTTCGGTTGTGGCCAGGACGACTGCGTCCCGGACCACTGCGATCGCTTCACCGAGTTCTGGAACCTCGTCTTCCCTCAGTACGATCAACAAGGACCGATCGCCGGTACGTCTGGCGATGCGGTGCGTCGCGGGGTGGCCGACGGAAGCCTCGTCCCGCTGAAGCGACCGGCCATCGACACGGGCATGGGGCTCGAGCGGATCAGCTACATCCTGCAGGGCAAGACCAACATCTTCGAGGCCGACGTCCTCGAACCGCTGGTCGCGTTCGTGCGAGGCGCGAGTCCCAGGCCGACGACGCTCTCTGAACGGATCGTCGCGGACCACCTGCGCGCGGCGACCTTTGTCATCGCCGATGGTGTGGTTCCCTCAAACGAAGGCAGGGGATACGTCTTGCGGCGCCTCATCCGCCGCGCGGCGATTCACGGCCGAAAGATGGGACTTACAGCCAGGCTCAGCGCGGTAGTCGCCGTCGCGGTGTCGATGTTCAAGGATCACTACCCCGAGCTGCACCGAAGCGAGAAGCGCATCGCCGAGGTCGTGCAGGAGGAGTCTGACCGGTTCAACAGGACTCTCGAGCAGGGCATGGAACAGTTCGAGAAGATCGCTGCTCAGCACTCGAAGACGATCCCGGGAGCCGACGCTTTTCGGCTCCATGACACATACGGCTTTCCGTTGGAGCTCACGCGCGAGCTGGCGGGCGAGCGTGGGATCGAGGTCGACGAGGATGGCTTCCGGGCCGCGATGGAAGAGCAGCGCGCGAGGTCGCGTCGTGGGACGCCACAGGGTTGGGCGCTTGCCAAAGACCTGCCCAGGTCCGAGTTCAACGGCTATCGGGAGCTGACGTCCGAGAGCAAGGTGGTCGCCCTCCGCAAGGACGACAAATCGGTTGAGGTTGCACGCGAAGGCGACGGAGTCGAAGTGTTCCTCGAACGCACTCCTTTCTATGCGGAGTCCGGCGGCCAGGTCGGTGACACCGGAACCATCACCACCGCCAACGGGCAGGTTCGTATCGAGGACACGCAAAAACCTGTCGAAGGCGTGATCGCCCACCTGGGCACGGTCGTGAGTGGCGAGGTGCGAGTGGGGGAGGTGGCGAAGGCCGCCGTGGACGCCGCGCGACGGCTGCAGATCGCGCGCCATCACTCGGCGACACACTTGCTCCATAAGGCGTTGCGAGAGACGCTCGGCGAGAACGTCGTGCAGAAGGGATCCTGGGTCGGCCCGGACCACACCACGTTCGACGTTCCCCTCAGCCGGGCGATCACGAAAGACGAGCTGGCGCGGATCAACCGCCGCGTCATGGAACAGGTGCGCGCCGCGCTGCTGTTTCACGAGAGTCACAAGCCACTCAAGGAAGCCGTGGCGCAGGGCGCCATGCACCTGTTCGAGGAGAAGTACGGCGACATCGTCCGCGTCGTGTGCTTTGGTGATTGGACGTGCGAGCTGTGTGGCGGAACCCACGTCACGAACAGCGCGGACATCGGCACCGCGGTCATCGTCTCCGAATCCAGCATCGGCTCGGGACTCAGGAGAATCGACATGGTGGTCGGTGAGGCCGCCGACGACCTGGTGCGCCGCGAACACGACCTGATGGTCGAGCTCGCGCGCTCGTTCAACACGAGCCCGGAGCACCTGCCCGAACGAACGCAGGCTCTACGCGCTCAGTTCAAGGAAGCCGAGCGTCGGGTGAAGGCTCTTTCCGAGGAGCTGCGATCGGCGCGGGTGACGGGTGGCGACGGCGTGCAGGTCAAACAAGGCAAAGTACCGTTTGTGATCGAGACCGTGAACGCCTCGAACCCGCAGGAGCTGGCGGCTTACGCGGACCGGTATCTGGACCTGGTGAAGTCGGGAGTCGTAACCGTTGTGGCCGGAGACATGTTTGTGATCAAGGTGTCCAAGGACCTGACCTCCGAATACGATGCCGCGCGCCTGGCCGGCCTTCTCGGCACGGGCGGAGGCCAGAAGCACCTCGCCCGTGGGAAGCTGAACGGCCCCGCCGGCGAGGCGTTCAAGCGCTTGGAGCAGGAGCTCGCCGCGAAGTGAGCAAGTTCAAGTTCCTGCGCAAGCGCAGCGAGTACTACCGCCACTTCACGGTGCTCGACATCGGGACCGATTTGATCAAGGTGCTCGTGGTCCGGCGCGAGGGCCCCGATGGGGAGGTGCTGGGCGTGGGTCGCGAGCCGCAGGCCCCGGCCGCCATGTCTGGCGGAGCCATCGCCGACCTCGAGTCCGTGATCCAGTCCTGCAACCGAGCGCTCGAGGCTGCCGAGGACATGGCCAAGACGGTGCCGGGCCAGGTCGTGGTCGGCATCGCCGGCGAGCTCATCAAAGGCTTCTCGTCGACGATCGCCTACCCGCGCGAGAACTCCAAGTCGCGCGTGCGGTCGGGCGAGATCTCGACGATGCTTCAGATGGTGCAGCGCCGCGCTCTACGTGAAGCGCAGCACCTGCTCGAGATGGAGCGGAGCTACGGACAGCTGGAAGCGCGCCTCGTGCACTCCGCCATCACCAACGTGCGAGTCGACGGGTACCCCGTCACGAACCCGGTCGGTTTCACCGGCAAGAACCTCGAGGTGACCGTGTTCAACACGTTCGCGCCGATGACGCACATCGACGCGATCGAGACTGTCGTGCGGGAGCTCGACCTCGAGCTGGCCGCGGCAGTCGCGCAGCCATATGCGCTCGCGCGGGCATGCGCCAGCGAGGAGACGTGGGCGGAGGGCGGCATCTTCGTCGACATTGGCGGCGGCACCACTGACGTCGCGCTGATTCGCGATGGCGGCGTCGAAGGGACCCGGATGTTCAACCTCGGCGGCCGCGCGTTCACCCGCCGCCTGGCGCTCGCGTTCGGCCTGAGCTACGAGGAGGCCGAGGCTCGCAAGCTGCGGCACTCCGAAGGCCTCCTGTCAGCCGAGCAGCATCGCCAGGTGTCCGAGCTGTTGAGCGCCGACGCCGAGGTCCTTCTACAGGGCCTTGCCCTGAGCGTCAGGGAGCTCTCACGCGGCGAGCGCCTGCCCACGAGCATCTATCTCTGTGGCGGCGGCAGCCTTCTTCCCGAGCTCACGCTCGAGATGGTCAAGAACAACTGGGCTGCCGGCCTGCCCTTCCCGCGAGAGCCGCGGATCCGGCATCTTGTACCGCCCGATGTGCGCAATTTGACCGACTCGACCGGCCAGCTTTCGAGCCCGCAAGACATCGCCCCGATGGGTCTGGCGAATCACGCTCTCCGCACCGAAGCCGAGGAGCGGGACACCGTCAACACCGTCATGCGGCGGGTCCTAGGCGGTATAAAGGTCTGAACAGACCCCCAGGAGACTTGTAAACGCTATGGCAACGAACCCGATTTACGTTGAAACCGAGGAAGAGATTCCCGAGCTCGTCGAGCGTCTGCGCCGCTTCAACGGCGAGGACACGATGCTCGTGCTGCCGATGCGCTCGCGCATCGGGCAAAGCCGGTTCAACTTCCAGCTCTTGCGCAACTACGCGGCTCGCCTCGGCAAGCGCGTGACCGTCGTGTGCGACGACCCGGCGGTTCAGAAGATGGCGTCGGAAAGCGGATTCCCAGTCTTTGGCGCCGTCGGCGCGCTGGGCGAAGGCATCCCGTCCGAGCCAGAGCCGCCACCGCCGGTCCAGCGCTGGTGGAAGAGGGTGCGCTCATCGCCGACCACCCACGTCGGCATTGCCGCCCCCACGAGGCTGCTGACCAAGACCGCGACGGAGCTGAAGCCCGGGCGCTTCCTGCTGTACATCACCGCGGCCACGCTGCTGCTGGTCGGACTGTTCGGGGCCGCGATCTACGTCCCGTCGGCCTCGGTCACGCTGATCGCGCAGGCCGCACCCTTCACCCAGAAGGACGTCGAGATCCAGGCTACGCCGGCCAGCAAGGCGATCCATGTCCGCGCGAACGTCATCTCGAAGTCGAGCTCGCAGGGCTTCAAGACGACCGGATCGATCGTGGTGCCGCTGGCCCCAGCAATCGGGCAGGTCACCTACACAAACGCTTGCTCTGCGGCTGGCCACACGAGCCCGGGCTATTGGCTGTATCACGGGCAGCGGCTCGACAACTCAAACGGCCTGGTTTTCGCGCAGACGTCGGCGGACACGCTTGTGAAATGGGGCCTGTCCGTTAGCGGGGTAAACATAATTGCTGTCCAGCCGGGCTCAGGTGGCAACGTAGGCAATGACACGATCAAAGGCTGGCAGGCGATCGAGTACAACAAGGTCGATTGTTTGACCGTGGACAATCCCCAGGCAACCGGTGGCGGCACTGATCCATCGACCACCCCGCAGATGACGGAGGCGGACTTCGACGCCGGCCGCGCACAGCTCGAGCAAGAGCTCCACCAGGCCATCGCCCAGACACTGG
>JBGPEO010000162.1:0-5659 GCA_041482895.1 Candidatus Dormibacteraceae bacterium | reverse complement strand
GCACGTCGGCCAGCGGCGCGAAGGTGGGGGACCAGGCGCTTTACTACGGGTCGCAAGCGTCCTCCGGGGCTGCGCCCTATGACACCGTGACGTTCGTCCGGGTCGGCCAGATCGTCACGATCATCACGCTCGGCTTGAAGGATGCGTTCGCCAGCGTCGCGCAGCTGGGCAGGATTGCGACGCGGGTCACGTCGCGACTCAAGGACGTGGTTGCGGGCAAGGTTCACCCGAGTCCGCTGGCCGCGAGCGACGCGCGGCTCCTGCCGCCGCTTGGACCTGACATCACCCTCCTCGGATCGCTGGTCCTGCCCATCGAAGCGGTCGTCGTCATGCTCGGTTTCGAATCGCCCGAGGCGCTTGCGACCATCCTCCACACCAGCGGAGTCGACAGCATCGTGTTCGGCGATTACGCGCTGGACATCGACACGCACATGGAAGTTCGCGCGGGCGTCTTCAACTTCACCGTGTCGGCGGACGCGGTCACGTGGGTCGACGAGCTTCGCGGACAGAACAGCTTCGACCCGACCGGAATCGCGACCTTCTACAACACCGGGTCCGGGGAGTATTTCAGCCTGTTCACCGCAGGCACGAAAGCCGCCATCCTCGTCTGCCGCTCGACGGCCGATGTCGAGGCGGCCTCGCGTGCGTGCGAGGCGCCGATGTCGCGCATCGGCCCGGCCTGGCTGCTGAGCCTTACGAGCGCGTAGCTTCCGGTCAGCGAGCTTCTTCGGCCATCCCCTGGCGCCGGCGTGACGCCTGGAACCACTCCCACTGCTTGGTCAGACCCTCGCGCAGCGACACGCGCGGTTCCCAGCCCAACCGCTCGCGGGCGAGGTTGATCGATGCGCCGGTGTGGCGCGGATCTCCCGGCGCAGCCGGCAGCGTTTTTCTCTTCGCCTTGATCCGGCTGATGTCCTCGAGGGTCGCGAGCACCCGGTTCACGGTGACGCGGCTGCCGCCGCCGAGGTTGAAGACCTGGCCGGCGACGTCTGCGGTCGCCGCCTTGATCGTTCCGTCGACGGCGTCCGAGACGTACGTGAATTCCCGTGTTTGCTCGCCATCGCCGTAAACCTCGATCGCTTCGCCGTCGACAAGCGCCTGCATGAATCGGGCGAACGCCATGTCGGGGCGCTGCCGGGGCCCGTACACGGTGAAGTAACGGACGGAAACCACGGGCAGCCCGAAGTTCCTCGTGTAGAGGAGCGCGAGGTGCTCCGCCGCGAGCTTGGTGACGCCGTATGGCGAGACGGGTCGCGGCAGCGCCGATTCCTTGGTGGGGAACATCTCGGCGTCGCCATAGACAGATGAGCTGCCCGCGAAGACAAGGCGGTCGATGGGCGTGTCCTTCAAGCTCTCCAGCAGGCGCTGCGTGGCGAGAACGTTGTCGCGCACGTAGCGGTCGAACTGCTCCCCCCAGCTCGGGCGGACCCCCGGCTGCCCGGCGAGGTGATAGACGACCCCGGCGCCGCGCAGCACCTGCCGCAGATCGGCGTCGACCAGGTCCAGCTCCTCGAAAGTGAAGTCGGGATGAGCCCTGAAGTCTTCGAGGTTCTCCTCTTTTCGCGATCGCTCGTAGTAGTCACTGAAGCTGTCGATGCCCACGACCTGGTGTCCGAGCGCAAGCAGGCGCTCGCAAAGGTGCGAGCCGATGAATCCGGCGGCGCCCGTGACCACGACCCTCCGCGAATGCGATACCACTCCGGTCAAGAGTGCGGTGTGGCGGCTTCCGTTTGCAATCTCCGGCGGAGGAGGCGCGCCGGAAGACCTCGCCGGATCTCTCGGCGAGGTTTCCGTCGCGCCTCCTATCCTGTGAACGGTGAGGCGATTCGAGGCATGGCTCGCGGACGCGAACACCGGCCTTGCCGTGAAGGAGTTTCCCCAAGGCACCCGCACGGCGTCTGACGCCGCCCGAGCTGTCGGCTGCGAAGTGGGTCAGATCGTCAAGTCGCTCGTGTTCGTCGCCGGCGGTAGGGCGGTGGTCGCGCTCGTCAGCGGCGCGAACCGAGTTGACGAAAAGCGACTCGGCGCGGTCGCGGGCGATCCGGTGGTGAAGGCGGACGCGGAGACCGCGCGGAGCGCCACCGGTTACTCCATCGGGGGAGTGCCGCCCTTCGGCCACGCGACCGAGGTGCCCGTCTTCATGGATCGCGACCTGCTCGGCTACGACGTGGTGTGGGCCGCCGCCGGCCGCCCCGATTCCGTGTTCGAGATCGAGCCGGCCCGGCTGCGCGAGCTCAGCGGTGCGACTGTGGTCGACCTCAAGGGCGGATGAGCGTGGGCGAGCGAGCGTTCAGAAACCTCTACTTGCACATCCCTTTCTGCAAGCACAAATGCGGTTACTGCGACTTCAATGCGTACGCCGGCATGGACCGGCTGATGCCCGACTACATCGACGCGCTCGAGCGCGAGCTCGTGTCGGCGCGCGAGCGACATCCGTTTGAAACGTTGGAGACCGTCTATCTCGGCGGCGGCACGCCGAGCCTGCTCCCGGCCGAGCTGGCGACACGATTGCTGAGCTTCATCCGGTCGACGTTCGACGTAGCGGATGACGCCGAGGTCACGCTCGAGGCGAACCCGGCGAGCACCGACGAAGCGAAGCTCGGGGCGTGGCTCGAGGGCGGCGTCAACCGTCTCAGCCTGGGCGTGCAGGGCTTTGACGGGCGAGCGCTCGCCGTCCTCGAAAGAAGGACGGACGCCGCGCAGGCGACACATGCTTTCCAGCTGGCGCGGTCGATGGGGATGCGCAACATCAGCATCGACCTCATCTATGCGGTGCCGTTTCAGAATCTCGCTTCGTGGCTGGAGACGCTGAAGCGCGGACTGGCTCTCGGCCCCGACCACGTCTCGACGTACAGCCTCACCTTCGAAGAGGGCACGCTGCTGTGGCGGCGCCGCGCGGAGGGCAAGGTGCCCGAGGTCGACCCCGACGTCCAGTGGGATCACCTCGACGCGGCGTGCGTGGTAATGGAGGAAGCCGGCTACCGGCGATACGAGGTCTCGAACTGGGCTCGACCCGGCTTCGAGTCGCGACACAACCAGGCCTACTGGCGCTGCCGGCCGGTGTACGGCGCCGGCGCCGGCGCCCATTCGTACGGAACCGACGGCTCGACCGCTCGACGGTGGTGGAACGTCGCCCGGCCCCGCGACTACATCGCGGCGGCGGAGGACCCGAGGGTGGACGGGGAGGAGCTCGAGGCGCGCAAGACCGCTGCCGAATCGCTGATGCTGGGGCTGCGCACGGCGGACGGCATGACTCCTCCGGCCGGGTTCGATCCAGAGCTTGACGAGCTCGTGGCAGGTGGCCTGATCGCCCGGACCGGCGGGAGGGTGGTGCCGACGCGGCGCGGGATGGATCTTCACAACCAGATCGCGCTCTCTGTACTCTAGTTGGCACTCTGGAATATGCGCCCTGCGCGCGCCCGGCGCCGCTAGAGTGCTGAATCCATGGAAAACAGAAAGCAAGAGATCCTCCGAGCGGTAGTGCAGGAGTTCACGACGAGCGCCGTGCCCGTCGGCTCCCAGGCGCTTCAGAGCCGCTACTTCGTCAACCTCTCGGCGGCCACCATCCGGAGCGAGCTGGCCGAGCTGGCCGAGCTGGGCTACCTGGCCCAGCCGCACACATCCGCAGGGCGGGTCCCCACCGACTCGGGCTACCGCTACTTCGTCGACTTTCTGATGGACCTCGAGAAGATCCCCGACCAGGTCGGATCTTTCATCGAACACGAGCTCCAGCAGGCCCCGGCTGACGTCCAGGGCATGGTCGAAAAGGTCGCGATGACGGTTGCCGCGGTGACGCAGAACGCATCCGTGGCCAGCGCGCCGCAGGGCTCGCAGGCCAGGATCAAGCACGTCGACCTGGTTTCGCTCGAGCCGAACGAGGTCTTGCTGATCCTGCTGCTCGAGGGCAACCTCCTGCGCCAGCAGGTGTTGAACGTCGCGGAAGCGGCTACCCAGGAGCAGCTCACGCAGGTCGCCTCCCGGCTCAACCTCACGCTGGGCGGCAAGGGCAGCGAAGACGTCCGCCGCCATTACGAGAGCGCGGCGCTCGGGCTGGAAAAGGAGCTGCTGGGCCGCGTCGTCACCGTGCTCGACATCTACGAGAAAGGCTCGGAGAGCCTGGTCGTCCACGACGGCGTGCGCAACCTGCTCCGGCAGCCCGAGTTCGCCGAGTCGTCCCGGCTGCACCAGGTGCTCGAGGTGCTGGAGGAGACTCGCTACCTGACGCTGCTGCTGCGCCAGCTCATCGGAGAGTCAGACCTGCAGATCGTGATCGGTTCGGAAAACGCCTCGAGCCAGCTCCAGGGCTGCGCGGTCGTGCTCACGACCTATGGCCCGTCGAACCGGCTCAAAGGCGTGCTTGGCGTGATCGGGCCGACACGCATGGCGTACAGCCAGACGGTCGCGCGCTTGCAGGCCGTGGCGCGCAGCGCGAGCGAGCGAATGGCCGACCTCGGAGTTTGATTACACCTCTGCACGCGGTATCTAGGAACTGATGACCACACGCAAACCTCCGCACGACCCCGACGACCCGCAGCGGGGACACGAGACGGTGCGGGCTCCCGAGGCCGCGGCGGTTTCCCTGATGGAGGGCAAAATTGCCGAGCTTGAGTCGGCTGTCGCCGAAGCGAAGGACCGCTACCTGCGTACCGCCGCGGACTTCGACAACTTCAAGAAGCGGTCGCGCCAGCAGCAGCTCGAGACCATCCAGCACGCGTCGGCCGATCTCATCGCCCGGCTTCTGCCGGCCCTCGACGACCTGCACAAGGCTCTCGACCACAAACCCGCCGGCGTCGACGAATCGTGGGTCAAGGGTCTGGAGCTCAGCGTGCGAAAGCTCGAGGAGGCCCTCAGCGCGCACGGCCTGGAACCGATCCACGCCGTGGGCGTCCCGTTCGACCCCAAGCTGCACGAGGCCATCGGGTACGAGGAGTCGGCCGAGCACCCAGAGGACACCGTGACCTCCGAGCTGCGACGCGGCTATCGGATCCGCGACCGAGTGGTCAGGCCGGCGCTCGTCAAGGTGGCGCGCCCACCCGAGCCCCCGGCGTCGGACGGCGACACAAAACCAACGCGGTAACGTGGCCGTCAAGCGCGACTACTACGAGATCCTGGGCGTGGTCCGGGGGTGCTCCGCCGACGATCTGAAGCGCGCTTTTCGCAAGATCGCGATGGACTCGCACCCCGACCGCAACCCGGACGACGCAATCGCCGCGGCCCGGTTCAAGGAGGCGAGCGAGGCTTACTCCGTGCTGTCCGACCCAGGACGGCGCAGGACGTACGACATGTTCGGCCACGCGGCCGTCCAGTCGGGCGCCGGACCTGGTGTCGATTTCTCCGACATGCCCTTCGGCGACATCTTCGAGACGTTCTTCGGCGGCGGATTCGGAGGACGAGGGCGGCGCGAGCGTTCGAACCGCGGCGACGATCTGCGGTACGACCTCACGATCACGTTCGAGGAGGCGTTCACGGGCGTCGAGAAGCAGATCGACGTCGCCCGCCTCGCCAACTGCGAGCGCTGCTCCGGCAGCGGTGCGGAGCCGGGCACGGGCCAGGAAACCTGCCCGAGCTGCCGAGGCTCGGGCCAGATCCGGCGCCAGCAGCAGTCCATCTTCGGAGCCGTCGTCACGGCGGCGGCGTGTCCGACTTGTGGCGGCGCGGG
>JBGPEO010000161.1:0-5672 GCA_041482895.1 Candidatus Dormibacteraceae bacterium | reverse complement strand
CCGCCCGGTCCCGACCTGGTCAGAGGCCCCGACCAGGACCCCCGCCCCATACGAGCCGCCTCCGGCCCCGGCAGCGGCCACCCCGCCGGCTCCTCTGCCGACCACGACCAACCCACCGGTGCCGGCCCGTGAGACGTTCCCGCCGACCCCTTCCCCATTCACTCCGGCCGGGACCCGGTCCCCGTTCGAGTCGGTGCCGCCCTCGCCGTCCTTGAGCACCAACCCGCCTGCGGCCGCGCCGCCCGCACCGGCGCCACCTCCGACACCACCCGCTCCTCCGGCGCAGCAGACCCCGGCCCAAACTTCGACCTGGACGCCCATGGAGCCTCCGGTCTGGACGCCCGGCAAGGTCGACACGTCAGGCACTGCCCCGCCGTGGGTGCCAGGAGGCCTAGACGCGAAGCCCGAGTCTCCGCCCGCCTACGCGCCTCCCTCTGGGACCCCGACTCCTGAGCGGGTTGCGGCGGTGCCACTCGCCGCGGCCGCGGCCGCGGACTTTCTCGCGGCGCCCGTTGCTCCGGCGCCCACTCCCCTGCGCGCCCCCGCCCCCACCCCCGCTCGCAAGCCAACGGTCGCGCGGAGGCCGCCCAGCGGCGGGCCCACCGAGCGGCCGGCGTGGTTGATCCCGGCGGTCATCGGCGTGGTGCTCCTTCTGCTCCTGGGTACCGGGATCTTCATCCTGGCCCACCGGGGCAGCTCGCCGTCCGGTGGCGTCGCGACGGTGTCTCCAAGCGCAAAGACGTCACCGAAGGCCAGCCCCAAGCCCAGCCCGACCACCCAGGGCCCGCTTCCGGTGCCGAACTTCGGACCGGCGTCTGCCGCTCCGATCACGAGCGTGATCATCTGCACAACCGCCACCCCGTGCAACATCCCGGGCAGCTCGGCCGAGACCGCCACAAACTGCGACCTCGCGACCTGCAAGCTCGAGGTCGGCATCTATTTCTCGGGGCCGCAGAGAGTCCCGGTTTCCTACATCCTCAAGTTCTTCGATCGCTGCAGGGGGACGACCACCGACCTGCCAGGTCCGAACGCCTACACGCCGCCGGGCTACAACATCGTGATCCCGACGGACCACTGGTCGGTCAGCATCCCCACTGGAGTTAAATCCGGCGCGCTCGTCGCGGTCGCGCAGCAGCCCACTGTCGCGGCCTCAGCCCCGCTGATGCTGGGCGGCGACAGCTGCACCTAATTTCCGAGCGGAACACTAAATACATAACAACCTGACGCGCCGCGAGGCGCGCGAGCGATCCGGTCTCATCTCGGTCCACCACTACGACGTGCGGCTCGACTTCACCGGGTCCGACACCGGGAGCTTCGGATGTGAGACCACCGTCACGTTTGGATGTCGCGCGCCAGGCGCCGGCACGTTCATCGAGTTCGACGGCTCCGTGCTTTCCGGCCTGCTCAACGACTACGCGCTGCCCGACCTCGAGGGCGGCAGGCTGCAGCTTGACCGGCTGCAGGCCGAGAACACGTTGACGATCGAGGGAATCGGATCGTATTCGCACGATGGAACTGGTATCAACCGGTTTCGGGACCCGGTGGACGGGCGGACGTATCTGCACAGCCAGTTCGGCGAGCACTCCGCTTACCGCGGCTATCCCTGCTTCGACCAGCCCGACCTCAAGGCGACCTTCGCGTTCACGGTCAAGGCGCCAGAAAACTGGGTCGTCGTTTCGAACACTCCGGGGACGCAGGGCGCGGACGGCGTGTGGACATTTCCGAAAACGAGCGTGATGTCGACCTACATCACAGCCGTGGTGGCCGGCGAGTACCACGGCGTGCACCAGGACCATCGGGGCATCCCCCTCGGCCTCTACTGCCGGCAATCGCTCGCCGAGTACTTCGACCCCGACGAGATCTTCGAGATCACGCGCCAGGGACTCGACTTCTTCGAGGGGCGCTTCGGCCATCGCTATCCGTTTGGCAAGTACGACCAGCTCTACGTGCCTGAATTCTCGTCCGGCGCGATGGAGAACGTGGCCTGCGTGGTCCACAACGAGCGGATGATCTTCCGCTCAAGGGTCACCGAGGCACAGCGCATGGGGCGAGCGGAAACGACGCTGCACGAGATGGCCCACATGTGGTTCGGGGATCTCGTCACGCCGAAGTGGTGGGACGACATGTGGCTCAACGAGAGCTTTGCGGAGTACATGGGATACCTCGGCGTCGCCGAGGCCACGCGCTTCGACACGGCGTGGATCGAGTTTGCCGCCTCGACGAAGGCAGCCGCGCGCGCGCAGGACCAGCTGCCGACCACTCACCCGATCGTCGCGAACATTCCAGACGTCGAGGCCCTCGCGCTGAACCTCGACGCGATCACCTACAACAAAGGCGCCGCGGCCCTTCAGCAGCTTGTCGTTTGGGTCGGGGAAGACGCGTTCTTCAAAGGCATCAACACGTACTTCACGGCCCACGCATACGGCAACACCGAGCTGGCCGACTTCCTGGAGGCGCTGGAGAAGGCGTCAGGTCGCGACCTCCATGCATGGGCGCGCGCGTGGCTGGAGACCGCCGGCGTCAACACGATCGAGGCGTTGCTCCAGGTGGAGGACGGCGTCATCACTTCCGCGACGCTGAAACAGTCGGCGCCGCCTGAGCACCCGACCCTGCGTCCGCACCGCCTACGCGTCGGCCTGTTCGACCTCGACGGCGGACGCCTCAAGAGGCGCCGTGCGGTCGAGCTCGACATCCCCGGCGCGGCGCCGGGGACGCTGACTGAAGCGGAGGCCACGCCAATCACCGAACTGGCCGGCGAGCGCGCGCCCGACCTCGTCCTTCCCAACGATGGCGACCTGACCTACTGCAAGGTCCGGCTGGACACGAGATCGCTAGAGACACTCAAACATCATTTGCGGGAGATCGACGATCCACTGGCGCGAGGCCTCGCCTGGGCCGCGCTCTGGGAGATGGCGCGAGATGCGGAGCTGGGCGCGAGCGATTACATCGCGATCGTGCTGGAGAACATTGCGGTCGAGACCGACGCCTCCACCCTCGAGTCGCTTCTCGCGCGCACCGAGCTCGTGGCGGAGAGGTACAACGATCCCGGGAGCCGCAAGGCCGCTCGCGCGCTGCTGGCCACAGCGTCAAGAACACACCTGGACACCTCGCCACCGGGCGGAGACGTGCAGCTCCTGTGGACGACGACTTTCATCCGCGCGGCCCGCAAACCCGAGGACGTCGAATGGGTGCGAGGGCTGCTCGAAGGCAATACCGGTCCAGAAGGGCTGGCGGTCGACTTTCAGGTCCGGTGGGCGGCGGTGAACGCGCTGGCGACCATTGGCGTCGCGGATGACAAGCTCCTGGCGCGCGAGCTGGAACGGGATCCGTCCGACGAGGGCCGGCGGCAGTGGGCTGCGGCGCGCGCGGCCCGGCCCGTGGCGTTGGACAAGCAGTGGGCCTGGAATGCTGTGGTGCATGGCGACGCGCCTTCGCTTGCGGTCAAGCGGGCGATCTCAAATGGATTTCACCGCGTGGATCAGCAAGACCTGCTGAGCTCGTTCATCCAGCCGTTCTTCGAAAGCCTGCTGCCGGTGTGGAAGGCCAACACCGCCGAGGGTGCCATCTGGATCGCCCGCCTGATGTACCCGCGGGCGGTGATCACCCAGGAGGTGGTCGATTCGACCGACGCGGCGCTTGCCACAGACCTCCCCGGTCCGCTGCGCCGCACGCTGCTCGAGTCTCAGGACGGGATCAAGCGCGCCCTGCGGGCGCAGGCGTTCGATAGCGCAAGAACAGATAGTCCCCGTGGCGCCTGACGCCGGCCAGGTCGCTCCAGACCCCGCGGCCCGGGAGCAGCTCGACCCCTTCGACCATGCCCAGCCGCTTCTCCCCGTTGCGGCCTGCGATGACCGGTGAGACGGTGAGGAAAGCTTCGTCCAGCAGGCCCGCCTCGATCAGCTGACCGACCACGTGCGGGCCTCCTTCGGTGAGTACCACGTTGAGGCCGCGACGTCGCAGCTCGGCGATCACATTGCCGAGGTTCAGCCCCATGCCCGTTCCGACCACCTCACACGTTTTCGGCAACCGATTCCCTATCGCCCTGGCGCCTTCGACGGTGGTCATCACGATCGCGCCTTTTACGATGGCGGGGTGAGAGGCGTCGAGATTGCCGCTTGCTGTGACAACCACCAGCTGCGGCTCTGTGGTGCGGCCCAGAGCGCTGCGGAGCGCGAGAAACTCAGTTGCGAGCTCTGGGTAGATATGGGCAGGCGTCCAGAGGTGCCCTGGAGTCGCTCGCAAGGTGCCTGCGCCGATCAAGACGGCGTCGGCGCACGCGCGCAGCAGGCCCATGAGGAAGCGATCGGCCGGGTACTTGCCGCTGATGGTCGAGCCCGCTGACGGCTTCGAGCCAAGTGTGACCACGCCGTCCAGCGACGAGACGAAGTTGGAGTAGACGACGCGCGCGGGAAAGCCCAGCTTTCCATACAGGTGATGCAGGTCGGCCGGCAGCTTGTACGCAGGCAGGTCTGCCTCGTAGAGGACCTCGAACGGCTCCAGCGCCATCAGTGGCTGGTCTTTTCGACTGCCTGGAGAAACTCCGTCCTGAGCCCCTGATCGTTCTCGTAGTTGCCGCGCCAGAACGACGTCCAGGTGCGGGAGTGGCCTTCGCGGACGCCGCGCATCTGCGTGCAGAGGTGCATCGCGTTCAAGTGCACGGCCACGCCATGGGGCTGGAGCACCCGCACGAGCTCGTCCGCTATCTCCACCCCGATCCGCTCCTGGACCGTGAACCGCCGAGAGAAGACGCGCACGAGCCGCGTCAGCTTGGAGATGCCGATGATCTCTTCGTGCGCGATGTAGCCGATGTACGCGTGGCCGTGGAAGGGAAGCGCATGATGCTCGCAAAGCGAGAAGAATTCGATCGGACCTTCGATCACCTGGCTGATGCTGCAGTCGGGCCCGCCGTGGCACTCGGTTGGAAAGGCGGTGAGCAGCTTGGGGTCGCCCTCGTAACCGTTCGTCGCGTCGAAAAGCGCTCGGAGGAACCGGGTCGGAGTAGTCGTCGTGCCTGGAGTGTCGAGGTTCATACCGAACGCCTGGAAGATCTCGGCGGCGTAGCCCTCGAACTTCTTCCACTGTTCCGGTGCGATCGTGCGTGGGTGGGTCTTCTCCCACTGAGTCGTCTCTTCAGGGTCGAAAGCGAGGGTGGACATTGGGCGTCTCCTTACAGGCCGGTAGGTGTCAAGACAATGTACGGCCTCGGGCTACGCCGCTAGAGTGGTCGGCGCATGAGCGGGAAGGCCTTCCTTTCGGTGATGATGCCCGTCTTCAACGAGGAGCGGACCCTGGAGATCATTCTCGGCCACGTCCTCGAGCAGCCCCAGGTCGGCGAGGTGATTGCTGTCGACGATGGTTCCACCGATCGCTCCTGGGAGATCCTGACCCGCATGGCCGCCGCCGATCCGCGGATCCGGGCGTTCCGGCAGGAAACCAACCAGGGCAAGGGGGCCGCCCTCCGCCGGGCCGTCTCCGAGCTGCACATGCCCTTTGCGTTGGTGCAGGACGCCGACCTCGAGTACGACCCGCGCGACTATCCCGTGCTGCTACAGCCGCTGCAGGAGGGCCGGGCTGACGTCGTCTACGGGGTTCGCGGGTTTGTGGGGCAGACGGCCTTCAGCTTCTGGTTCGTGATGGGCAACAAAGCGGTGACGCTGGCCACCAACCTCCTG
>JBGPEO010000160.1:0-5765 GCA_041482895.1 Candidatus Dormibacteraceae bacterium | reverse complement strand
TCGAAGCTGGCAGAGGTTGCGGCCTCGGTCCAGACCAATGTCGTCGAAGCGACGGAGCGGATGCTCGGCCTGGAAGTGGGGGAGGTCAACGTCTTCGTTTCCAGCGTCGCCTTCGCCAGCTAACCGGCGCCAGGTGGGCAAGAGACACCAGGCCAGGGAGCTGGCGCTCAAGACGCTGTTCCAGCTCGAGGGCGCGGAGGACGATACGGAGGAGGTCCTGCGCTACCACGCGTTCGAGGGCGCGGCGACGCCGGACGTCGCGACCTTCGCCCTGCAGCTCGTCCAGGGCGTGATCGCCAACCGCGAGAAGCTCGACTCCATCCTCAGCGAGGCTTCGGACCACTGGAAGCTCGGCCAGATGGCCAAGGTCGACCGCATCATCCTGCGGATCGCGGTGTACGAGATCGCGATCGACCGCCATGTCCCGACGAAAGCTGCCATCAATGAATCGATCGAGCTGGCCAAAACATTCTCCGGAGACGAGGCGGGTCGCTTCGTGAACGGCATCCTGGGACGGGTCGCCGCGACCACCGCGCCCCGCGCCGCGGCCGCGCCTGACGCGAATTGAACACGACAGGCACCGAGCGGCCGATCGAGTCAGCGCGGTTCGAGGACCTGCTCGCGACTCTCGAGAAGACGATCGCCGAGCTCGCGAGCGGCACGGCTCCCCTCGAGGAGCTCGTGGCTGCCCACCAGCGCGCGGTCCGCATACTCGCCGAAGCCCAATCGCGGCTCGACGAGCTGAAAGCCCATGCCGACCAGATCTCTCAATCATTAAAAGACCACGCGGTGAGCGCGTGAAATTTCTGCTCGCCCCGCTGGTCGCCTGGGCGATCGCGCAGGCGGCCAAGGTGATCCTCACCTCCTGGCGTCAGCGAAAGCTGAACCTTCGAGTTCTCGCCGAAACCGGAGGCATGCCGAGCAGCCACGCCGCGATCGTGATGGGGATGACCACCGCGGTCGGTAAATATGCGGGCGTCTCTTCCGCCGCGTTCGCGATCGCCCTTATCTTCTCGTTCGTGGTGATGTACGACGCCGCAGGGCTGCGCCGCGCCGCCGGCCGGCAGGCCGCCATCCTGAACCGCCTGGTCGAAGACCTCGTGCATATGCGCGGCATGCAGGAGCAGAAGCTGCGCGAGCTGCTCGGCCACACACCGGTCGAGGTCGTGGTTGGCGCCCTGCTCGGCATCGGCGTCGGGCTCATCCTCTGAAGGCGATGCCGCGCCTCGACGTTGTGCTCACCAAGAACGGGCTCATCGAGTCGCGGCAGCGCGCCCAGGCCTTGATCCTGGCCGGCAAGGTGCGCGTATCAGGTGAGACCGAGCGCCGCCCCGATCGCTCGGTGCGCGACGACGATGTCATCACGGTCGATGAGAGCCCTGGGTATGCGAGTCGAGGCGCTCTGAAGCTGGGCCCGGCGCTGGATCGCTTTCACGTCGATCCCGCCGGCCGAGTCTGCGCCGACATCGGCGCGTCGACCGGCGGGTTCACCGACGTGCTGCTGCGGCGTGGTGCCGTGAAGGTGTTCGCGATCGATGTCGGCCGCGGCCTGATCCACTGGCGCCTGCGCCAGGACCCCCGCGTGGTGGTGATCGAGCGCATGAACGCCCGCGACCTCGACTCCTTCCCGGAGCCGGTCAGCCTGATCGTCGCCGACCTGTCGTTCATCAGCCTCGAGAAAGTGTTGCCCGCCGTGCGGCGCGCCGCTGCGACTGCGGAGGTGGTGGCGCTCTTCAAGCCGCAGTTCGAGGTCGGCAAGGCCGACGTCGGGAAGGGAGGCATCGTGCGCGACCAGGTCGTGATCGAGGTTGCGCTCCTGCGGTTCAGGACCTGGTGCGAAGGCAATGGCTACGAGGTCGCCGGCGAAGCGGCTTCCGAGCTGGCCGGCGCCGAAGGCAACCAGGAATTCTTCTTTCACCTGGCGCCAAAATGATCGCCTGCATTCTTCGTGGGCCCGGCGCTGACCAGTCGGTGGTCGACCGCGCCATCGCCACCTTGAAGGAGCGCGGCGTCGAGACATTTGAATCGAACCGTGATGGCCCCACGAAAGCGGTCACCGATCGCCTCAAGGGGTGCGACCTGGTCGTGACTCTCGGCGGCGACGGCACGTTCCTCGCCGGTGCCAGGTTCGCCGCGCCGCGAAGCATTCCACTCCTCGGCGTCAACCTCGGCCGGCTCGGCTTCCTGACAGAGGTCGAAGCCGAGCACCTCGAACAGGGGTTGAAGCGCTTCCTCGACGGTGATTACCGGATCGAGGAACGGACCATCCTCCAGGTGACCCTCAGCCGCGGCACGCGGACCGTGGCACGGGCGATCGGACTCAACGAGGTGGTGGTCGACCATTCGGGCGCGGCTCGCATGCTCCGGGTCGAGATCGACGTCGGCGGCCAGGCGGTCGGGGTGATCGACGCCGACGGTGTCATGGTCTCGACGGCGACGGGTTCCACGGCGTACGCGCTGGCGAGCGGCGGCCCCATCCTCGAGCCCACCCTTCGCGACCTCGTGCTGGTGCCGATGAACCCGTTCGCTCTGACGGTGCGTCCAATCGTGTTTCCGCCCGGGCAGGACATCAGCCTGTCGGTCCTCCGCGGGCCGGCCGAGATGCGCATCGACGGCCGCCGCGGGCGTTCGGTGGCATCGGGGGACATAGTCCGATGCGGGTCGCATCCGCGCCGGCTCAAGGTGGTTCGCTTCAGCCCGCCGGAAGAGTTTTACCGCCGGCTGGGCGAAAAGCTCGGCTGGGGCCGCCCACTCGTCCCCAAGAAATAGTTAGGAAGTAGTGCTCAAAGAACTCAGGGTCCGCGACCTGGCTCTGGTCGCGGAGTGCCGGGTCCGCTTCGGGCCGGGCCTCAACCTCCTCACCGGCGAGACAGGGAGTGGCAAGTCGCTCATCGTCGATGCGCTGAGCCTGACCCTGGGCGCGCGCGGCGGCGCCGACCAGGTTCGTCACGGAGCCGACCGGGCCACGGTTGAAGGCGCCTTCGAATCCGACGGGACTGCGCTCGTGCTGCAGCGCGAGCTCGGTAAGCGAAGCGCGGCTCGCATCGACGGGCGCACGGCGCCGGCCGAAGCTTTGCGTGAGCTCGGGCGCAACCTCGTCGCGCTTCATGGGCAACACGAGCACCACGCGCTGCTCGACAGCGCCACGCAGACCGAGCTGCTCGACGGTTACGCAGGTGCTGCGGAACAGCGCTCCGCCGTGGCTGCGGCGCACGCGGCATGGGTCGATGCCGGCAACAAGGTTCGCGACCTCGAACAGCTTCGGTCGCGCGGAAAACGCGAGCAGGAGTACATGCGGTGGCAGCTCGAGGAGCTGCGCGCGGCGGACCCGCATCCGGGCGAAGACGAGCAGCTCGCCGCGGAGCGCGCGGCCGGACGGCATGCGGCTCGCCTTGCGGAGCTCGGGCAACAGGCGATCGACGCCCTGCACGAGGACGGTGTGGCTCGCGCGGCCGCCGCGATTCGCTCCGCAGCCGAGCTCGACCCGCGGCTCACCGAGCAGGCCTCGCGGCTGGAGGGGCTCGCGGAGGAATCCTCCGACGCGGCCGCTGAGATCCGGCGCTACGGCGAGGTGCTCGATACAGACCCGGCGCGGCTCGAGGCGATCGAGTCACGCCTCGCGGTCCTCGATGGCATCAAGCGCAAGTACGGCGGCACGCTCGAATCCGCCGCCGACGAGCTCCGCCGGCTCGAGGTGCAGATCGGCGCGACCCAGGACCTCGAAGGGGCGCTCGCGGATGCCCAGACTGCGCTCGTCACGCGGCGTGCCGCCCTGGAAGCGGACGCTGGATTGCTGACGGAGGCGCGCACGCTCGCGGCCCGCCGCATGCAGAAGGCCGTCGCGCACGAGCTGGCCGGCCTGCGCCTGGAGGGGGCCCGCTTCGAGATCGATCTCAGACCCGGAGCCGAGATCGGACCGACCGGCGCGGAGGGCGCGGAGATGATGTTCTCGGCCAACCCAGGCGAACCGCTTCAGCCTCTGGCTCGAGTCGCTTCAGGCGGCGAGCTGGCCCGCGTGATGCTCGCCATCAAGACTGTCGGAGCGGATGCGGACCGGCTGCCAACGCTTGTGTTCGACGAGGTCGATGCGGGTATCGGCGGCGAGGCTGCGGTGCAGGTCGGCCTCAGGCTCAAGGCCCTGGGCGCGCGTCACCAGGTGCTGGTGGTCACGCACCTCGCGCAGATCGCGGCGTTCGCGGATCATCACCTGCTGGTGGAGAAGTCACCAGGTCCCGATGGGCGCAATGTCGTCACCGTGCGGGAATTGACCTCCGACGACGAGCGCGCGCGAGAGCTGGCTCGCATGATGAGCGGAGGAGTCACACCGAAGGCCGTGGCGCGAGCACATGAGCTGCTGGAGGAATCCAGGAAATGAATATGAGAAGGAACCTCCGGTTCCTTCTGCGCGCGAGCGCGGCCAGGATGGGACTTACTGAATGCATCGGCCGGTCGGCTTTGCCGACGGGCCTGCTCATCGTCCCGCGGATTGGATTTTCGGAATGTCTCTCGCCGCCATGCGGGGTGACTCTATGTGCGCTGGGGGACGGCCGGAGTGAATCCGGCCTGATCGCGACGTCTAGGTCCTGATGGCGAAGCTCTTCAGCGGGCCGGAGGACCGCCGCATCAAGCGCGCGTTGTGCATCGTCGCGCACCCCGACGACATCGAGTTCTACTGCGCGGGAGTGGTCTTGCTGATGGCCCGCCATGGCGCGGCCGTCGACTTCGTGCTTGCGACCTCAGGCGACAAGGGAGCGCGCGACGCGAGCAAATCCCGCGCCAAGGTGGCGCGCATCCGGGAGCGCGAGCAGGAGCTGGCCGCGGAGGTGCTCGGCGTCAAGCGTGTGGCTTTTCTCCGGCGCCCCGACGCCGAGCTGGTCGAAAGTCTCGAGCTGCGCGAGGAGCTCGTGCGCGAGATCCGAACCTCGAAGCCCGACGTACTGATGACGTTCGACCCGAACGTTCCCTATCGCTTTCATCCCGACCACCGGGTCGTCGGCCGCGTAGCGCTGGACGCGGCGTGGCCGAGCGCTAGGGATCCCCTCAGCTTCCCCAAAGCCGGCCCGCCGCACGAAACCGCCGAGGCCTGGTGCTTCGGCGGTCTGCTGCCCACGCTCGAGATCGACGTCAGCGAGGTCCTGGGCAAGAAGATCGAATCGCGCCTGGCCCACGCGAGCCAGACGAAAAGCCCGGCGGCCCTCATGCGTCGCTGGCGTGCCACCGCCGGGGTCGAGAAGTTCCACCAGGTGAATCTGCGATAACCATATGAGAAGGAACCTGACGGTTCCTTCTCATCGCCCGATCGGCTTCGCCGAAGGGGCTGCTCATCTTCCCGCGGTTGGGATCTACAGAATGGTTCTCCTCGCCACGCGTGAAGACTTATCTGCGTGCTGGGGACGGCCGGAGTGAATCCGGCCTGGCCGCCACGATTGCCTGGCTCGTCCGGAGCCCTATCCTTACCGACCGTGGAACAGCCGCTTGCTGGCCCGCGCCTCGGCGTAAGCACGCAGGTGTTCGAAGGACCTCTCGAGCTTCTCCTGGCGCTGGTCGAACGCGAGGAGCTCGACATCTTCCAGGTCTCGCTGGCCAAGGTGACGGACGCCTACCTGGTCGAGGTCGCCTCGCGTGAGGTCGCCGATCCGCAGGAGATGGCGGAGTTCCTATGGATGGCCGCGCGACTCCTGCTGATCAAATCGATCCGGCTCCTGCCAGGCGAGCCGCCCACCGAAGAGGAGACCGACCTCCTCGGCTGGGAGGAAGAGGTACGC
>JBGPEO010000159.1:0-5790 GCA_041482895.1 Candidatus Dormibacteraceae bacterium | reverse complement strand
TGGATGATCGAGACCTGGTTTGTCTGCACCGATCGGCCCTTCGTGAACAGGCCGGTGCCGAATGCCCCGGCCGACGCCACGATCGCGATCAGCGGCACCGTGACCCACGCCAGGGCGCGATGGTTGAGCGCCCTCAGCACGAAGTAGTTGATCGGACCCACGAACAGCACGTACGCGAGGACGAGAATGCCGATCACCAGCAGCGAGGGCAGATCCAGCCCGGGCAGGCTGTTCAGGGCTTGCGAGACGGAATTGCTGCGCTCGGCAGTCGAGCCCGATCCTCCGATTCCGACCCCGCCCCCCTTGTTGAAGAACATGCCCTGCGCCGCGCCCGCCGAAAACAGCGTCCTCACGAGGACCTGGCGCAGGAGCGTGTCGGCTTCCGCCGACCCGGCGACCGGCGACTGGTTCCAGTCAAAGGTTGCGAGGGTGACGATTCCGCTGCCCACGAGCTTCTCCGCCAGCAAGGGCCGCGAACTCTCCGCCAGCCAGGCGTCCGATCCCGGGGTGACCGTGCCGGTCGCGATCACCACGCCGGACAGGTTGTCGGTCGCTGAGACGAAGTTCAGGGTGGTCGTGCCGTCGATGCTCACGGGCAGGAGGGTGGACGACACGCCCGCCAGCGTCTTGCGCCAGGAAGCGCCGGTGCCCAGCAAGAGCGCGCCTCCGTTTTGCACGTAGTCGGTGAGGGCGTCGCGTTGGGCGGAAGTGAGCGAGTCGGTGGCGAAGTTGTCGATGGCGATGAGATCGAACGCGCGCAACAGGATCGGCGAGTCGCTGACGTCCTCGAGCGACAGGTGCGCGACGCTGGCCGCCAGGCCGCCCGGATGAACGGCGGCAAAGTTGTCGAGGGCTGTCGTCTGGTCGGAGAGCACCCCGATCAGCACCGTCGCCGCTGTGTTGGTCTGGGCGTCCGCCGATGCAAGTACCTGCCCGTTCTGCACGATGCGGGCCGAGACCGTGGTCGGCGCCTGGTCCTCGACCAGGTAGGTTTTCAGGTGCTTGGTGGCCCCGGAAGGCACGCTCACGTGGGCCTGGTAGATCACCGAGCCGATCGGCGGCCCGTTCGTGTTGATCCCTGTGGTCACTTCGACGGTGCCGTTGACGTCCTGGCCCTTGTTGGTGACGTCGACCGTCACGGGCATCCACTGCTGTGCCTTGACCAGCCCCTTGTACCCGACGTTCACCGTGATCGACACGGGATTCGTGGCCGCCTGGGCGCCGACAGAGGCGGCAAGGGAGAGCACCGCGGTCAGCACCAGGGCGGCGGCGACTCGGGCGGAGGCGCGGGGGCGGCTGGCTGGCATCTGTTACCTCTAATACGGCCCGGAGCCTGAATAGTAACGGGCTACTTAACGGCCGAAGCCGATTAGACCTCGGTCGGCAGTGCCGAGGGCGGTTTACGCCTGCTGGAGCGGGGAAGAATCACACCGTGAATCAGTTGAGGACGGCTTTCTGGCTGGTCCTGTTGACGGTGCTGCTCGTGCTCATCGGCCGGCTCACGTTCGGGGTGGCCGGCATGTACGCCTTCCTGGGCCTGGCCCTCGTCATGAACGCCTCGGCGTACTGGTTCAGCGACCGGATCGCCCTGGCGTCCGCACAGGCGCTAGAGGTCGGACCGGAGGAGGCGTCGATGCTTCACCGCCTCGCCGACAGGCTCGCGATCCAGTACCGCGTGCCAAAGCCGCGCGTCTACGTCAGCCCCGACCCGTCGCCTAATGCGTTTGCGACCGGGCGCAGCCCCTCCCACGCGGCGATCTGTGTCAACGAGGGTCTGCTCCGAATCCTCGACGAAGAGGAGCTGTACGGAGTTCTCGCTCACGAGTTTGCGCACGTGCGCAACCGCGACATCCTGATCAGCTCCGTCGTGGCGGTGTTGGCGGGCGCGATCACTCTGATCGCGAGCTTCGCGCAGTGGGGCCTGATCTTCGGCGGCTTCGGCGGCCGGGACGAGCGGGACGGTGAGGGCGCCGGCGCACTGATAGGCGGGCTGTTGATGGTCATCCTGGCGCCGATCGCCGCGGTGCTCATTCAGCTCGCGGTCTCCCGATCGCGCGAGTTCGAGGCGGACCACACGGGCGCTGAGGTGTCGGGCGATCCGATGGCCCTCGCATCGGCGCTTCGCAAGCTGGAGCGGGCGACGCAGGTGATTCCCTCGCAAACGGCCCAGCCCGCGTTCGCGCACCTCTACATCGTCAATCCGCTCGGTGGCACCACGCTCTCAAACCTGTTCAGCACCCACCCGCCCCTGGAGGAGAGGATCCGCAGGCTCCAGGCGATGGCGGGCGGCATGCGCGCGTAGCCCGGCTGCTCTAGCCCGCAGTCTCGGCCGCTACCGTCCTTTCTGTCGCGACAGCCAGCTTCAGCTGCCGGAGCGCCGCGTGGATTTCGCCACGATCCTCGAGGATCTGCGCGTATTCCAGGTGGCAGTCGCGGAGCCGGTTCGGCATGTCGATCGCCTGGAGGGCGCTGATCGCCAACCGAAAGCGATCATCCGCAGCCCCGGGATTTCCCAGGCCTTCCTCGAGGCGTCCCAGCAACATCGCCGCGTCAGCCACGACGATTCGTTCGTCGAACGCCTTGCCGGCTTCAAGCGCCTGGTCCAGGTAGTTGCGGGCTTCCTCCATGCGTCCGGTGCGGATACACACCTCACCCAGATTGGCGAGGATGTATCCGCGACCGCGCCGGTTGATCTGCAGCTCCTCGGCGCCGGCCAGGGCTTTGAGGAAATGTCGCTCGGCGGCGGCCAAACGGCCTTCACGAAGAAGTAGGTTGCCGAGATCGTTCTCGACCCTGTCGACGGCGCTCAGGTCTGACTCGATCGAATAAAGCGCGAGCGCTTTGTCGAGGTGGCCTCTCGCCTTCGCGGTGTGAGTCGACCGCTGGTAGGCGACGCCGAGTCCGTGGTGCATCTTGGCCAGCTGAAGCAGATCCTTGACCGCGCTGGCAGCCTCCACGGCCGCCTCGTAATGAGAGATCGCCAGGGTCCACGATCGCGTGACCACGAACATGTTGGCGAGGTGGCCCAGGATGCGGGCCTCGAGCTGCTGCCGCGGGGGGTCGAGCCTGCGGCACCGCGCCAGGGCCTCGTTTTCCATGTCGAATGACCGAGGATCCTCGAGCAGGCCCCACGCGCTTGCTTCCCAGTCGAGCGCTTCGACCGCAAGCCGCTCGTTTCTCTGGCGCTCGAAGTGCTCTCGGGCAGGCGGCAACAACACGAGCGCCTCGCGCGGCTCCACCAGCCTGCAGTGCGCCTGACCCAGGTAGAGGCGGATGAGCGCCAGGTCATCGGCGCTCCAGGGCATCATGAGCAAAGGCGCGCCGAGCTTCAGGACCGCGCCAAAATCACGCGCGACGGTCAGCGCCTCGAGCTCCGGCAACGCATCGTTCACATGGTGGCTGCGCACTTTGTCGATTATTCGCGCTCGAGGGTGCGGTAGCCGCGAGCTGGGCTCCAGGATTCGACCACGAGGCGGTCGCCGGCTTCGTTCAAGCGCGTGATGACCACCTCCTGGATGTCGATGAGGAACCGCTGGGCGGTGCTGCCCGATTCGACTTCGGTCGCGGTGCCGGCGACCTTCGCCTCGCCTTTCCAGGCGGAAGCGTTGCCCTCGGGCGGGTCGCCGGTTGGGCCGTGGATGGCGATTCGCGGGTCCCGGCGCAGGTCCAAGGCCTTAACCGCACCCGGCATGGATCCGATCTGCAGCTGTCCGCCGGCGAACTCGACCTCCGTGCCGCTGATCCGGGGCGAGCCGTCCCGGCGCAGCGTGGCCATCGTGAGGTGCTTGCGCGACGACATCAGCCCGCGCACGCGCGATGCAAAATCAGGCTGGGCCGACTCGAATTCCGACCACGATGCCAAGTCAGTTGAACCTTAATCGGCGGATGACGACAAAGGCCGCCACCCACTTGGGCAGCGGCCTTGTGAAGGAAGTCCGGGTTGTTTACGGCGCGGGGATCGTCCAGACGCCGCGGCCGTGGGTCGCGGCCACCAGGTTTCCGTTCGGGTCCTGGGTGAGCTGATCGACGACGACATTCGGGAGCTTGGATCCGTAACGAGACCACGTCGCGCCGTCATTCGCCGAGGTGAAAACGCCGAAGTCGGTCGCGACCACGAGCTTCCCGCGCTCGTACACCACATCGTCCGCGGGGACGTCGGGCAGGCCGGCCGACACGTCGGTCCAGGTTGCGCCGCTCGTTTTGGATTCGAAAACGTGGCCGACACCCGGGTCGTCCGGGCCGATCATCCATTTGCGCGAGAACCCGGACAGGGACAGATACGCGTGAGTTGGGTCGGCGGTGTCAATGCGGACGCCGCTGATGTAACGGTGAGGCAGCCCCGATGCCGCGCACGCCGCCGACGTGCCGGTGCACACGTTCGAGGTGACGCTCCACCCGGTGCCGCTGTTCCTCAGCATCACGATGCCGCTGCGGAAGCCTCCACCGGTCGAGAAGGAGCCGTTGCATGGACCGCACCATGCGGCCGCCACGTACTGAGTGGAGCCGATGGTCACTGCGTCAAGCGCCGTCACCTGCGCCGCGGCGCTGGCTCCGAGCGCGTTTCGAGTGTCGTAGATGTTCTGCCAGTCGGTCGACGCGCCCGTTCCTGCCGTGGTTCCGGCGATGCCGGATTCGGAGTTCCAGACAATCGCTCCACCCGCGAGCAGGTGGCCTGGATTCGTCCGGTCCATAGCGATCGGCGCGATGAACCTGGGGTCCGGGTCCGCAGGCTGGATGAAGTGCCAGTTGGCTCCGCCGTCGGTCGACTTGAGAGCCGTCAGACCGACGTACTCCGTGATCACGTTGTTGGAGTTGCCCGGGTCGACCAGCGTGTAGCCGCCGTCACCGCCGAACACCTGGACCGAGCTCACGTTGATCGGGTTGCCCTGGTCGTCCAGCACCGAGCCCGTGGTCTTGAAGACCTTGTTGCTTCCGTTGTCCTGAAGGCCGCCGTAGAGAACCGAGTCACCGCTGCCCGCGGCCGAGTAGTACTGGAGCACATCGAGGTGCTGGTTGTTGTTGGTCCAGTTGCCCACGGAGTGGTCTGCGGTCGACCGGGAGTAGACGCCTCCGTCGTTGCCGATGTACAGCGTGCCGTTCGTGATCATCGCCGCGTGCTGGTCCGGATGGGCTCCGTTGTGGTTGCAGGTCCCTTCGAACGGCGAGTAGGAAAAGCAGCTGAAACCGAAGTTCCAGTAAGGAGCGATCGTGTTCCAGCCGGCGCCGGCGTTCTGGGTCTCGTAGACCTCTTCCAACCCGAGATAGAGGTGGTCGCTGTTGGCCGGGTCGACGGCCAGGAACTGGTTGTACCAGGCCTGCACGCCGGGCGCGTAGCCCTTGCCGATCCGGCTGATCGCCTGTGCGGAGCCGCTCGACTGGAGCTTTTCCGAGTCCGCGATCTTGGTCCAGGGTCCAGTCGGGTTGCCACTTGCCGATTCGTAAACACCCTGCAGCAGAGTCTTGCCATTGGTGCCGACGTTCAGCAGGTACGGGCTCTGCACGATGGCGTACGCGCGATCGCCGGAAGCCGAGAACGCCAGCGTCGTGCGGCCCTCGGCCTTGGCCGGCACCCAACCCTGCGGGTTGGCGATGAAAGCGAACGAGGCGCCCCCGTCAGACGAAAGGTACAGGCCGTTCGTGGGCGCTCCGCCGCGCCAGCCGGCGACGGCCAGCACCTGGCTGCCGTTCGTGCCTGGGACGACGGCGACGTCGGTGATCATGTTGCCGACGACGAGGTTGAAGTTCTTTCCGTCGACCGGCGGTCCCGCCGGCTGAAGGACGGCATTCCAG
>JBGPEO010000158.1:0-5803 GCA_041482895.1 Candidatus Dormibacteraceae bacterium | reverse complement strand
GGCGCAGGGCGAACTCCATCGCCAGCATGCCGCCCCACGACAGGCCAAAGAGGTGGAAGCGCTCCAGCCGGAGTGCCGAACGAACCGCGTCGAGCTCATCGAGGAAGAGCTCGATCGTCCAGAGCGACGCGTCGTGTGGTTTGTCTGATCGCCCGCATCCGAGCTGGTCGTAGAAGATGACGCCCCGACCCTTGGCCGTCAGCTCGCCGAGCGGCTCGATGCAGTCATGGGCAGCTCCTGGCCCACCATGCAAGGTCAGCAGCGGGAACCGCCCCGGCATGTCCTCGCCGACCACTCGGAACCAGATCTGATGCCCTCGAAAGTCCAGGTGACCTTCGCGGGCCGTGGCGTCGAAACTCACGTTACGAGGCGACCGGCTCCGGCGCTGAATAGCTCACGCTGTCGTACTGCTCCTTAGGGCTTTGCGTGAGCACGTAGCAGAACTCGTCGCCGGCGCACGAGACCTCGTGTGGATTTCCCGGCTCGACGACCAGCACGGTGCCAGCATCGATCATGTGGTCGAGGGGCTTGCCGGCCACGTCCCAGGTCCGGATCCGGCCCCGGCCGCGCACGCCTACGAAAACATCGTCGATGGCGGAATGCTTGTGAGGAGGGATCCGCTGCCCGGGCCGAAGTAGATACATCTCCGCCTGCGATCGAGCGGTTTCGTACACGCTGACGCAAAGAATCGGCTGCCCATCCACCTCTACCGGCGCCACCGCGCCCGAGTCGAGCAAGTCGACCAGCGCGTTCAGTTCCTTCGTTTTGACCATTACATCCTCCCTTGAATCACCACGTGAACGTGCCGCGGGCCGTCGCGACGAGCTTGCCGTCGGGCGCGATCACGGTGGCGTCGGCCACGCCGAAGCGGCGACCTGCTCGCAAGAGGGTGCCGGTGACAGCAAGCTCTTCGGCGCTTGCCGGCCTCAAGAAGTCCGTGCGCAAATCGATAGTTGAACAGTCGGTGCCTATGGCTGCGATGACCGCGAAGCATGCGGCGGTGTCGAGAGCGGTCGCAAGCGCGCCGCCATGGATAAACCCTTCGTCGCCCGACCGCACAGATGCGGGCGGGCGGAACGTGAAGCGCACCTGCCCATGCCGCCACTCGGTCAGTTCCAGGCCGAGATCGCGATGGATGGCGCACATGCCGAGGAGCCGCTCGGCTTCCTCGCGCGCCATGGCCGCCGCCGCCGGCGCCACCGGATCCGTCATCGTTTCGACTCCAACCCCTGCGGCAGCAGTTCCACCGCGCGAACCTTCAGCGCTCCGCGGTCGAGCTTGTTCGTGGAAGACATCGGAAGCGAGTCGACGAAGAAGACGCGGCGAGGGTGCGCGTAGGCCGGCCCGTTCTCGAGGCAATGGCGCTTGATCTCCTCTTCGGTGGCATGTGCTCCGGTCTTCAGCACTACGAAAGCCACCGGGGCTTGGCCCTTGACGGAGTGAGCGGCCGGGACGACCGCCACGTCCGCGACCGCCGGATGGGACAGCACGATCGTCTCCACCTCCTTCGGATACACGTTCTCCCCGCCGACGCTGATCATGTCATCGGTGCGCCCGCAGAAGTAGCAGTACCCCTGCTCGTCGCGCCGCATCAGGTCCCCCGTGCGCATCCATCCACCCGGCCAGAAGCGCTCCCCCGTAAGTTCGGGCTCGTTCAGATATCCCAGCGCGTTGGCCGGCGAGCGCGACCACAGCTCCCCCACCTCTCCGGGCCCGCATTCGAGGCTGGGATCGTCGGGCGCGGTGATCTTGATCTCGACATCTGGCACTGGGAGTCCTGTGCTCCCGAGTTTCTTGATCCCCCAGCGCGGCGTGAGCACGTTGGCGCCCGCCTCGGTTAGACCGTACGTCTCCACCACGTCGCACTGGAATCGAGCCCGGATGCGCGTCATCAGCTCCCCCGGGACGGGCGCCGACCCGCACTGCAGCAGCTGGATCGACGACACGTCGACGCGGTCGATCTCGGGATCGGCCAGCAGAAGCGAGTACATGGAGGGCGTCCCGGAGGTGTACGTGATCCCGTGCTGCTGGATCGCCTCGAGCACACTTCGCCTTTCGAACTGCCTGAGGATCGCGAAGCCTCCGCCCACGAAGAGCATCGGCAGCAGGATCGCCCATAGCGCGTTGGCGTGGTACAGGGGCCCCATGACCAGGCCCTTGTCGCTGCGGTCGAGCAGCATGCACCGAGCGCTGGAACGCGCCTGCCACCACGTGTTGCTGTGGCTGAGCATGCATCCCTTCGGCCTCCCAGTGGACCCGGACGTATACATCAAGAGCGCGAGGCTGTCCGGGTCGGTTGGATGCACCTGCTCGAGCGGCACGGCCGAGGCCAGCGCGTCGTCATAGTTGAGAGCATCCAGCCCATCGCCGATGGCGAGCGTGGCCTTCAGCGCCGGCGACCGCTCAGCCATGGCTTCGACCCTGTCGCCGAGAGTCGCGTCGGCGACAATCAGCTTGGCCTCGCTGTGGCCCGAGATGTAAGCCCGCGTCTCGAGGCTCAGCTTGACGTTGACTAGCAGCGCGACGGCGCCGGCCATGAGCGTGCCGAGCAGGCATTCGACATACCGCCAGTCATTACCGGTGGCAAGCGCCACCGTGTCGCCGGGACCGACGCCCATCGAAGGCAGCAGACCTGCAAAGCGGCGAGCGCGCTCATCCAACTGCGCGTAAGTGAACTCGCGACCGTCGGCGAACATGGCAAGCCGGTCGGGGTCGCCACGCAAGGTTTCTGCGCATACCTCACCGAAGTTGGAGGCGCGAAGCCACGGACGGCGCTGCTGGTTCATGCCCGCAGCTCGAGGCCGCGATCAGACCTGGTGAGCATCTCGCAGCCGGTGTCGGTGATGAGGACGTCGTCCTCGAGTTTCATGTTGCCCGCGCCTGGTGTGTACACGCCCGGCTCGATGCAGATGGTCACGCCGGGCTCGAGCGGACTCTCTTCAGTGTCTAGGCTCGGCCACTCGTAGGAGGTCGCGAGGCCGATGCCGTGGCCGATGCGGTGCGCCACCTGGTAGCCGGCTGCCTCGATCACCTTGGCGGCGGCCCTATGGAGGTCGCGGCATGGGACGCCCGGCCGCGCCAGCTCGACGGCCGCTTCGTACGCCGCAATGACCACCGACCAAACCTTCTGCTGAGCCGCACTTGGTGACCCCACCACGAAGGTACGCGTCGCGTCAGCCTGGTAGCCGTCGACCTCGGCGCCGAGATCGATCATCACGGTGTCACCGCGGCCGATTCGCCGGGAAGTGGGCATGCGGATGGGGACCGGTTGCTCGGTTCCGCTGACGACCGTCGTCTCGAAGGCGCAGCGACCACCCGATGCTAGCGGGATGGTCGAAAGATGCGCGGCGAGCTCGCTTTCCGAGACGCCTTCGCGTGTGCTCGTTCGAGCGGCGTCGAGCATGGCGTCGGTGAGCCGAGCCGCGGCCCGCAGACGGTCGACCTCCAGTGGGCTCTTGCGCCGCCTGAACATGGCGAGGCTCGGGCTCACGTCGACGAGCTCGATTCCCGGCAGACCCTCGATGAGCATCCGCCAGGCTGGGGCCGGCATGCGCTCCAGCCCTGCCACGCCAACGCGCTTGGGGCCAGCCTTCTTCAAGGCGTCGACCACCAGCGGAACCGGGTTGAAAGCCGCATCCCACTTCTCGATCCCCGAGCGCCCGATCGCCTCCACGATCTGCCATTGGAAAGTGAGAAAGCAGCGCAAGTCGCCCGCTGCGAGCAGCCAGCAATCGCCAAGAACGGGAACGAAGTTGGTCAGATAACGGAAATGCTGAGCGTGGCCGTCGCAGCCGAACACCAGGCCGACGTCACAGCCGACACCATCAAGCAACTGCCTGAAGTTCAGCCGTCTCGAGCTGAGTTCGGCGCTCCAGTCCACGCTCTGCTCCAGCTCGGTCACGAACTTCCTCCAGTTTTCTGTCGCCCCAAATAGAGCTCGATGACTGTTTCGTTCTTGAGGAGCTCCGGGCCCGGTCCCTCGAACCGGTTCCGGCCCAGTTCGAGCACGTAACCGCGATCTGAGAGCGCGAGAGCTCGGCGCGCGTTCTGCTCCACGATCAGGATCGTGACACCCGACTTGCGGATATCGAGGATCTTCTGGAAGACGAGCTCGACGTACTCCGGCGCCAGGCCCGCGGATGGTTCGTCCAGCAGAAGGAGCTCCGGCTCTGGAACCAATGCACGGGCCATCGCCACCATCTGCCGTTGGCCGCCCGACAGCAGGCCGGCGAGGCGGCGGCGGGCCGGCCGTAGGGGCGGGAACAGCTCATAGAGCGCGTCCAAGCGGCGCCGCTGTTCGGCACGCCCGATTCCCCGGGCCGGGATGTCCAGATTCTCTTCTACGGTGAGTGAAGGGAACACGTTCTCCAGCTGGGGCACGTATCCCATGCCTCGCCGCGCCACCTGATGTGGCTGCAACGCGTCGATGCGATCGCCCTTGAGATGCACGGAGCCCTGACGAGGCCGCAGCAGGCCGAACATCACTTTGAGCAGCGTCGACTTGCCGGCCCCGTTCGGCCCGACCACGGTCACGATCTCACCACGTCGCAGCGTAAGGTCGATCCCGCGGAGGATGTCCACCTCGGGGACGTATCCAGCAATGAGACCGCTGACCTCAAGCAGCGCGCCGTCAGTGCTCAAGCAACGTCCTCCGCATGCGCTCCCAAATACGCGTCGATCACGCGCTGGTCGCGTCGCACCTCCAATGGAAGGCCACTGGCGATGACCCGGCCAAAGGCCATGACGATTACGCGGTCGGCATTGTTCATCACGACTTCCATGTCGTGCTCGATGAACAAGAACGTGATGCCCTGTTCGGACCGCAGTTCGTGCACGTGGGCGAGAATCTGCTGGCCGAGGACCGGGTTCACCCCGGCCAGCGGCTCGTCGAGCAGGACCATGCGCGGCTTCGCCATCAGGAGCCGCGCGAACTCGAGCAACTTGCGTTGGCCGCCCGACAGGGTGCCGGCGTAGGCGTAGGCGAGCGAAGCGAGGCGAAAGCGTTCGAGAAGCTCCATCGAACGGTCACGAATCGATTGCTCTTGACGGCGCCAGCTGAACGGATGGGTCAGCAGACCCAAAAGCTGCTCGGCGGGCTGGTCGGGAGCCGCCAGCATCATGTTGTCCAGGACCGTCATCGCGGTCAGCGCCTTGGTGATCTGGAAGGTGCGCCCAATGCCCCTTCGCGCCACCGCGTGCGGCGGCCGGCGGAAGACCGATTGGCCCTCGAACTCGATCGCGCCGCGGTCGGGCTTGATGAAACCGGTCGCGAGGTTGAAGAGCGTAGTCTTGCCGGCGCCGTTGGGTCCGATCAGCGCCGTGATAGATCCCCGGCTCACCTGGAATGTAGCCCCGTCCACCGCCATCAGGCCGCCGAAGCCCTTGACCAGATCGCGCACGGCGAAGATCGGATCTTTACGACCCTGCTCATGTCTCGCCGCCATGCCGTCAGCCACGGAGCACCATCTCCTCGCGCTTGCCGAGGATCCCCTGCGGCCTTAGCGCCATGACCAAGCTGAGCACCAGCCCGACGATCAAAAGACGCAGGGCAGCCACCTTGTCCGCCGACAGCGGCAGGTCGAGAAACCGCGCCCCCTCCAGGACGAACCAAAGCAGCACGGAACCCAGCGCAACCCCGCTGTAGCTGCCCAATCCTCCCAGCACGAGGATGGCGAAGCCGATGAACGTGAAGTCGGCGGAGTAGGTCCCCGGGTAGATCAGCGTGATGTTGATCGCGAGCAGGTAGCCAGCGATCGCACCGATTCCCGCAGCAAGCGCCAGCGACTGGACTTTGTACGCGTAG